>CAKKSB010000132.1:24209-27705 GCA_919903055.1 Gammaproteobacteria bacterium | reverse complement strand
GGACACGGAGGACACGGAGGACACGGAGGACACGGAGGACACGGAGGACACGGAGAATTAGGATGTTGCGGTATTGGGCGAGTTCACCTGTCGGGTGACTTCGCCGGGGGCGTGGAGTCCTGGCTTTTTTCCTGTGTGTCCTCCGTGGTCAATGGCATTTTTCAGGTTAATGCATGTTGCCGGATCGTCAACGCCGAGCTTTAGCGAAGAGATTTCCGCTGCGCGTTTGATCAATGAGTTTTTCAGAATCGTTCTACAGCTTGGGAGGCTAACGTGAGTTGGTGGGGAAAAGCGCTGGGCGGCGCGATGGGTTTTTTGATAGGCGGGCCCCTGGGCGCGTTGGTGGGGGCGGCTCTCGGCCACGGCGTCGATCGCAAGGCCGCCGAATACACGCTGCATGTTCTGCACGGCGGTTTGAATCCCGGCGATCAGCAGCGGGTGCAAGCGGCGTTTTTCACCGCGACTTTTTCGGTGATGGGCCACGTGGCCAAGGTCGACGGGCGGGTGTGCCAGGATGAAATCGAAATCGCCCGGCGGGTGATGGAGCGTTTGAATCTGGGTCCCGAATTGAAGCAGGCGGCGATGCGTCTCTTCAACGAAGGTAAACGCGCCGACTTTCCCTTGCAGCAAATTTTGGCGCAATTCAAGCAGGAATGTCAGCGGCGGCGCAGTTTACTGCGGATGTTTTTGGAAGTGCTGCTGCAGGCCGCTTACGCCGATGGCGTGATGCATCCCGCCGAACGGATCTTGTTGCTGCGGGTGAGTGGTGAATTGGGATTCAGCGCGGCGGAGTTCGGACAGCTTGAAGGGATGATCGCCGCCGCGCGCGGTTTTGACGCGGGCGCGGGACGTGCGGCGCAAACCAACAAGCCCTCGCTGGCCGATGCTTACGCGACCTTGAATGTCACGGCTGAGGCCGGTGACGAGGACATCAAAAAAGCTTACCGGCGTTTACTGAGCCAGCATCATCCCGATAAGCTGGTGGCCAAGGGTTTGCCGGAAGAAATGATGAAAATGGCTACCGAGCGGACGCACCAAATCAGGTCGGCTTATGAACGTATCCGTGAGACACGGGGTTTTTGATCGCGCGATTCGCGGTGACTCGCTGGTTGAGATCGAGAGGGGACGTGTAGGAAATATCACGCCGTTGCTTTTGTTAAATACGGATGCAGGGTGCGTGCACAAGCCGAGCAACCGGTCCGGCGCGGCGCTTTCCACACGCTCAACACGCTATACGGTATAATCACGCTTCTTCCCGACGATCGGGAACGGCAACGGCCCGGTTTGTCTTTTTGCGTGACGTGCTGATGGGCGCGGTAATCTACAGGGCTCCGCGATGAGCCTTCGAGGTGTGAGATGAGAGAGGTACCCATGGTGATTTCGGCCAGCAGAAGACCAGTCATGACTTTATATTCCCGAGCCACTTGCCTGCAAAGCCACCGGGTGCGTCTGGTGTTGGCGGAAAAAGGCATCAGCGTCGACATCTTCAATGTCAACGGTGATGTGATGCCGGAGGACCTGAGCGATCTCAGTCCCTACGGCGCGGTGCCCACCCTGGTCGATCGCGATTTAGTGCTTTATCACGCGCAAATCATCATGGAGTATCTGGACGAGCGTTATCCGCATCCGCCTCTGCTGCCGGTGGACCCCGTGTCGCGGGCACGCATCAAACTGTACGTGCATCGCATGGAGAAGGATTGGTACAGCTTGTTGCCCGATTTGATCGGCGAGGACGGCAAAGCCGCCGCCCAGGCCCGTAAAATCATTCGTGAAGGCCTCACGGTGATCGCGCCGGTTTTCGATCAAAAAACTTTTTTCATGAGCGAGGATCTCACCTTGGCCGATTGCACGCTCGGTCCTCTGTTGTGGCGCCTGCCGAATTTCGATATTGAATTACCCTCCCAAGCCAAAGCCTTGCAGAAGTACAGCGAGCGTTTGTTCGCCCGCGCCGGTTTTAAACAAAGTCTCACCCCGGCGGAAAAAGAACTGCGCCGTTAGTGTCTCTTTGCGGCGACCGCGCCGGGCTAGTAAAAATAAAAAAAATAGAGATAATGACGGGCTCCGTTTTCGTTTCGGAGAAAACGGACGGAAGTCAGACTGAGTCTTTATCGACAATAACTGAGGGGAAAATCATGGGAAGGATTGGCTCGTTGGCCCTGCTGGGGGCGCTGGCTCTGTCGTTTAACACGTATGCCGCCGAAAAAGCCGGCCATGACGCACACGACAAAGGTAAAGGACATGATGTTCATTGGGGATACACGGGTGAGGCCAGTGCCGAGCATTGGGGCGACCTGAAGCAAGAATTCGCTTTGTGCAAAGTAGGTCAATCGCAATCCCCGATCGATATTGACGACGCCATCAAGGCCGATCTCAATCCTATCGATTTCAATTACAAGGCTGTGCCGCTGAAAGTGATCAACAATGGCCATACCATCCAAGTAGGGTTGGAAGGTGCGGGGACCATCAAGCTCCATGGTGATGAATACAAGCTGTTGCAGTTCCATTTCCATGCTCCCAGCGAACACACCGCGCAGGGTAAGAGTTATGACATGGAAGTGCACTTGGTCCACAAAAGCGATAAGGGCAAATTGGCGGTGGTCGGCGTGTTCATGAAGCCCGGCAAGGAAAACGCCGCGCTCAAGGCGGTGTTCGACAACATGCCCAAGGAAGCCGGCGAGACCGAAGTGAAAGGCGCCAGCCTCAATCCGCAGGATCTATTGCCCAAGGCTAAAGATTACAGCCATTACATCGGTTCGCTCACCACCCCGCCCTGTTCCGAAGGCGTGCGCTGGAATGTGCTGACCGATACCATCGAGGTGTCTCAAGCGCAGATCGACGCGTTCAAGGCGCTCTACGCCATGAATGCCCGTCCGGTGCAAGATCAGCATGATCGTTTCTTGTTGAAGAACGGCAAATAAGCCAAGCGCCGTGATCGCTACGACCGCCGCGGGCGAACGGCCCGCGGCGGTTTTTTATTTTATGAGCGCCCTGGACCGGTTATATGTGGTGCGTATACTAGATAAGGGATGCGCAAGCTGTAATCAGTGTAAGAACCTGTTCATGATTTCGCTGAAGGGCGCATCGCGGCGTTAACATCGTCCTCAAAATGCTCACATACTCTATGTATACGCGCTTTTTCGGTCGATGCCTTGCGCTGGGAACCCTTCACGTTGCTCTTCTCTTGATCGGGATCATGAACAGGTTGTCAGGAAACCGCGGTACAGGAGTATGTCTTGCAAAAAATGACGTCGAGCCGGCCTTATTTGATCCGCGCCTTGTATCAATGGATAGTCGATAACGACATGACGCCCTACATCGTGGTGGACGCGACGGTGGAAGGTATCGTGGTGCCGACCCAGCATGTGCGGGACGGTCAGATCGTGCTCAATATCAGTCCGCGCGCGGTGAACCAGTTGCGCCTCAGTAATGACGAGGTGGGTTTCAACGCGCGTTTCGGCGGTGCGGCGATGCAGGTCAGCATTCCGCCGTGGGCGGT
>CAKKSB010000132.1:14067-24199 GCA_919903055.1 Gammaproteobacteria bacterium | reverse complement strand
GGTCGCCATCTATGCGCGGGAAAACGGCGAAGGTATGATGTTCCGCGACGAAGGCGGCGCGCCGCCCGATGGGCCGCATTCGCCGATCGACACGTCGGGTAAACCGAAATTGAAAGTGGTGAAGTAACGGAATACACGGCGGTCCGCGTGTGGCCGGCGAGTTTATTTCTCGGCGGGAAACATCTTGCCGGGATTGAGTATCGCCCGCGGATCGAACAGCCGTTTGATCGCGCGCATCAATTCCAAGGTCTCGGGCTCGATCTCGCGAGCGACGAAGTCGCGTTTTTCGATGCCGACGCCGTGTTCACCCGACAAAGTGCCTTGCAGTTTCAGCACCAGATCGAAGACCCGGTCGAGACAATGCTCGGCCCGCGCCATTTCCGCCGGGTCGTCGGGATTGACCAAGAGATTGACGTGGATATTGCCGTTGCCGGCGTGGCCGAAATTGACGATGGTGATGGCGAATTCCCGCGCCAATTGCTCAAGGCCGCCGATCAATTCCGCCATGCGCGACACCGGCACCACCACGTCTTCGTTGATCTTCTTCGGCGCGATGGTGCGCAAGGCCGGCGACAAGGCCTTGCGGGTCGCCCACAGCGCGGCGGTTTCTTCCTTGCCGCGCGCGGCGATGATCTCCAGCAAACCTTGGCCTTGCGCGGCGCGCGCCACGCTGTCCGCCGCGGCGTCGATGGCCGCATGCTGGCCGTCCACTTCGATCATCAGCATCGCGCCCGCGCCGCTGGGCAAGGGAGCCTGCGCGTAAGCGCGGATCATCTCGATGGCGCGGCCGTCGATGAACTCCAGCGCGCAGGGCGTCACCGCCTGCGCCATGATGCGCGACACCGCGCGTGCCGCGCCGTGCATGTCGGCGTACGCGGCTTGCAGGGTGCGGCGGGTTTCCGGAAGCGGCGTGAGTTTCAAGGTGGCTTCGGTGATGATCGCCAGCGTGCCTTCCGAGCCGATCAACAAACGGGTGAGGTCGTAACCCACCACGCCCTTGGTGGTGTACACGCCGGTGCGGATTTCGGCGCCGCTGCCGGTGACGGCGCGCAAGCCCAAGGTGTTTTCGCGCGGCGTGCCGTATTTCACCGCGCGCGGTCCGGCGGAGTTGTAGGCGAGATTGCCGCCCACGCTGCAAAAGGCCGCGCTGGTCGGATCGGGCGGCCAGAAGAAACCGTGTTGCGCCGCGGCGTCCTGCACCGCCTGATTGGTGACGCCGGGTTCCACCACCATCACCCGGTTGGCGGGATCGACGACCAGGATGCGGTCCATGCGTTCCAGCGCCAGCACCACGCCGCCGTACAGCGGCACGGTGGCACCGGTGGTGCCGGTGCCGCGGCCGCGCGCCACCAGGGGCACCTCGTGTTGATGGCACAGACGCACGATGTCGCGCACCTGCTCGTGGGTGGTGGCGAACACCACCGCCTGCGGCAGGGCATGGCGCCGGCTATTGTCATAGCCGTAGGGCCAACAGTCGGCGGGATCGGTGAGGACCTGGTCCGCGCCCGCTACATGCCGCAGCGCCTCGAGCACGGCCGGATTTAAGGGAACAGCGGACACGGCGCGCGATTAATCTTGATATTCGAAAAGCGTGACGACGCGGCTGACGCCGTCGACGTTGCGCGCCACCTCGGTCACCGCGTCGGCCTCGGCGCGGGTGAGCAGTCCCATTAAATAAACCGAACCGTTTTCGGTCACCACTTTGACGCTGTTGGCGCTGACCTCTTTGGTGGCGATCAATTTGGTTTTCACCTTGGTGGTGATCCACGCGTCCTGGTTGCGCGATTTGATGGGGCTGGGTGCGGCGATAATGATTTCGTTGTGGACGCGGCGCACATTGTCCACATGACGGACGAGTTCCACCGCGTTGTCGCGCAAAGCCTCGCTGGGCGCTTCGCCGGTAAGCAGTACTACACCGCCGTAGCTGGTGAAATTGATGTGGGCTTGTTTGCTCAATTGATCATTCTTGAACAGGGCGTTGTTGATCTTCAATTCGATGGCTTGATCATCCACCATGGCGCCGGCGCTGCGGCGATCGGTGGCCACCGCGGCGCCGGCGCCGCCCACCGCCACCACCGCGCAACCTTGCAGGCCTGCCGCGAGGACGGCGATCAAGGTCAGCGCCGCCAGGCTAGATGTCATGTGCTTATTGGTTTTCAAGGTCTAACTCCTTTCATAAATACATCAATACATCATGCTTAGAACCTATCTCAAAACTATCCCTCTTCTCCCTGTCCCTCTCCCGCCAGGGGGAGAGGGGACGTTTTAACGACCATGCAGCCCTCTTTACCCGTCGCCCTTCGTGGGCGAGGGGCTGGGGAGAGGGGGATGAGGGTGAAGAGCCTATTCAAAAAACGCGGTGATTCATTTTGAGATGGATTTTAGTCATGGAACGCGTTTTTGATCCATTCGATACCGTTAAGTTCGTCGCCGGGCGCGAGGGCGACCACATCGAAGCGCGCCGGCCGCCGCGCCAACTCGCGGTGCCCCTGTAAATAATGCTGCGCCGTCGCGACGAGTTTGGCTTGTTTACGGCGGTCGACGCTTTCGGCGCCGCCGGCGAAACGAGGATGCGCCCGGTAACGCACCTCGATAAACACCAAGGCCTCGCCGTCATCCATGATCAAGTCGATTTCACCGTGACGGCAACGGTAGTTGCGTTCCCGCGCTTTGCAGCCTTGCGCCAGCAGATAACGCCAAGCCCGTTCTTCCTCCTCGCGGCCTTTTTGGCCCGGCGGCGGGCGAGTGTTCATTGCGGCGCGGCGGGCGGCAAGAGTTTGGGTACACCCTTGCTGAAGCGTGCCCACAACGGCGCGCGGTGTATCCGGTTGTTGGCGTCCAAGGTCAAACGGCCGGTGGCGCCGGAAAACTCTTCATAGGGCGAACTCCGCAGCGAATCCAGATAAGGGATGAGCCGAAACGCGTCGGCGCCCAGCGCCGCGAGACGGCGCAGGCCGGCCTGGCCTGGCCAGGCTTGCTCGACGGCATCGCGCAAGGGCAGGGCCTGGTCATCCAGCAACCACGGAATGTCGGTGAAGCTCACGCCGTCGAGATCGCGGTCTTGACCGGGGTCCGCGCGGCCTTCGTAAATGTGCGAGGTGGTATACACCGGCAGATCACCGGCATAGAAAAATTTCAGTTGCGAGGGGATTTGCCGGGCCTGGCGCGGAAAGGCGGCCATGAAGACGAAGTCCGCGTCCTGGCGGCGCCGCGGTTCTGACTTGAGGTCGGTTTGCAAGGCCGCGCGCAGGGCGCGCGCGCGGTTTTCGCTGGCGTCGATATTGAGCAAGCGGCGCAGCGGCGCCGAGAAATCATTGGCGTTGGTTTCGTAATTTTGAGCCGCCACCAGCCGGCCGCCCAGTTGCTGCCAATGTTCCTGGAAGGCGCGCAGTACCCGGCCGCCCCATTCGCCGGCGGGCACGATGGCCAAGGCCTGGACATGACCGTCCAGCCAGGCCCGTTCCGCGACTTGGCGGGCCTCGTCTTCGGGAGCAAGGCCGAATTGGAAAAAATTAGCGGGCGCGGGCTGGCTGTCGTCGCTGTAATTGAGAGCGAGCGCGGGCACGCTGAGCGCGGTGTATTGCCGCAGCGCGGTCACGCCTTCCTTCGATAAGGGCCCCACCACGAAGTCCGCGCCGTCCGCGACCGCGCGGGCGTAGAGCTGCGCCGCCTGAGCGGGGTTTTCACCGCTGTCGTAGATTTGGATGACCGGCTGATAGGCGGTCTGCTCGCGTTGAAAATAGGCGGCGAGAAAACCGTCGCGCACCGCTTCCGCCGCCGTGGCGAAAGCGCCACTCAGCGGTAATAACAGGGCGATGTGCCGGGGTTGTTTGCCGTTCAGCCGCTCGGGCTGGCGCGCCAGCAGGGAATCGATCAGGTCGGCGGTGGCGGGATGTTGCGGATAAAGGCGCCGCCATTCGTCGATGCGTTGCTCGATACCGAAGCCTTGGGCGGGCGGGGTTTTGACGATGCGCAACAACGCCAGCCAGCCGTTGAGGGTGTCCGGCGGCGGCGCGGGGCGGAGATTTTCCAGCGCGGATTGCGGCAGACCAAGCAGGGATTGCCACAGTTGTTGATTATTGCGGCGGATCGCATTCGGGTCGGTCAACAACGGCGTCAGGGCGATCCGCTCGCGTACCGATTCCAGCGGCTTGCCGGTTTGGGTGTAGGCCATGGCGCGCAGCTGATGGATCTCCGCGTTCGAGTCGGCGGCGTCGGTGTTCTTGAGCGCGGCGGCGGGATCGCGTTCGGCGATGGCAATGGCCGCCACCAGAGTCTGCCGCCGGGCCAGCTGTTGCGGAGTGAGCGTCGGTGCCGGTAGCGAGGCCAAGGTATTTTTGGCCTGGGCCAGGAAACTGCCGCGATAAAAGGCCTCGGCCGCCTTCAATAGATATTCGTAACGCGCCGCCGGGTCGCCGACGGTGGCGAGATTCAAATATTCCCGGGCCGCCACCGCGTAGCTGCCGCCGCGTTCGGCGTTGCGCGCTTTTTCCAGCAAGGCGGTGTCGGATTGGCTGGATTGTTCGGCGGCGGCGCAGGCGCTCACGGTAATCAGGAAGACGGCGACGTAAAGCAGGCCGCGGCGGATTGTGGAGAGTGGTTTCATGGTGTAGCTTGGCGAACGCCTTGGCCGCGGGTGTGGGCGGCGGCGAAACAGAGTGTTTTAACGATCACGGGGGCACAGTATCGGTGGGGCACACACAGGTGTCAATCGTGGCGGGCAGGTTGTACGTGGTGGCGACGCCCATTGGAAATTTGGGCGATATGTCGCCGCGGGCGGTGGAAGTGTTGCGCGGCGTGAGCGTGATCGCGGCGGAAGACACCCGCCACAGCGCGCCGCTGCTGCGGCATTTCGCTATCGCCACGCCGATGGTCGCGCTGCACGAACACAACGAGCGGCAGCAGGCGGAGAAATTGGTCGCGCGGCTGCATGCCGGCGAGGCCATCGCCCTCATCAGCGACGCGGGCACGCCGCTGCTGAGCGATCCTGGTTATCATTTGGTCCGCGCCGCCCATCTAGCAGGAGCGCGGGTGATTCCCGTGCCGGGGGCGAGCGCGTTGATCGCCGCCTTGTCGGCCTCGGGTCTGCCCACCGACCGCTTTTCCTTCGAGGGTTTTTTGCCCGCCAAAGCGACGGCGCGGCGCGCGCGTTTGACCGACGTGCAGGCCGATCCGCGCACGCTGATTTTTTACGAGGCGCCCCACCGTATCGTCGCGGCCTTGGACGATATGGCGCAGATCTTCGGCGCCGGACGCGAGGCGGTGCTGGCGCGGGAACTGACCAAGTTATACGAGACCATCCGCGTCGCGCCGCTCGGCGAACTGGCCGAGTGGGTGCGACATGACGGCGATCAGCAAAAAGGCGAGTTGGTGGTATTGGTGCGCGGTGCGGAGTCGCGATCGTCCGACGCGTTGAACGAGGAAAGCCGGCGGGTGCTGAGCCTGTTGCTGGCGGCGCTGCCGCTCAAGCAAGCGGTGGCCTTGGCGGCGGAAATCACCGGGGAAAAGCGTAATCGGCTTTATGATCAGGCGGTCAAGATAAAAGCAGTAACAAGCGACGAGTAGCAAGGGGCAAGAAAAAACCGATAGAGGTTTTTTTAACTTGCTACTGCTACTTGCTGCTTGTACCTTATGTATCGGAGTCGGCTAGACAGTCGCTGTATCCTTCGGGATATGGAGGAAAGTCCGGGCTCCATAGGGCAGGGTGCCAGGTAACGCCTGGGAGGCGCGAGCCTACGGAAAGTGCCACAGAAATGATACCGCCGATGTCCCGCGAGGGGCAGGTAAGGGTGAAATGGTGCGGTAAGAGCGCACCGCGCGGGTGGCAACACACCGCGGCACGGTAAACCCCACCCGGAGCAAGACCAAATAGGGGGACTTGGACGCGGCCCGCGTTGTCCCCGGGTAGGTCGCTAGAGGTACGCGGCGACGCGTATCGCAGACGAATGACTGTCCACGACAGAACCCGGCTTACCGGCCGACTCCTTTTTTTTCTTCCCACTTTTCTCCACGTCGAACGAGCGCCACCCGCGCCCACTCTTAAGTTCTTACCAAAACTAGCCCTTTCAAGCTCATGATTTCAGCGCGTTCTTTGTCAGGGATTTTTCGTGCAACCTGCTGATCAATGTTGCTCTAAGTGCCTGTCAGTACAGCAGGAATCGCGTGAATTGAGTCTTAAATTTCCTTGACACCAAGGCATGCGGCTACCTATAGTGTATCGAAGTGGGGCAAAGTGGGTCACAGTGGTGATTCACTCACGGGAGGCGCAGGGTGTTTCGCGGGGTCAACGCACTCAATCTGGATACTAAAGGTCGCATGGCGATGCCGGCCAGGTATCGCGATCGTTTGCAGGAAATGTGTAATGGCCAATTGGTGATCACCGTGGATCGTGATCATTGCCTGTTGCTGTATCCCCTGCCGGAGTGGGAAGTGATCGAGCGCAAGCTGGTCAAGCTGCCGAGCTTCAACCCGCAAGCTCGCCGTTTGCAGCGCTTGTTGATCGGGCATGCCACCGAGGTGGAGATCGACGGCGCGGGGCGGATTCTATTGCCGCCGCCTTTGCGTGAATTCGCGGAGATCGACAAACGGGTGGTGCTGATCGGGCAGGGTAATAAATTTGAATTGTGGAATGAGGCGAGTTGGGATGCGAGTCGTGAGCGGTGGTTGGCGGAGGAGGATGGCGAGCATCCCTTGCCGGCGGAGTTGGAATCGCTTTCCCTCTGACGCCCATGAGTGACGTGCACAGCCATCACCCGGTCATGTTGCAAGAGGTGGTGGAGGCCTTGCAGGTCCGCCCCTCGGGTATCTATATGGACGCCACCTTCGGACGGGGCGGTCATGCCGCGGCGATCTTGGGCCGCCTTGGCGAACACGGGCGGCTCATTGCCATGGACAGGGATCCTCAAGCGGTGCAAGTGGCCAAGGAGCGGCTGGCGATGGACCGGCGCTTCACTATTCAACAAGGTACATTTGCCATGTTGGAATTTATCGCGGAGACCGCCGGCGTGGCGGGCAAGCTGGACGGGGTGTTGTTCGACCTCGGCGTATCGTCGCCGCAATTGGACGACCCGGCGCGCGGCTTCAGTTTCTTGCGCGACGGTCCACTCGACATGCGCATGGACCCCAGTCAAGGTGAAAGCGCCGCGGCCTGGCTGGCCCGCGCCCGTGAAACCGATATCGCTCACGTGTTGAAGACGTACGGCGAGGAGCGCTACGCCAAACGCATCGCACGCGCCATCGTGCAGGCGCGCACCGCGGCGCCCATCACCACCACGGCGCAATTGGCAGAAATCGTTACCGTGGCCAACCCCGCCTGGGAACGTGACAAACATCCGGCCACCCGTGCCTTTCAAGCCGTCCGCATTTACATCAACGGCGAGTTGGAGGCGTTGCAGACGAGTCTGCCGCAGGCGGTGCGGATGCTTGTGCCAGGCGGCCGTTTGGCGGTGATCAGTTTTCATTCGCTGGAAGATCGCATCGTGAAGCGTTATCTGCGCCGCGAAGTGCGCGGTGAAGACCTGCCGCGTCATCTGCCGTTGTTGCCGGATGCCGCGCAACCTACCTTGCGGGCCGTCGGCAAGGCGCGCTTCCCGGCGGAGGCGGAAGTGCGAGACAACCCCCGTGCCCGCAGCGCGGTATTGCGCGTGGCGGAACGGGTATGAATCCACGCGTCATGATGGAGCGAGTGACAAAACGTGGTGCGGGTCCGCGGCGGTCGCGCATTGTGGCGGGACTGTTGGTGTGCGTGCTGATTTCGGCGGTGGGCGTGGTCTACGCCAAGCATCAGAGCCGTAAATTGTTCGTCGAGTTGCAGGCCTTGCAAAAGGGCCGCGATGATCTGGATATCGAGTGGGGACAGTTGCAGTTGGAGCAGAGCACGTGGGCAACCCATGGCCGCGTCGAAGGTATCGCCGGCGCCAAGCTGGGTATGGAAATCCCTGAACCCAATCAAGTGGTGGTGTTGAAACCGTGACCGGCAAAGCAGGGACAGCCAGTTATCGCGGCCGGCGCATCACGCTGCTCGGCATCATGCTCGCCGTGGTGGCGGGCTTGATTTGGCGCGCGGTGGATTTGCAAATCCTCCATAAAGAATTCTTGCAAGGGCAGGGTGACGCGCGCCATCTGCGGGTGGTGAGTATTCCCGCCCATCGCGGCATGATCACCGACCGCCACGGCGAACCCCTGGCGATCAGCACGCCGGTGGATTCGATCTGGGCCAATCCCCAGGACTTGTTGGCGGCGCGCGACGAGTGGAAACAATTGGCCAAGGCTTTGAACGTCAATCGCGCCTGGCTGAAAGAGCGCATCGAGCGCAACGCGACGCGGGAATTCGTCTACCTCAAACGCCATGTGCAGCCGGAATTGGCGGAACAGGTGATGGCGCTGGGTATTCCGGGCGTCTCCATTCAACGCGAATACCGGCGTTATTATCCGGCCGGCGAAGTGGCCGCGCATCTCATCGGCTTCACCAATGTCGACGACGCCGGTCAGGAAGGCTTGGAACGCAGTTTCGAATCGGTGCTGCACGGCACGCCGGGCAGCATGCGGGTGGTGAAGGACCGCCTCGGCCGCATCGTCGAAACCGTCGAGCGCATCAACGAACCGGTGCCCGGCCGCGACCTCGCCCTCAGCATCGACCGCCGCATCCAATACCTCGCCTACCGCGAACTCAAGGCCGCGGTGCAGACCAATCGCGCCAAATCCGGTTCGGCGGTGGTGCTGGACGTGAGGACCGGCGAAGTGCTGGCGATGGTCAATCAGCCGGCCTTCAACCCCAATAACCGCGACAGCTTGCGCAGCGATCATTATCGCAACCGCGCCGCCACCGATTTGTACGAGCCCGGTTCCACGGTCAAGCCTTTCACCGTGGCGGTGGCCTTGGAATCAGGCCAATACCAGCCCACCACCTTGCTCGACACCACGCCGGGCACCTTGCGGGTCGGGCCCAACACCATCCGCGACGTGCATGACTACGGCCTCATCGACGTGACCACACTTATCGCCAAGTCGAGCAATGTCGGCACCGGCAAACTCGCCCTTTCCCTTCCCCCCGAACAAGTGTGGCGGAAATTTTCCGCGATGGGTCTGGGCACGCTGAGCGGCGGCAATCTTCCCGGCGAAGCCCTGGGTTCCTTGCCGGATTTTCATCGCTGGTATCCCATCGACCGCGTCACGTTTTCGTTCGGCTACGGGCTGTCGGCCACCACCTTGCAATTGACCCGCGCCTACGCGGCCTTGGCCAGTGGCGGCGTACTCAAGCCGGTATCGCTGCTGCCGGTGGCGCAGCCGCGCGATGGCGAGCGGGTGATGAGCGAGAAGGTCGCCCGGCAATTGGTGGCCATGCTCGAAGTGGCGACCAGCGAGAAAGGTACCGGCGGCGCGGCGCGAGTACCGGGTTACCGGGTCGCCGGCAAGACCGGCACGGTGCGTAAATCCGGAGTGGGCGGTTACGCGGAAGACAGTTACCTGTCGTTATTCGCCGGCATGGTGCCGGCCAGCAATCCGCGCCTGGCGATGGTGGTGGTGATCAACGATCCGCGCGGCGATGAATATTACGGCGGATTGGTGGCGGCGCCGGTGTTCGGGCGGGTGATGAGCGGCGCGCTGCGCCTGCTCGACGTCGCGCCCGACGACCTGCCGGTCTTCAAACCCCAGACCGTGGCGCAAGTGGGAATATTATGATGGCCGCGCGGCACGCCACCAACTCGCTCCCCCCGCTCAGTGAATTGCTGCGCGACATCGCCGCCGTGCCGGCGCTGATGGAGCGCGCGGTGCGCGGTGTCAGCCTCGACAGCCGCCAAGTGCGGCCGGGCAGTCTATTTCTCGCCTGTACCGGATTGCGCAGCCGCGGCCACGATTTCATCGGCGACGCGGTGGCCCAGGGCGCGGTGGCGGTGGTTTATGAAATCGCCGCCGGCGAGGCGCCGTCCCTGCCGCCCTTCATCGGCGACGTGCCGCAAATTCCGGTGGTCGATCTCGCCCAGCGCGCCGGCCTGATCGCCGAACGGTTTTTCGGCGAGCCCTCCCGCGACTTGTTCATGGTGGGCATCACCGGCACCAACGGCAAGACCTCGTGCAGCCACTATCTCGCCCAGGCGCTGCATAGCGAAGCGGGTCCCTGCGGCATCATCGG
>CAKKSB010000132.1:0-14057 GCA_919903055.1 Gammaproteobacteria bacterium | reverse complement strand
GAAACCCGGCGTACCGCCCGGCGATGCCAGCGCGGCGCAAATGGATTTCATCGCGCGGCTCGCCGACCAATGGCTGCCATGTTCCGAGGCTGTCAGCCGGTTCACGCGGGAGCAGTTACGCCTGCCGCCGGGTAAATTGACTACCGTGCTGTTCGGCACCGTGATGGAAAACGGCCATAGGACAACACCTCACGCAGAGGATTCCAGGCCCATCATCGGCACGGTGGGCAACGGCCTGGTCGGCGATTTGGCCAGCGCCACGCTGACCACGCCGGACGCGGTAAGCGTACATGCCCTGCTTGCGCGGCTGCGTGACGCCGGCGCGCGCAGCGTGGTGATGGAGGCGTCGTCGCATGCCTTGGATCAGGGCCGGGTCAACGCGGTGGCCTTCGACGTAGCGGTGTTCACCAATCTCACCCGCGATCATTTGGATTACCACGGCGACATGGCGGCCTACGGCGCCGCCAAGCGGCGACTGTTCCATCTGCCCGGCTTGCGTTACGCGGTGGTCAACGGCGATGACGCGTTCGGCCGAGAACTGCTGGCCAATCTTCGTTCGGACGTGATGGGCGTGAGTTACGGTTTGGAGAGCGCGGTGGCATCGACCATCGCCCATGTCCAGGCGCGCGAAGTGCAGCTCGACGACGACGGCATGCAACTGACCGTGCACAGCCCGTGGGGCGAGGGTGAAGTGCGGGTGCCGCTGCTCGGCCGGTTCAACGCCAGCAACGTGCTGGCGGTGCTCGCCACGCTGTTGATCATGGGCATCGGTTTCGACGAGGCCTTGCGCCGGCTCGGCCGTTTGCAGGCGGTGACCGGCCGCATGCAGTGCTTCGGCGGCGGCGCCGCGCCGCGGGTGGTGGTGGATTATGCCCATACCCCCGACGCCTTGGAACAGGCGTTGAGCGCGTTGCGCGCCCACAGTCGCGGCCGTGTGTGGTGCGTGTTCGGCTGCGGCGGCGACCGCGACCGCGGCAAGCGGCCGTTGATGGGCGCGGCGGCGGCGCGGCTGGCGGACCGGGTGATCATCACCGACGACAATCCACGCGGCGAAGACCCCGCGGCGATCGTCGCCGACATCATGGCCGGCATCGCCGCGGAGGCCGAGGTGCAAGTCATCCACGAACGCGCCGCGGCCATCGCCTACGCGGTGACCCAGGCGAATCCGGGCGACGTGGTGCTGGTGGCCGGCAAAGGCCACGAGGCCTATCAGCAGATCGGCGCGCAGTACGTGCCGTTTTCCGATCAGGCGGTGGTGACGCGTTTGTTGAGCGGGGGACGGCCATGAGCGGCGGCCTGCGTTTGAGTGAGGCGGCGGTGGCGGCGGGTGGGGTCCTGCGCGGCGCCGATGCGGAATTCGACAGCGTGAGCATCGACAGCCGCACCCTGCAAGCGGGCGACGTCTATGTGGCGATCAAAGGCGAACGCTACGACGGCCATGCTTTTATCGATGACGCGGCGGCGCGCGGCGCGGCGGCGGCGGTGGTGAGCGCGCCGCGGGATATTGCCTTGCCGCAAATCGTGGTGAGCGACACGCGGCTGGCCCTCGGTCAACTCGCCGCGGCGTGGCGCGCGCGTTTTACTGTGCCGGTGGTGGGCGTGACCGGCAGCAACGGCAAGACCACGGTCAAGGAAATGCTCGCCGCGATCCTGCGCCAGCGCGGCGAGGTGCTGGTGACCCAAGGCAATCTCAATAACGACTACGGTGTGCCTTTGACCTTGTTCCGCTTGCGCGCCGACCACCGCTACGCGGTGATCGAGATGGGCGCCAATCATCCCGGCGAGATCGCCTACGTCGCCGGTTTGGCCCGGCCGACGGCGGCGTTGATCACCAACGCCGGCGCGGCCCATCTCGAAGGCTTCGGCAGTCTCGACGGCGTGGCGCGCGGCAAGGGCGAGATCTACGCGGCGCTGGCCGCCGACGGCGTGGCGGTGCTCAACGCCGACGACGCCTACGCCGAATATTGGCGGGGCGTGATCGGCCGGCGGCCGGTCATCAGCTTCGGTTATGCGCATGCCGAGGTGACGGTGGTGGAGGGAACGGAACGGATGATGGACGGCGCCCACCCGGGCCTGGCCTTCACCTTGCGCACGCCGCGCGGTGAGGCGCCGGTGCATTTGCAACTGCTGGGCAGACACAATGTGATTAACGCTTGCGCGGCAGCGGCGGCGGCCTTGGCGGTCGGCGCCGATATGGGCGACATCCAGGCCGGTCTCGCCGCGATGCGGCCGGTGAAAGGCCGCTTGCAATGGCGGCGTCTCAATCAGCGGGTGAGCGTCATCGACGACACTTACAACGCCAATCCCAGTTCGGTGCGGGCCGCCCTGCGGGTGCTGGCCGAGCTGCCCGGCCGGCATGTCTTCGTGATGGGCGACCTGGGCGAGCTGGGTGAGGGCGCCGAGGAATTGCACGCGAATTTGGGCGGGGTGGCGCGCGCCGCGGGCGTGGCGGAACTCTACACCGCCGGCGTCTTGAGCGGCCGCACGGCGGCGGCCTTCGGCGCCGGCGCGCATCACTTTCCTACCCAAGCGGAATTGATCGACGCCTTGCGGAAACGGCTGACCAAGGGTGACGAACCCATCACGCTGCTGGTGAAAGGCTCGCGGCGCGCGCAAATGGAAAACGTAGTGGAGGCGCTGACCGGCGCCGCGGATCAGTTGCATGCCCGGCAGCCGGGCGAGGGTTAAGATTCGTGTTGCTTTATCTCACACAGTGGCTCGCGCAAAGTTACAGCGGCTTCGGCGTGTTTCAGTACATCACGCTGCGCGCGATCCTGGGCGTGCTGACCGCGCTGGTGTTTTTGTTCATCTTCGGGCCGGCGATGATCCGCCGGCTCAGCCAGTATCAAATCGGCCAGCAGATTCGCGAACTGGGTCCGCAAAGCCACCAGAAAAAGGCCGGCACGCCCACCATGGGCGGCGCCTTGATTTTGGTGGCGGTGGCGGTGAGCACGCTGTTGTGGGCCGACTTGAGCAATCGCTACATCTGGGTGGTGTTGATCGTCACTCTGTTGTTCGGCGCGATCGGCTGGTGGGACGACTACAAAAAACTGGTGCTGAAAAATTCCAAAGGGCTTTCGGCGCGCGCCAAATATTTTTGGCAGTCGGTGGTGGGCCTCGGCGCGGCGGCCTTTTTATATTACGGCGCGCAAACGCCGGCCGAGACCCAATTGATCATTCCGTTCTTGAAAGGCGCCTACATCCAGTTGGGCGTGGTGTTCATCCTGCTGGCCTACTTCGTGATCGTCGGCACCAGCAACGCGGTGAATCTCACCGACGGCCTCGACGGCCTGGCCATCATGCCCACGGTATTGGTGGCGGGGGCGCTGGGCATCTTCGCCTATGTCACCGGCCATGTGAAATTCGCCGGTTATCTCGGCATACCTTACGTGAATGGGGTCGGCGAAGTGGTGGTGATCTGCGGCGCGCTGGTGGGCGCGGGGCTGGGCTTTTTGTGGTTCAACGCCTATCCCGCCCAGGTGTTCATGGGCGACATCGGCGCGCTGGCCTTGGGCGCGGCGCTCGGCGTGATCGCGGTGATCGTCCATCAAGAGATCGTGCTGTTCATCATGGGCGGCGTGTTCGTGATGGAGACGCTCTCGGTGATATTGCAAGTGGCGTCCTTCAAGCTTACCGGTAAACGCATTTTTCGCATGGCGCCCTTGCATCATCATTTCGAGTTGAAGGGTTGGCCGGAGCCGCGGGTGATCGTGCGGTTTTGGATCGTGACGGTGTTGCTGGTGCTGATCGGCCTCGCCAGTTTGAAGATACGGTAAGCGGACGCAAATGATTAAACGGGATCTGCCGAATCTGATCGTGGGACTGGGTAAAACCGGACTGTCCTGCGCGCGTTTTCTCGCGCGCCGCGGTGAAGAGTTCGCCGCTATCGACAGCCGCGCCAATCCGCCGGAATTGGCGGTGTTCCGCCGCGAGTTTCCCGAGGCCGCCGTGCATCTCGGCGGCTTCGATCCCATGGTGATTTTCCGCGCACAGCGTTTGATCGTGAGTCCCGGCGTCGCGTTGTCGGAAGCGCCGATCACCGCCGCCGTCAATCGCGGCGCGGAAGCGGTAGGCGACATCGAATTGTTCGCCCATGCGGCGCGCGCGCCGGTCGTCGCCATCACCGGCGCCAACGGCAAGAGCACGGTCACGACCTTGGTGGGCGAAATGGCGGCCGACGCCGGCCGCCAAGTGCGGGTGGGCGGCAACCTCGGCACGCCGGCGCTGGATTTGATCGAAGAAAACGCGCCGGATGTTTACGTGCTGGAGTTGTCGAGTTTTCAATTGGAGACCACCACGAGTCTGAACGCCGCGGCGGCGACGGTGTTGAACCTCAGTCCGGACCACATGGACCGCTATCGCGATATGGACGAATACGCCGCCGCCAAGGCGCGCATCTATCGCGGCGACGGGGTGATGGTGATCAACGCCGACGATCCACTGGTGGCCGCCATGGCGCAACGCGGCCGGCGCATCACGCGTTTCAGTTTGAGCGCGCCGGCGGGCGAGGATTTCGGCGTGGTGGAACGCGCCGGCCAGGCTTGGCTGGCACGGGGCGCGACTCTGTTGATGAGCGCGGCGGAGCTGCGCATCAAAGGCGCGCACAATATCGCCAACGCCCTCGCCGCGCTGGCCTTGGGCGCGGCGGTGGACTTGCCCATGGACGGCATGCTCGCCACCTTGCGGCGTTTCGCCGGTTTGCCGCATCGCACCCAATGGGTGGCGACCCGCGACGGCGTGACTTGGTATAACGATTCCAAGGGCACCAACGTCGGCGCCACGCTGGCGGCCTTGCAAGGCATGCCGGGTAAAGTGGTGTTGATCGCCGGCGGCCTCGGCAAGGGCCAGGATTTTTCATTATTGAAAGATGCCGCGGCGGCCAAGGCGCGGGCGGTGGTGCTGCTGGGCCGCGACGCGCCGTTGATCGAACAGGCGTTAGCGGGCGTGGTGCCGGTGGTGAACGCGGCGAGTATGGAAGAGGCGGTGTTGCGCGCGCGCGACTTGGCGCGCGCGGGCGATACGGTATTGCTCTCGCCGGCCTGCGCCAGTTTCGACATGTTCAAAAGCTATGACCATCGCGGCGATGTGTTCAGCGCAGCGGTGCGGAGCATGCCGGCATGAGGGACACTTTCACGCCCGCGAGCGAACGGCGCCAGGCGGTGGGCGGCAACAATCTATGGTTCGATCCGCTGCTGGCCGGGGTGGCGACGACCTTGTTAGCGCTGGGTCTGGTGATGGTGGCCTCGGCGTCGATCAGTTTGTCCGACCGGCAATTCGGCCAGCCGTTTTATTACACCCTGCGTCAATTGATCTTCGTCGCGCTGGGCCTGTTGGCGGCTTGGGGCGTGACGCGCACGCGCCTGGTGTATTGGGAAAAAGGCGGTGTGGTGCTGCTGTTCGCCGGTATCGCTTTACTGGTGGCGGTGCTCATCCCCGGCCTCGGCCGCCAAGTGAACGGCAGCAGCCGCTGGTTGCCGTTCGGGTTGTTCAATCTGCAAGCCTCCGAGCCGGTCAAGCTGTTCGTGATCGTCTACATTGCCGGTTACTTGGTGCGGCACAGTGACGCGGTGCGCACCACTTTTCAGGGTTTTCTCAAACCGCTGGCCTTGTTGTCGTTCATCGCGGTGCTGTTGTTGCTGGAGCCGGACTTCGGCGCCACCGCGGTGATCTTCGCCACCGCCTTGGGAATGTTGTTCCTCGGCGGGGTGCGCTTGTGGCAATTCGCCGCGGTGCTGGGCGTGGTGGGCGCGATCGCCGCGACTCTCACCTTGACCTCGCCTTACCGCATGCAGCGCTTGACCACCTTTCTCGATCCGTGGGCCGATCCTTTCGACAGCGGTTTTCAGCTCACGCAAGCGTTGATCGCCATCGGCCGCGGCGAGTGGTTCGGCGTCGGCTTGGGCGGTTCGATACAAAAACTTTTTTACCTGCCCGAGGCCCACACCGACTTTTTGTTTGCCGTGCTGGCTGAGGAACTGGGATTGCTGGGAGTCGTTGTGGTGGTGGCTCTGTTCATGCTGCTGGTATGGCGGGCTTTCGTCATCGGCTATCGCGCGGAGATCAGCGGCAATCGCTTCGGCGCCTATCTGGCCTACGGTCTCGGCATGTGGCTGGCGATGCAGGCCTTCATCAACATCGGCGTGAACATGGGCGCCTTGCCCACCAAAGGTTTGACCTTGCCGCTGATGAGTTACGGCGGCTCGAGCATCATCGTCATGTGCATGGCGGTGGCGCTGTTGCTGCGGGTGGATTACGAGACGCGGTTTCCGCGGGGGAGATCCGCGGTCCAGTCTGCCAAGGGGCTGGTTGGGGAAACGCCCTCACCCCAGCCCTCTCCCGCTCGCGGGAGAGGGGGAGTTGGTAAAGAGTGGCTTGAGGCGCCTTCGCCTCAACCTTCTCGCGCGAGCGGCAGAGGGGGTGACTCATCCTATTTTTTCTCGGCGGGAGAGGGGATGAGCAAAAGAGAACCCTCCCCCTATCCTCTCCCTAAGGGAGAGGGGACGAGGAAAGGGTGGTTTACATGACGCGGGTGATGATCATGGCGGGCGGCACCGGCGGCCACGTTTTTCCCGCGCTCGCGGTGGCGGCGGAATTGCGTGCGCGCGGCGCCGAGGTGTTTTGGCTGGGCACGCGGCGCGGTTTGGAAGCGAAGCTGGTGCCGGCGGCCGGTATTCCCATGGAGTGGATCAGCGTCGCCGGGATACGCGGCAAAGGTGGCCTCGCCCTGCTGCTTGCGCCGTTTCAAATCATGCGCGCGGCGGCCCAGGTGCTGGCGGTGATCTTCCGCCAGCGGCCGACGGTGGTGCTGGGCATGGGCGGTTTCGTCACCGGCCCCGGTGGTGTGGTGACGTGGTTGTTGCGAAAACCGCTGGTGATCCACGAACAGAATTCGATCGCGGGCATGACCAATCGTTTATTGGCGCCGCTGGCGCAGCGCGTGTGCGCGGCCTTTCCCGATACATTCAATCAAATTTCTTTTTTCCATCTCCCCCTCTCCCGCAAGCGGGAGAGGGATGGGGTGAGGGCGTTCGATCACGAGCCCCGCACGCGGGGAGAGCGTAGCGAGGGGGGCGTAGGGGTGAAGGCGGCTGGGCGTACCGCCGCTCAGAAAGTGCTGCACACCGGCAATCCAGTACGGCGCGAGATCGCGGAATTACCCGCGCCCGAGCAGCGCTTCGCGGCACGCGGCGGAGCGATCAATTTACTGGTGCTGGGCGGCAGTCTCGGCGCGCGAGCGCTCAACGAGACGGTGCCCGCGGCGATGGCGCTGATGACTACGCGGCCGACCGTCCGGCATCAAACCGGCGGCCGCCATCTCGACGAGGCCCGCGCCGCTTATCAAAACGCCGGCGTGACCGCGCGCATCGAACCCTTCATCGACGACATGGCGGCGGCCTATGCCTGGGCGGACCTGGTGGTGTGCCGCGCCGGCGCGCTCACCGTCGCCGAACTTGCCGCCGCCGGCGTGGGCGCGCTGCTGGTGCCGTATCCCCATGCGGTGGACGATCATCAGACTCATAACGCGCACTATCTGGTACAGGCGCAGGCGGCGCTGGTGGTGCAGCAGCGTGATCTCACGCCGGCCCGCTTGGTGGAGTTGCTCACGCCCTACTGCGAAGACGCGACGGCGCGGCCGCGGTTGCTGGCGATGGCGCAGGCGGCACGGCGTCTGGCGCGGACCGATGCGGCGGCGCTGGTGGCGGAACAGTGTCTGGAGGTGGCTCATGGCTGAGCAGCCGATAGTCCGCGACGGCAAAGTGCTGGCGCGCGAGCGCATGCGGCGTATTTCGCACATCCATTTCGTCGGCATCGGCGGGGTGGGCATGGGCGGCATCGCCGAGGTCTTGTGCAATCTCGGTTATCACGTCTCCGGTTCCGATCTCAAAGAGAATGCGCTCACCCGCCGTTTGAGCGGCTTGGGCACCAAGGTGCACGTGGGCGGTCATCGCGCCGAATGGGTGACGGGGGCCGATGTCATCGTGGTTTCCAGCGCGGTCGATCCGGCCAATCCCGAAGTCGCGGCGGCGCACGCGCAGCGTATCCCCGTGGTGCGGCGCGCCGAGATGCTGGCGGAACTGATGCGTTTTCGCTACGGCATCGCGGTGGCGGGCACGCATGGTAAAACCACCACCACCAGTCTGGTGGCGAGCGTGCTGGCGGAAGGCGGGCTCGATCCCACCTTCGTCATCGGCGGCCGTCTCAACAGCGCCGGCAGCAACGCGCGGCTCGGCGCCGGTGATTATCTGGTGGCGGAAGCCGACGAGAGTGACGCTTCGTTCCTGCATCTCGCGCCGGTGATCGCGGTGGTCACCAATATCGACGCCGATCACATGAGCACTTACGGCGGCGACTTCGCGCGGCTGCGCCAGACCTTCATCGAATTTCTGCATCAACTGCCTTTCTATGGCCTCGCGGTGTTGTGCCTCGACGATGCCGAGATCGCCGATCTGCTGCCCAAAGTGCCGCGTCCGGTGTTGACTTACGGCATCGCCAGCGACGCCGATGTGCGCGCGCATGACATCCGCCAGCACGAGACCACCACGCGTTTCACGGTGACTCGCCCCGGCCGCGCCGAGGTTTTGGAGATCACGCTCAACATGGCCGGCCGCCACAACGTGCTCAACGCGCTGGCCGCCATCGCGGTGGCGCACGAACTCGGGGTGGACGACGCGGCGATCCAGCGCGCTTTGGCCGGTTTTCAAGGCATCGGCCGGCGTTTTCAACTGTACGGCGAACTCGCCACCGTTGCCGGCAAGGTGCTGCTGATCGACGATTACGGCCACCATCCACGCGAGATCGCCGCCACGGTGCAGGCCATCCGCGCCGGCTGGCCGCAGCGCCGGCTGGTAGTGGCTTTTCAGCCGCACCGCTACAGCCGCACCCGCGATTTATTCGAGGATTTCGCCAGTGTGCTCTCCGAGGTGGACGCGCTGGTCTTGCTGGAAATTTACGCCGCGGGCGAGGCGCCGCTCACCGGCGCCGACGGCCGCGCCCTGAGCCGCGCCATCCGTGCCCGCGGTCATGTCGATCCGGTGTTCGTCAGTGAAATTATTAATCTGCCGGCGGCGTTGCGCGGCGTGTTGCGCGACGGCGATGTGCTGCTGACCCTGGGCGCCGGCGACATCGGCGCGGCGGCGGCCAAGTTGCCGGCCCAGTTGACGGAGAGCGTGACGTGACGGCCGGACTCGAAACCACGTCTCTGCGCGGCGTGCTGCGACATGACGAACCGCTGGCGCGCCACAACACGTGGCGGGTGGGCGGCGCGGCGCGGCGTTATTACGAGCCGGCCGACGTCGACGACCTCGCGGTATTTTTGCGCAGCCTGCCTCACGACGAGCCGCTGTTGTGGCTAGGTCTGGGCAGCAATTTGCTGGTGCGCGACGGTGGCGTGCCCGGCACGGTAATTATGACCGCCGGCGTCTTGAATGAATTGGCGCAGATCGATGCCGCCACGGTGCGCGCCGGTGCGGGAGTGGCCTGCAATAAAATCGCGCGCTACTGCGCGCGTTTGAATTTAGTGGGCGGCGAATTTCTGGCCGGCATTCCCGGCACGTTGGGCGGGGCGTTGGCGATGAACGCCGGGGCTTTCGGCGGCGAAACTTGGCCATTGGTAAAAAGCGTGGAAACTCTCGACCGTCGCGGCGTGCTGCATCGTCGGCCGCCGCAGGATTTCGAGATCGCTTATCGCCATGTGCGCGGGCCGCAGGATGAATGGTTCGTCGCGGCGGAGCTGCAATTGCAGAGCGGTGACGGCGAGGCCGGGCTGGCCCGCGTCAAAGAACTTTTGGAACGGCGCAACACCACTCAGCCGATCGGTCTGCCCAGCTGCGGCTCGGTATTCCGCAATCCGCCCGGCGATTTCGCGGCGCGCTTGATCGAGGCGGCGGGCTTGAAGGGCGCTTGCATCGGCGGCGCCTGCGTGTCCACCAAACACGCCAACTTCATCATCAACACCGGTGAGGCGACCGCGGCGGACATCGAACAATTGATGGGCCGCGTGGCGGAGACGGTGGAGCAACTGCACGGTGTGCGTTTGCTGCCGGAAGTGCGGGTCGTCGGGGTGGCGGCTAGCGATCAAGTAAAGGAGCGCCCATGAGTGCGGCGATGAACATCAGCGATGCCCGCGCCTTCGGCAAAGTGGCGGTGTTGATGGGCGGCGTGTCCGCCGAGCGCGAGGTATCGCTGAAGAGCGGCAACGCCGTGCACGCGGCGCTATTACGGCGCGGGGTGGATGCGCATGCCATCGACGCGGCCGGCGATGTGCTGCGCCAGTTGGCCGACGGCGGGTACGCCCGGGTCTTCATCGCCTTGCACGGCCGCGGCGGCGAGGACGGCGTGATACAAGGCGCGTTGGAAACCTTGGGTCTGCCTTACACCGGCAGCGGCGTATTGGGCTCGGCGCTGGGCATGGATAAATTGCGCAGCAAGTGGCTGTGGCGGAGCGTCGGTTTGGACGTGCCGGCCTTCGCGGTGGTGGACGAGCGCAGTGATCCGGGCACCTTGCTCGCGCAACTCGGTTTGCCGATGATGATCAAGCCGGCGCGCGAAGGTTCGAGCCTCGGCGTCAGTAAAGTGAAGACCGCGGCGGAATTGCCGGCGGCGATCGCCGCGGCGCGCCTGCTCGATGACAGCGTGCTGGCCGAACAATTCATCCGCGGCGGCGAGTACACCTGCGCCATTCTCGGCCGCGAGGTCTTGCCGGTGATCCGCATCGAAACACCGCGCGAGTTCTACGATTACCAGGCGAAATATTTCACCGACGACACGCGTTATCTCTGTCCCTGCGGACTGCCCGCCGCGCAAGAAAAAACCTTGCGGACACTCGCGCTGCACGCTTTCGACGCGCTGGCCTGCCGCGGTTGGGGACGGGTGGATTTCATGCTGGACGGCGCGGACCGGCCGTGGCTGATCGAGGTCAATACCGTACCGGGGATGACCGATCACAGCCTGGTGCCGATGGCGGCGCGCCAGGCCGGCATCGGTTTCGACGACTTGGTCTGGCGCATTTTAGAAACGAGCTGCGAGACATGAATATCGCGCTCCGCCCCGACTGGTTCGCGATCTGGCCCTGGCGCCGCGGCGCGAAACGTAATGCCGCGGCACCACGCCCCGTCGTGCGCCGCCAACCGGCGGCGCCGGTCACGCCACGCTGGGAGGGGACGGCCGGCATGTTGCGCGGCTTGTTGATCATGGCGGTGGGTTTGGTGTTGGCCGGTCTATTCGGCTGGTTGTGGGCGACGCTAGCGGATCCACGCACCTTGCCGCTGAAAACCATGACGGTGGAAGGCGTGTTCAAACATCTCGACGCCAAGCAGGTGCGCGATCAGGCCGCGTCTCATCTCGCCGGTAATTTTTTTACGGTGAAGGTGGCCGAGGTGCAGACGGCGATAGAAGCCTTACCCTGGGTGCGCGCCGCGCAGGTGCGGCGGGTGTGGCCTGATGCGCTGCACATCGTGGTGATCGAGCAGACGGCGATCTCGACTTGGGGCGACGCGGCCTTATTGAACGACGCGGGCGAGGTGTTCACGCCGCCGCCCGCCAGTTATCCCGCGCTGTTACCCGCGTTGCAAGGTCCGGCGGGCGCGGGACCGCAGGTGGCGGCGGCCTATCGCGACATGGGCAATATGCTCGCGCCGCTGCAAGTGCGGATCGCGCGGCTGAGTCTGGACGAGCGCCGCGCCTGGCAGCTCGAATTGGACAATGGCATGCAAGTGGTGCTGGGACGCGGCGAGCCGTACGGCCGCCTGCTGCGTTTCGTGCGTTTTTATCGGCGCGCCCTGCACGGGCAGGAGGCGGCGGTGGAACGGGTGGATTTGCGTTACAGCAATGGCTTCGCGGTGCGCTGGAAGCGCACGGATAAAGGCAAACAGGATGCCTGAGATAACAACACGCCGGGAGAGACGAGCGAGATGGTGAAGAAAGGCGATAAGGATTTGATCGTGGGTTTGGATATCGGCACCTCCAAGGTGGTGGCGATCGTCGGCGAGGTGCGGCCCGACGGCGCGATCAACGTGGTGGGGTTGGGTTCGCATCCTTCGCGCGGCTTGAAAAAAGGCGTGGTGGTGAATATCGAATCGACGGTGCAGTCGATCCAGCGCGCGGTGGAGGAAGCCGAATTGATGGCGGGCTGCCAGATTCATTCGGTGTACGCCGGCATCGCCGGCAGCCACATCCGCAGCCTCAATTCGCACGGCATCGTCGCGATCCGCGATCAGGAAGTGACGCCCAGCGACGTCGAGCGCGTGCTCGACGCGGCGCGCGCGGTGGCGATTCCCGCCGATCAGAAAATCCTCCACGTGCTGGCGCAGGAATTCGTGATCGACAAGCAGGAAGGCATCAAAGAGCCGGTGGGCATGTCGGGGGTGCGGCTCGAAGCCAAAGTGCATCTGGTCACCGGCGCGGTGAGCGCGGCGCAGAATATCATCAAATGTGTGCGGCGTTGCGGGCTCGAAGTCGACGACATCATTTTGGAGCAACTGGCGTCGAGTTATTCGGTGCTCACCGAAGATGAAAAAGATCTCGGCGTATGCCTGGTCGATATCGGCGGCGGCACCACCGATATCGCGATTTTCACCGACGGTTCGATCCGCCACACCGCGGTGATACCCATCGCCGGCGATCAGGTCACCAACGATATCGCGGTGGCTTTGCGTACGCCGACCCAGCATGCGGAAGAAATCAAATTGAAATATGCCTGCGCGCTTACCCAGCTGGCGATGGCCGACGAGACCATCGAGGTGCCGAGCGTCGGCGATCGGCCGTCGCGGCGTTTGGCGCGCCAGACTTTGGCGGAAGTAGTCGAGCCGCGTTACGAGGAATTGCTGAGCCTGGTGCAGGCCGAGCTGCGCCGCAGCGGTTTCGAGGATTTGATTGCGGCGGGCGTGGTACTCACCGGCGGCAGTTCCAAGATGGAAGGCGTGATCGAACTCGCCGAAGAAATTTTCCACGCGCCGGTGCGGCTGGGCTCGCCGCAGCATGTCACCGGTTTGGTGGACGTAGTGCGTAATCCGATTTATTCCACCGGCGTCGGCCTGCTGTTGTTCGGGCGCAAACACCGCGGCGACCACGCCGCGCCGGTGAAAGTGGACGGCGGGATTAAATCGCTATTGGGACGGATGAAAAATTGGTTTAAAGGCAGTTTATGAACAAGCGGGACCGGCGGGCGCTGGAAATATTTTGGGCGGTAATGAATTTGGAAAAATCTAAGGAGGCACATTATGTTTGAATTGATGGATACCTGTCCGCAAAACGCCGTGATCAAGGTCATCGGCGTAGGTGGTGGCGGCGGCAACGCGGTGGAGCACATGGTGAAGAGCAACATCGAGGGCGTGGAATTCGTCTGCGCCAACACCGATGCGCAAGCCTTGAAAAATTGCTCGACCCGCACCGTGCTGCAATTGGGAGCGAGCATCACCAAGGGTCTCGGCGCGGGTGCCAACCCGGATGTGGGCCGTCAAGCGGCGATGGAGGACCGCGATCGCATCTTGGAAGTGATCGAGGGCGCCGACATGCTGTTCATCACCGCCGGCATGGGCGGCGGCACCGGCACCGGTGGCGCGCCCATCGTGGCGCAGGCGGCCAGGGAATTGGGCATTCTCACCGTCGCGGTGGTGACCAAACCCTTCCCTTTCGAAGGCAAGAAGCGGACGCTGGTGGCCGAGCAAGGTATCAAAGAGTTGTCGCAGTACGTCGATTCCTTGATCACTATTCCCAATGAAAAACTTTTGCTGGTACTGGGCAAAACAGTCACTTTGCTGGACGCTTTCAAAGCGGCCAATAATGTCTTGCAGGGCGCGGTGCAAGGTATCGCCGAGCTGATCACCCGGCCGGGTTTGATCAACGTCGACTTCGCCGATGTGCGCACCGTGATGAGCGAAATGGGCATGGCGATGATGGGCACCGGCTGCGCCAGCGGTCCGAACCGTGCACGCGAAGCCACCGAAGCGGCCATTCGCAACCCGCTGCTCGAAGACGTGAACCTGCAAGGCGCTCGCGGCATCCTGGTGAACATCACCGCCGGTCCTGACCTGTCCCTGGGTGAGTACTCCGACGTGGGT
>CAKKSB010000131.1 GCA_919903055.1 Gammaproteobacteria bacterium | reverse complement strand
CAGGGCACTGATGTCAACCGCATGGGTACGCGGGGCATTGTCATTCATGTCATTCACCGTACGCTGTTGTCGCTTAACTCTCAAGGGCGCGGTATTTTTCCCGCAGGCGGTTGCGGATCGCCACCGCCGCCAGGTTCAACACCACTATCACCACCACCAGCAAAAAGGCCGTGGCGTAGACCAGGGGACGCGCCGCCTCCACGTTGGGACTTTGGAAACCCACGTCGAAAATATGAAAACCGAGATGCATGAATTTGCGGTCGAGGTGCAAATAGGGCGCATCGCCGTCCAGCGGCAGCGAAGGCGCCAGTTTCACCACGCCGACCAGCATCAGTGGCGCCACTTCGCCGGCGGCGCGCGCCACCGCGAGTATCAGACCGGTCATCAACGCGGGACTGGCCATGGGCAACACCACCCGCCACAAGGTCTCGGCCTTGGTCGCGCCTAACGCGAGCGAACCTTCGCGTACCGCGCGTGGCACCCGCGTCAAACCTTCTTCGGTGGCGACGATCACCACCGGCAAAGTAAGTATCGCCAGCGTCAGCGATGACCACAAAATGCCCGGCGTGCCGAAGGTCGGCGCGGGCAGGGTTTCGGGATAAAACAATTGGTCGAGATTGCCACCGAGGAAATACACGAAAAAGCCCAAGCCGAACACACCATAGACGATGGCCGGCACGCCGGCGAGGTTGTTGACCGCGATGCGGATCAAACGGGTGAACGGTCCTTGCCGCGCGTATTCGCGCAGATACACCGCCGCCACCACCCCGAACGGCGTGACGAACACCGACATGATGATCACCATCATCACCGTGCCGAAGATCGCGGGGAAGATACCGCCCTCGGTATTGGCCTCGCGGGGCTCGTCGCTGACGAATTCCCACAACTTGGCGAAATAGTGGCGAGTCTTGTCGAACACCGACATGGCGTTGGGACGGTAGGCCCGCACCACTTTGTCGAGCGGGAAATCGCGGCGCTCGCCGCCCGCCACTTCCAAGGTATAACTGTCCTGGCGCAATCGGGTGTAGAGACCGGCCAATTGCTGTTGCAAGCCTTCATAACGCTGATGCAACACGGCCCGTTCGCCTTCCAGATCGGCGCGGGCCGCGGCGTCGAGCCGGCCTTCGATATCCAGGCTGCGTTCTTGGATGCGCAGGCGTTCCAGTTGATAATTAATCCCGCCGATCTCGCCTTTTTCAATGCGGCGGATCTCGTCCACCCGCGCTTGCACATGAGACAAACGGCGCTGCAATTCACCCCAAGCGGCGTCGCCCTCGGCCACCACTACCCCGTTTTCCTTCACCGCATGCAGGTAACCGTAGAGATTACCCCACTCGCGCCGTTCGATGGCCAGTAAAGCCGCCGGATGTTGCCGCCGCACGATCTCGGGTTTGATGAGGGTGCGGAAATCCGCGCCGAGGATATCGCGGTTGCCGGTCTTGAGCAGATAACGGGTCACCAGATGTTCGTGAGAAGGCAAACCTTCCACGCCCGCTGAACGCAAACGTTCCGCGCTCACCTGTTCACTGCCGTGGATTTCACCGACCAGACGCACCACCGCACCGTGTTCGCGGTAATCGATTTCCATGATGTCGTGCGGCCAGAAATAACTCAGGCCTTTGGCGGCGATCAGCGCCAGCAAGCCGAACACCATCACCAGACAGATACTCACCGCGCCCGCGCTCAACCACACCCACGGCGTGCCGGTGTTGAACCAGGTTTTGAATTTACCGCGTTTTCCCCACTTCATGGCCCGCTGTCCGCCTTATAGAGAACTGTATTTGCGCCGCAGGCGCTGGCGCACGACTTCCGCCACGGTATTGAAGAAGAAGGTGAACATGAACAACACCAAGGCCGCCAGGAACAACACGCGGTAGTGGGTGCTGTTGACCTCGGACTCGGGCATTTCCACCGCGATGTTGGCCGACAGGGTGCGCATGCCTTGGAAAATGCTCCAGTCCATCACCGGAGTGTTGCCGGTCGCCATCAGCACGATCATGGTCTCGCCCACCGCGCGGCCGAAACCGATCATCAAGGCCGAAAAAATACCGGGACTGGCGGTGAGCAACACCACGCGCCACATGGTCTGCCACGGCGTGGCGCCGAGGGCCAGCGAACCGTTGGTCAAATGCTTGGGCACGCCGAAAATGGCGTCCTCGGCGATCGAGAAAATATTGGGGATCACCGCGAAACCCATGGCCAGGCCCACCACCAGGGAATTGCGCTGGTCGAAAGCCAGCCCCATTTCATTGGTCAGCCATTGGCGGATGTCGCCGCCGAAAAACGCTTCTTCAAATACCGGGCTCATGGCCAATGAACCCCAGCCCAACACCAAAACCACCGGCACCAGCAGCGCGGCTTCCCAGCCTTCGGGCACCCATAAGCGCACCCGCTCCGGAAACAGCGCCCACACATACGCCGCCAAGATGATGCCCAGCGGCACCACCAGCAACATGGTGACGATACCCGGCAAACTGTCCTCGACGAACGGCGCCAGCCACAGCCCGGCGAGAAAACCCAATATCACGGTGGGCAGGGCTTCCATGATTTCCACGCTGGGCTTCACTACCCGCCGCATACGCGGCGCCATGAAATGCGCGGTATAGATGGCGCCGAGTATGGCCAGCGGCGCCGCCAGGATCATGGCGTAAAAGGCCGCCTTCAAGGTACCGAAGGAAATCGGCGTCAAACTGAACTTGGGTTCGAACTCGTTACTCGCCGACGACGATTGCCAGGTATAAGTAGGCTCGGGATACCCCTCGTACCATACCTTGCCCCACAGCGCCGACCAGGAAATTTCCGGGTGTTCGTTCTCGACCCGCCAGAAATGCAATTGGCCGTCGTCGCTTTCCGCCAGCAAGGCATCGCCCCGCGGCGCGACCGCCAGGTTAACTAACGGCGCGTCGCCGATGTCGGCCACCGTCAAGGTGCGATGGGCGGTGGCGTGATAAATCGCCACCTTGCCGCCGGCATCGGCGGCGAGAAAACCTTTGCGGGCATATTCCGCGGCGATGGCGTTAACCGCGCCGCGCTGATCGGTGAAGTCGCGGATGCGGGTCAGCACCATGTCGTTACGGGCGTCGCGCACCGGGAACCATTGCGAGATCACTCCGCCGCTTTCACCTATCAACAGCGACGTGCCGCCGGCCAGGAAGCGCAGTGCGGTAATTTGTTTACCCTGCGGCACCACCCGCAGACGTTGGATCAAACGGGGAGAGACTTTGTCGCCGATATCGAAGAAATACAGTTCGCCGTCGCGGCTGGCGAAATAAACGTGGCGCTGATCGGGATCGATCAGCAGATAGTCCACGCTAATGGGCGGCCGGGGCAGAATCGCCGTGGTGGTTTTCCAGGCTTCACCTTCACTAAGGAAGGACTCTTCGCGCTCCACGTGGTTGAGCACCAATTCGCCGTCGGCGGTCAAGGCCAGCAGCGTCGCTTCGTCGCCATCGCTTTGCACCGCGAGACGGGTCAAGGCCCGGCCGGCGCTGTCGATTATCAGCGGCGTTTCACCCAGGGGATATTCCACGGCGGGAGTGATGGTGCGTTTATTATCGGGAAAACTCACTTGGTAGGCATGGCGCATCAATATCGCGCGGCCATCGGATAGGCCATACCCCACTACTCCGTGCGGGGCGATGCCGGCCGCGCTACTGGTCACCGTCACGTTCGGCGCCAGCCGCGGGCCTTCTTGTTTGACCACGGAGCCGTCGCGGGTATTGAAAAAAATCGCCTGGCCGGCGGCGGTGAAACGCACGCCGATCTCGGTTTGTTCCTCCATCGCCAGGTACGCGGTCGGACCCGCGGCGGGCAGCGGTACACCGTAATTACCCGCCGCCTTGGTCTCCGCCGGTTTGAACAAAGGCACCACGACGTAAAACAGATAAAAGAAGATGAGCAGAATCGCCACGATCACTCCGACGCCGCCGGCGGCCACGCCATAACGGGCCATCAGATCCTTGGCCATGCGCCAGCGCCAACGCCGCAGATTATGGGCGGCGGGCGGCGGGGTGACGGGGGGTTGGACACTGTCGGAAATCATGGGCGCTCACCATACCCAAGAAATATGACAGAAATATGACAAGCCCGGTCTTCAGGCCTAAGCCCTGTCTGTAGTCATGAAAAAATAATAAAACTGTCCCGGCGCCGTCATGGCGGCCCCGTATCCTGCTGTTCACCGGCAGGCCCGTCCGCCGACTAGGGATAGGAAGTACGCTCCCGGAGGGAGCAGGGTTTAAACGTCGCGCGAGGAGGATACTATGGGACTGGAACATCGCTGGAATCAACGCAAACCGGTACAAGTACAAGCCATTATTCTGTATCCCCCGCTGGGCCTGCTGCGCGGCCGGGTACTGAACGTCAGCGCCGACGGCGCGTTGATCGACACCGGCTGCATCACCCTGCCGCCGCATGCCCTGGTGAATCTCACCTTCGCGCTCGCGATCGACGGCAAACAACGGCTTTATCAAATGGCGGCCATGGTCATGCACCAGGGCGGCAATAGATTTCACGGCAATCGCCACGGCATGTTGTTCAAGGATTTCGCTCTCGAAGAGGCACTGTCGACCGTACGCGCGATCATGGAAGCCGCGGCCTGATTGTTAGTTTCTGCAGCGCCCGCGCTCATGCTTAACCTTGCCTTGCCCACTTGCAATTGAATCCCTTCGGGTTGAATTCCCCGCTGCTTGCGGCATCTATACCGAACGAGACTAATACGAAGATCGCTCTCCATGACGATATACGTCGTAGCGCACGCCGTGCGCACGGCGCACGCAACTTTTGATGCCGCGCCTTATTAACCCGGCATCAAAATACCTCTGAACACGTTCCCCCTGTCAGGGGGGAAGGAATTCTAAACCCCATGTATTGGGCCGCCGGGTTAACAATACCCCGCGGCAAGCCGCGGGGTTCTTTATTCGGAAGAGTACATACTCTCCGCCCGCCGCAGTACTTCTCTCTCCGCTTGATGTCGCGAGAACCACCGGAATCAAGTTAGATCGCCCGCGAGGCCTAGATCCTCGCGGGCGGCCAAAGGGGAACGCCGCGCTGCGCCCCTTTGGAAACCCCGTCGTTTTGTCCCTGCGGCAAGCCGCAGGGTATTTCGAATAAATTTAGATCCCGTAAATAAAACATCCCGCCGGAGCGGGATGTTTTATTACATCGGGAAGAAGCTGAAGCTTATTTGAGCTTGGCCAACTCGTCCTTGACCACTTTCGCCGGCAAGGGGATATAGCCGTCCTTGACCACCACCTGCTGACCGGTCTTCGACAACACCATCTCGATGAATTCCAGTTCCAGCGGCGGCAAAGGCTTGTTGGGTTGCTTATTGACGTAGACGTAAAGAAAACGCGCCAAGGGGTAATGACCGGCCAAGACGTTTTCGTCGGTCGCTTCCACCAACTCCTCGCCTTCTTTGCTAGCCAAGGGCACTGCCTTGACACCGGAAGTCTTATAGCCGATGCCTGAATAACCAATGCCGTTGATCGACGCCGTCACCGACTGCACCACCGAGGCGGAACCCGGCTGTTCATTCACGCCGGACTTGAAGTCACCTTTGCACAAAGCATGTTCTTTAAAATAGCCGTAGGTGCCGGACACCGAATTGCGGCCGAACAACTGCATGTCGCGCGTCTGCCAGGCGCCGGTCAGGCCGAGCTGCCCCCAACGGTTAATGTTTTCGGGGTGACCGCACTTACGCGTGCTGGAAAATACCGCGTCCACCTGCGGCAAGGTCATGCCTTTGATCGGGTTATCCTTATTAACGAACACCGCCAAGGCGTCGATGGCGACACGCACCGCGGTGGGTTTGTAGCCGTATTTCTTCTCGAAGGCCTCGATCTCATTGCTCTTCATGGCGCGGCTCATCGGCCCCAGACTGGCGGTGCCTTCGGTCAAGGCCGGCGGCGCGGTGGACGAACCCGCCGCTTGAATCTGAATATTGACGTTGGGATATTCGCGCTTGAATTCCTCGGCCCACAGGGTCATCAGATTGGCGAGGGTGTCGGAGCCCACGCTGGACAAATTGCCCGACACACCGCTGGCCTTTTTGTAGTCCGGCAGCGCGGGATCGACGCTCGCCGCCGACGCGGAAAACCCCGCCGATGCCGCGGCCACCATACTCACGGCAGCAACCAACTTAAGTAAACGCATTATTCTCACTCCTCGCTATTTAGGATACGCGGTCCGCCTATGCGGCCCGGTCCGGACTCGCAGCGCCGCCATCTGCTTCGACGCGACGCGTAGTCTACGGAGGATGTATGACATCCATATGACAGGCGCCGGGTCAAACCCGCGCCAACAATGACAGGGGAAAGTGGCAGGTGAAAACACTGCCCCGCCCCACATTGCTTTCGACATGCAACTGCGCCTCGTGGCGCTCCAACACATGCTTGACGATGGCCAGCCCCAGCCCGGTGCCGCCGGTCTGCCGCGAACGCGCCACGTCGACCCGGTAGAACCGTTCGGTAAGCCGCGGAATGTGATGCGGCGCGATACCCACACCGGTATCGCTCACTTGAAAATAGGCGCCCTCGGCATCGGCGTACCAGCGGATCTGAATACTGCCGCCCTCCGGCGTGTATCGCACCGCATTGATCACCAGATTGGTGAAGGCGCTGCGCAATTCTTCTTCACCG
>CAKKSB010000130.1 GCA_919903055.1 Gammaproteobacteria bacterium | reverse complement strand
TCCAGCAACCAGCGCCAACCGTAGCGTTCGCTGGGTTTAAGTTGCGCCCGGCGCGCCTGCAACCAGACGAGCGCCACGTCGGCATCGCGGACTCGATTGGTGCTGCGGGCCAGGCGGCGCAGTTTGCCGTACAGTTTGGACGGGAGCGGGACCTCTTCCTCGTAAGCCTCGAGCCAGCTGCGCAGGCGGCGCACCGCGACACGGAAATCGTGTAAAGCCTCTTGGTCCGGCGATGCCACCCAACGCGCGCGGGCCTGATCGATACACTGCATGAGTTCGCGGGCATACCGCGTTACCGCTGCCGTCACCGGCGAATTCAACCAGGCTTGCGCGGCCGCGGCCTTCATACTCCCTTGGCCAAGCGACGCAAGACGGCCGGCGGACAAAACCAGCAGAGCTCGGCCTGAGCGTGTTCGGGGACGGCCGGGAACGCCAACAAGCAGGCGCCGCCTTTCTCGAAGCGGATGAATGAAAATTGACCGAAGGTCAGCGAACGGCTGACCCACTTGCCCAGCATGGGCTCGTGACCGACGATGGCCACGCAGCGCGGACCGGCCGCCAATTGCCGGTACAAGGACGCCGGCGGCGCGCCGGGACTCAGCGCCTCGGTCTCTTCCACGCTCAAGCCGGTAAAGGCCGCGGCGACGATGTCGGCGGTTTGCCGCGCCCGCCGCAACGGACTGCTGAAAATCAGCTCGAGTTCCGGCACCAGCACGGCCAGACCGCGCGCAACGGCGCTCATCTCGTGACGGCCCGCCGTGGTCAAAACGCGCTCCGCGTCGGCGAGACCCGCCGCGGCGGCGGCCTCCGGGTCCTGCGCGATAGCGTGACGTATCACTATCACTTGTCTCATCGAGGCACCTCGGCGACGAGTGGATATCGCTCTTTCAAGTCTGGCACATTAAGCGCTTATTTCAGCTAATATCGGCTCATATCTGTTGAATAAACTCTTAATCCGCGCCGTCCGTTCTCCCGCCATCGGCCAGCGCGCTCACGACAGACTCTCACTCATCCGACCATTCCCGGCCGGAAAAATCGGCGGATTTAACGTCCAGCGCTCATCAAGGCAAATTTCATAAAGAGGAGGCGTACGCAGGTTGTGGCAGAATGAAGACGTGTCTATATGACCATCGCGATCTCCTGGCCTGTTCCCGGCCTTGCATGGAGATGCCCGTCAGGGAAGCCGGTTCATGAAGGATGTCCCATCCCCGTCCAGTCAGCCCGATCACGCGGCGGTGTGGCATGCCCTGCCCCAGCCGGATGCCGCGGCCCGGCTGCAAGTCGCGCCGCGGCAAGGCTTGAGCGACGCCGAAGCGGCACGGCGCCTGGACCGCCATGGCGCGAACCGTCTGGTGGAACCCGCGCCGCGGCCGGCCTGGCGCAAATTCATCGATCAATTTAAAAGTCTGCTGATCGTCATACTTCTCGGCGCGGCGGGAGTGGCGTTGTGGGTCGGCGACCTGCTGGACATGGCGGTGATCCTGAGTGTCGTGCTGCTCAACGCCTTGCTCGGTTTCTATCAGGAATACCGCGCCGGGCAAAGCCTGGGCGCCCTGAAAAAAATGCTGGCCCTCAAGGCGCGGGTGCGGCGCGGCGGCCGCCATCATCACGTGGCGGCCGAGGCCCTGGTCCCCGGCGACATCGTGCTGCTGGAAGCAGGCGACAAGTTGCCGGCCGACGGCCGCCTCCTCCAAAGCCACGCCGCGGAGATCGACGAGTCGGTGTTGACCGGCGAATCCACGCCAGTGGCCAAAGACGCGGCGACTCTCGCGCCGTCCGACGCCCCGCTCGCCGAGCGCGCCAATATGGCGTACATGAACAGCGTGGTGACCCGCGGCCGCCTGGAGATGCTGGTCACCGCCACCGGCATGACGACCGAGATCGGCCGTATCGCCGGCCTGATGCAACACGCCGCGGAACCGGCCACGCCTTTGCAGACCCAGCTCGACCGGCTGGGCAAACGGCTGGCCGCCATCGCCGCAACGGTGGTAACCCTCATCTTCGCCCTGGCGCTTTATCAAGGCGCGGCGCCGGCGCAGGCCGCGCTCACCGCCATCACCCTGGCGGTGGCGGCCATCCCCGAAGGCCTGCCGGCGATGGTCACCATCACCCTGGCCCTCGGCATGCGGCGCATGGCGGCGCAACAGGCCGTCGTCAAACGCCTCACCGCGGTGGAGACCTTGGGTTGCACCACGGTCATCTGCTCCGACAAAACCGGCACGCTCACTCTCAATCAAATGACGGTGCGGGCCTTTCTCTACGCGGGACAACGTTACGCCGTGAGCGGCGAGGGTTATACCGCCGACGGCGAAATTCGCGGTGAGAACGGCGCCGCGCCCGCCGATTTGTCCGCGCTGCTGCTGCCCGCCGCACTGTGCAACGACAGCCGGATCCGCGACGGCCGGCTGATCGGCGATCCCACCGAAGGCGCGCTGGCGGCCTGGGCCGCCAAAGGCGGCGTGGATCGCGACGCCGCCGTCCGGGATTTGCCGCGCATCGCGGAGATTCCCTTCGACACCGCCAATAAATTCATGGCCACCTTCCATCGCGACGGCGAGGACGTGCGGGTTTTCGTCAAGGGTGCGCCCGACGTGCTGCTGGCGCGCTGCACGCAAGTGCTCATGGAAAACCAACGCCCGCTGACCACCGCCGCGCGCGACACGCTGACGCGGGAAATCGAAGCCATGGCGGCACGCGGATTGCGGGTGCTGGCCCTGGCGTCGCGGCGCTTGCCCGCTGTCGGATTCGAGCCGGCGGGCGATGCGCACGGCTATCTCGACGATCTCTGCCTCCTCGGTCTGGTCGGCATCATGGACCCGCCCCGCCCGGAAGCGCGGGCGGCCATCGCCCTCTGCCGCCAGGCCGGGATTCAAGTCAAGATGATCACCGGTGATCACCCGACCACCGCCGTCGCCATCGCACGGGAACTGGGTTTACGCGGCGCCGCGCTCACCGGCTCGGAAATGGACAAGCTGGAGGAAAACCAACTCGCCGGACGTATCGACACGGTCAGTGTCTTCGCCCGCGTCGCGCCGGAACACAAAGTAAAAATCGTCGAGGCCCTGCGCGCCCGCGGCCACGTGGTGGCGATGACCGGCGACGGCGTCAACGACGCGCCCGCTCTCAAAAGCGCCGACATCGGCGTGGCCATGGGCATCACCGGCAGCGAAGTGAGTAAAGAGGCGGGCGCCATGGTGCTGATGGACGACAACTTCGCCAGTATCGTGCACGCGGTGCGGGAAGGCCGCACGCTCTACGACAATATCGTCAAATTCGTGCGCTTCCAGCTCGCCACCAATCTCGGCGCGCTGGGCACGGTGCTGGCCGCCTCGCTGCTGGGCTGGCCGGTGCCGTTCAATCCGCTGCAGATATTATGGGTGAATATGATCATGGACGGCCCGCCGGCGCTGGCGCTCGGCCTCGATCCGGCACGCCCCGGCCTGATGACCGAACCGCCGCGCGATCCGCGTGCGGAAATTCTCACCGCGCGCCGCCTCGGCCGGCTGGCCGGCTTCGCGGCCATCATGACCGCCGGTACGCTGGCGGTGTTTCATTACGGCCTGCGCAGCGGCGACGCGACGCATGCCGCCACCCTGGCTTTCACCACCTTCGTGTTCTTTCAATTGTTCAACGTGTTCAACGCCCGCGCCGAACACGCCAGCGCTTTCGATGTGCTGTTTTTTCGAAATCACGCCTTGTGGCCGGCGCTGCTCGGCGTGCTGGCCTTGCAAATCGTGGTGGTGCAGTGGCCACCCGCGCAAACGCTCTTTCACACTAGCGCCTTGAGTTTCGCCGAATGGGCATTGGCGGCGGGCACCGCCTCTTCCGTGCTGTTGCTGGAAGAAGCGCGCAAACTCATCATGCGCCGGCACAGCGCGCCGCGCTGATATGCCCGCGGCCCTGGTGCGGCTGCGGTCGCGGCCGGCCGGACTTCTTGCCGTTACCCGGCATCCGCCGCTATCCCGCCATGCAACAGGTGCCGATACCGCGCCGATGCGTTAAAGTTCGCTTCGACGGGGCGCCGCGATCCGCGCGCGCAACGAATACCCGCCACCCGATTATTTAAATCGATCAACAAGGCAAGCTCAGCCGATGCACGCGCGTACCATTTTCTTGCTGGCACTGACCGTCGTCGCCCATCCCGGCCGCGCCGAAGAAACGCCGCTCAGCGGCGCGGACATCGTCAAGCATTGCTATTACAAATACGCCGGCGACGATCAACGTTCGCAACTGGTGATCGCCCTTACCGATGAAAGCGGCAAAAAAGTCAAAAGCGAATACCTGCGGCTGTGGAAAAATTACGGCGGCAAGGACGGCGTCGAAGACAAGGTGGTGCTGTTCACCCAATTTCCTCCCGACAGCAAAGGCGTCAACTTCATGCGCTGGGCCTATAGCGACTTGAAGAAAGCCGCCGACCAGTGGGTTTACCTGCCGGAAATGCGCATGGTGCGGCGCGTCTCGCAACGCGATCCCAACAACATGGACTGGGGTTTCACCGACGACGATTTGCGCATCCGCGCCCTCGACGAGGACGACCACCTTTTCAAGGAAGTGGCGCGTTTTGAAGACAGTGAATATTACCTGGTGGAAAGCACTCCCAAACAAGCCACGACGCATGGCAAGCGAGTTTCGTGGTTCAACAAAGCGGATGACTGGGATGATTGCCTGCAACGGCGCATCGATTACTACGACCCGCGCGGCGAACTGATCAAAACCCAGTTCATGAAATGGGCGCGCGTCAAAGACGCCTGGGTCTGGCGCACGGTGGTGGTGCGCAACAGCCGCAACGCGGTCTCCGCCGTGTATGACATGCGCAATGTCGAAGTGAACGTCGGTCTCAGCGACGACGACTTCACGCAACGCACGCTCAAACTCGGTGACCGCCCGCGTTAGCGCGCCGAATGGATTTCATTTCGAAGGCGCCAGACGCTACCATGTTGTCTCGCCCGTAACCATCCCACCGCCCATGCAACAAGTCCTGATTCAAATGGCGGCGCTCATCGCCTGCGGCGTCGCCTGGCGCTACGTTAAACCACCGTCGATGAGCGCCGACAGCGCGCGGCGGGTACTCACCGATCTGGTGTATACCGTATTGCTGCCGGCGCTGGTGTTGCTGGTGTTATGGCGCGCGCCGCTGAGCTGGGACGCCTTGCGCATCGCGGTGGTCGCCGCCAGCGGCGTGCTGGCGGGACTGGCCGCCGCCTACCTCGCCTATCGTCTGCACGCCACGCCCAAGACCATCACCGGCACCATGCTGCTCGCCGCCGCTTTCCCCAACGTCACCTATCTCGGCCTGCCGGTGCTGGAAAAAACCTTCGGGCCGTGGGCGCGCAGCGTGGCGATACAATACGACCTGTTCGCCTGCACGCCCTTGCTGCTGACCGTCGGCATTCTCGTCGCGCGCGCTCATGGCGAACACCAGGAGCGCGGCAATCCGTTCACCGATTTATTGAAAGTGCCGCCGCTGTGGGCGGCGGTAGTCGCCTTGGCGCTCAATGGCGCGGGTGTGCCACTGCCGGCGGGTTTGGAAGAGTGGCTGCATACGCTCGCCAACGGCGTAGTGCCTTTGATGCTCATTTCGCTGGGTATGGCCCTCACCTGGGATTCTCATTATCCGCAACGTCTGCCGCTGGTGGTGCCGGTGCTGATCATACAATTGCTGTTCATGCCCTTGGTGGCCTGGGGCGTGGCCGTCGGTTTGGGACTCAACGGCGATCTGCTCGTCGCCACCGTGCTGGAAGCGGCGATGCCCTGCATGGTACTGGGCCTGGTATTGTGCGACCGTTACCGTCTGGACACGTCGCTTTACGCCACCGCCGTCACCTTGTCCACCCTACTGAGTTTGTTTACCCTGCCACTTTGGTACCACTGGTTGCGGTGAACAGCCGTGTTTGAAGAGTAGGCGAATGATCAGCACGCGCCGCCTCCACACCGCAAGTGATGTAATAATTCCATGCCCCATCTGCTCACCGCCATCACCGCTCACGGCTACGGCCATCTGGCGCAAACCGCGCCGGTGTTGAATGCCTTGCGGCAGCGCCTTCCCGAATTACGTTTGACGCTGTACACCGCGCTGCCGCGCGCGCTGCTGGCCAAGCGCATCACCGGTGAATTCACCCTCATCGACCGGGCGCCGGACGTGGGCATGCTGATGAACGACGCCTTGTCGGTGAATGTCGCCGCCAGCGCCGCGGCTTATCGGGAGTTTCATCGCGACTGGCATCACGACGTCGCGATGGAAGCACGGGGTCTGACGGATCTCGCGCCCGATCTGATTTTCGCCAATGCCCCGTACCGTCTACTCGCCGCGGCGAAGCGGGCGGGCATTCCGGCATTGGCGCTTTGCTCGCTGAATTGGGCCGATGTGTATCACCATGTCTGCGGCGGCCGCCCCGAGGCGCCGGCCATCCTCGCTCAGATGCTCGCCGCCTACCACGACGCGGCACTGTTTTTACAACCCGCGCCGAGCATGCCGATGAGCGAACTCGCCAACCGTCGCGCCATCGGTCCCATCGCCCGCCTCGGCACACCGCGCCGCGCCGAGCTGGCGGCCCGTTGCGGCGTGGCCGCCAGCGATACTTTGGTGCTGGTGTCGCTAGGCGGCATTCCCCTGCAAGTGGACGTCGGCCGCTGGCCGCAACGGCCGGGACTGCGCTGGATCGTGCCGCAAAATTGGCACGCGCCGCGCGCCGACCTGATCGCCTTCGAATCACTCGGTTTCGATTTCGTGGACACCCTGCGCAGCAGCGACGCCTTGCTCACCAAACCCGGCTACGGCAGTTTCAGCGAGGCGGTCTGCAACGGCATCCCGGTGTTGTATGTGCCGCGCGACGACTGGCCGGAAGCAGCCTGCCTGGTGGAATGGCTGCATCGCCACGGCCGCGGCCGGGCCGTCACGCCGCGCGACTTGGCGGAAGGCGATCTTGCCGACGCGTTGCATCACGTGCGCACGCTGCCCGCCGCCGCGCCACCCGCACCCAGCGGCATAGCCGAGGCGGTCGCGCGGTTGTCGGATTATTTACAGGCCGCCGCGAACGGAAACGCGGCGCGGCGTGGTCCTTAAATTCATTCGGCGCGAGGCGGACGGCCCCGCAACGAACAACGCGGCACGCCCACAGGGGCAGCGCCGTGAATCGGTGTCAGCCAAACCGTCCACCCGGTGCTAAGATGAAAGCCCGCTTTACAAGGTAAGCGCCGCCAGGCGTCCACAACCTTAAAGGAGTGAACCTTCATGACTTCGATCATTACCGCCATGGTCATCGTTGTAGGGACCGTCGCCGTCATTCTGATGATTTATCTCACCATCCAAATTTACCGGGGCGAAGCACGGCCCGAAGACCGCGAAGGGAAGCACACCCTACCTCGCCATTGAGCGGCGCCGGCCGCATGTCCGGCTACGCTGAAACCGGCGCGTTTGACGCCCGCGGCTTAGCGCGGGTCAAAGCGCTGGCGATAATTTAAAAGAGGAAACGCGTAGCGAGAACGCATTTCCCGTACGTGGTCGTGAGGTTTTAACCAAGCCATCCGCGCTCAGCGGTTTCCCATCTCGCGCGAAGGACGGACAAGCAATACCGGCACACCGCCGCCAAGCCGAGCGGCGTTCTTACGTCATAACGACAATATAAAATCGACCAGCTTCTCGATGTCGCCATTGGCCACGCGCGGCGAATAAGGCGGCATGGGAATTCCACCCGTCACGTCGGTCCAATTACCTTTGCCGCCTTTGCTGATTTTTTCAATGAGCTGAGTGCGAACATCCTGATCACGATAACGCGCGGCGACGTCCTGCCAAGCCGGCCCCACTACTTTTTTATACACCGCGTGACAGGCCAGGCAACCGCTCCGGTTGGCCAGCACCAGCGCATCGTCTTGATTCATGACCTGCGGGACGGGCGCCGGAACCGGCGTTGCCACGACGGCTGGCGGAGCGGACGGCGCCGGGTTTTCCGCCGCCGGGTCCTCGGACGGCGGCATCACATCGGGTGCGGCTGCATCGACGCCGTTCACCGTCTCCGGAGCGGGGGTGGACGGGGGCGACACCTGGCTCGCCGCAGGGGCCGAATTTGTGACGGGCGCGGGCGACGGCAGGGTTTGCGCCTGTTGCTCATCCGGCTGTTTGCCGCAAGCGGTAAGCAGCACCGAGACCAGGCCCACCATCAGCAGGGGGTTTTTCATAATGACTCCTTCGTGAATTCAATGTATCGGCACAACCGCATCACGGCTAGGCATACGCCAGCGGCCGCGGGCAACCGAGCGCAGATATGTTAAACCGGGAAAAGAACGGCTTGGAAATTAATATCGCCGGCAGTCAACTATTCCGCGCGATCCGCCGCGATGGCTCGCGTCCGGCGCCTTCATGCCGGACGGGATTGGATTGTATGCAACCCCAACCCTCGTAAACATGGCCATGGAACCGTATAGCGGCTAGCAATATTGGAAGTTACAAATATTAACAATTCAAATAGTTGACCTCTAGGCAGGGGTATTGTATACATTTTGTTGACCAAATAAGTCGGAATAAGACCCGGTCCAAACTTAGCATAAAGGTGCGTCTAATGAAGTTATCTACCAAAGGCCGCTACGCCGTAACAGCCATGATGGATTTGGCGATTCACGAAAAATATGGTCCTGTCACCTTGGCCGACATTTCCGTCTGTCAGGGAATTTCTCTCTCTTATCTGGAACAGATTTTCGCCCGCTTGCGGCGCAAAGGTCTCATCTCCGGTACCCGCGGGCCACGCGGCGGTTACCGGCTGGCCCGCCCGGCCGAGCAGATCACCGTGGCGAACATCATCGGCGCCGTCAATGAAAAAATGGACGTCACTCGTTGCAGCGGCCAGGAAAACTGCGACGACGGCGACCGTTGCCTCACCCACGAATTGTGGTCCGACCTCAGCTCACGCATTTATGAATTTCTCGACGGTATCACCCTGGCCCAATTCGCGGAACGGCCCGGCGTGAAGGAAGTCATCCACCGCCAAGATACCCTGCATTTCCGCCGCGGCTTAGCCCGCCATCGCCGTCCCGAAAACGCGTAAACTACTCCCCTACCGCATCCCCGGACGGGGATGCGGTCATTCAGATTTTACGACGACCGTCACGGCGGACCGCGCCGGGACCGTTGCTGACCGCCGACGGCAGGGACAATTAGGCTACAACTGATTAAGCAAACGGATGAACCGCCAAGACCCCAAGCGTGCCAAGGATATTCTCCGGCCATTGAAGAGCGGCTTTTCCTTGGCGCCTTGGCGGCTAAGAGATTTTTTCAGTGTTCCCTTGAGTAACGCGCATGGATATAAAACCTCTCTGCCTCGCGGCGGCATTGTGTCTCGGGGTCAACTTCGCCCAAGCCGCCGCTAACGACATCGAGCAACAACGCGCCCGCTTCCTCGAAGCGGAGAGTGCGCTGGCCGCCAACGATCTTCAGCGCTTCCAAACCCTCGCCGACGAAGTGCGCGGCTACCCGCTTTACCCTTATTTGATCTACGCCGAACTGTCGCGGAATCTTTCGATCGCGCGTGACCCTGAAGTCAGCCGTTTTCTCGACATCTTTAAACAAACCCCTCTCGCGCCCCTGCTGCGCCAGCACTGGCTCACATATCTCGCCGCCGAAAAGCAATGGACCAGTTTTCTCCGCCACTACCAGCCCGGCGCCGACACCACCTTGCTGTGTTTTCAGCGCCAAGCGCTTTATCAAACCGGCCAACGCCAGGCGGCGCTGGGGGATATGGAAAAACTCTGGCTGGCCGGTCGCGGCCAACCGCAAGCCTGCGATCCGCTGTTCGACGCCTGGCGCGAAACCGGCGCATTGACACCCGCGCTGATCTGGCGGCGCATCGAGCTGGCGATGGACAAAGGCGAGCTGTCACTAGCCCGCCACTTGGCGAAACAGCTTCCCGGCGCCGACCAGGCCTGGTTCGAAACCTGGATCACTGTTCACGACAATCCCAATCAAGCCACTACTCTCGGCCTGCTCGCGGAGGACGGCCCGCGTGCGCGCACCATCGTTTTATATGCCGTGCAGCGGGCGACGCAACGCGACGTGGCGGCGGGCGGCATGCTGTGGGACGCGGTCAAAACCCATTATCCGTTCAGCGCCGCCGAACGCGCGGCGGTGGAACGCCGTCTCGCGCTCGGCCATGCCTTGCGCGGTAACCCCGAGGCGCTGGACCGGCTGGCCGCCCTCGATCCGCAACAACTCGACGGCACGCTCCGCGAATGGCGGGTACGGGTCGCTCTCAGCCTCGGCGATTGGCCGGCGGTAGAAATTTGGATAGACCAGCTCAATTCGGAAGAGCGGCAAACGCCGCGCTGGCAATACTGGCGTGCCCGCGCCTTGGAGGCCGCCGGCAATCCGGAGGCAAAAGGTATCTACGAAAGTCTGGCGCGCACCCGTAATTATTACGGCTTCCTCGCCGCCGACCGGATCGATGCGCCGTACGCCATGGAATCCCAGCCGCTCACGGTGGACGCCGACAGCCTGGCCAGCATCGAAAAATTACCGGAGATACTGCGGGCACGCGAACTGTTTTTGTTGAACCGCGCGGCGGAGGCGCGCCGCGAGTGGACCTACGCCACCCGCGCCATGACCGCCACCCAATTGAGCCACGCCGCCAAACTGGCGGAACGCTGGGGCTGGCATGACCGCGCCATCTACACCCTGGCGGCTACGCCGTTCAACGATGATCTTTCCTTGCGGTTTCCCGTCGCGCATGCCGAAGCGGTGCTGGCCGCGGCGCGCGACAGCCGCATCGATCCGGCCTGGGCCTACGCGGTCATCCGCCAGGAGAGCGCCTTCATGGCCGACGCGCGCTCCTCGGTCGGCGCGCTCGGCCTGATGCAATTGCTGCCGCGCACCGCGCAGGATGTGGCGCGCGCGCTCAAGGTCAGGCTCGACGGCACGCGGACCTTATTCGACGCCGACACCAATATCCGCCTGGGCATCGCCTATTTGCGCACAACCCTCGACCGCTTCGCCGACAACGCCGTACTCGCCACCGCCTCGTACAACGCCGGCGCGGCGCGGGTCGAAAGCTGGCGGCCCGCCGACAACTTCATCGCGGCCGACATCTGGGTGGAAACCGTGCCCTACTACGAAACACGCAATTATCTGCAACAAGTGTTCGCCTACACCGTCATTTACGATCACCGGCTGGGCCGCACGCCCACGCCTTTAAAAACCCGCATGTCCCCCATCAGAGCCACGCAGCCCATCAAGACGGATGGTTAACCCCAGGCGACCCGCCTTCATGCGCGGCGGCGGCCAGCATGCGTTTTAATTGAATTCCGGCCCGCGCTTTTTAGAGAACAGCCGGGGCCACGACCGCCCGCGAGCAACGGTTAACACGCCGGCGATCGGCGCGCATGTTATTCTGCGCCGCTCATTCATTGACACCCATTCATCGCCGACGGGAGATCGCGTGAGCGCAAGCGCCGACACCTTACAAGCGTTTTTACTCGAAGAGCACGCCATCCGCGGCCAGATCATTCAGCTCGACGCCAGCTGGCGCGCGGTGCTCAGCCGCCATCCTTATCCGCCCGCGTTGCGCGATCGCATCGGTGAATTGATGGCCGCCGCCGCGCTGCTCAGCGCCACCTTGCGTTATCAAGGCAATTTGTCCCTGCAACTGCAAGGCAGCGGACCGATCGAATGGCTGGTGGTGGAATGCAGCAGCGACTACGGCCTGCGCGCCACCGCCCGCTGGAGCGGCACGGTGGAATACGGCACGCTCGCCAGTCAAGTCGGTCAAGGCCGGCTGGTGATCACCCTCACCCCGCAACAGGGCGACGAACGTTATCAAGCCATCGTCGCCGCCGACGGCGACTCGGTGGCCGCCGCGCTGCAAGATTACTTCACGCGTTCGGAACATTTGGACACCCGCCTGTGGCTCAGCGCCGGCGAACACTACGCCGCCGGCCTGCTGCTGCAAAAAATCCCGGACACCGAAAGCGAGGATCGCGACGCCTGGAACCGGATGACTCAATTCAGCGCCACGCTCACCGGCGATGAATTACACGATTGCAGCGCCGGCGAGATCATCAAACGTTTATTCCATGAAGAAGACGTGCGGGTCTTCGAACCCGTGCCGGTGAGCTTTCGTTGCTCCTGTTCGCGCGAGCGGGTGGAACACACCTTGCGCCTGCTCGGACCCGACGAGATCAAACCCTTGCTGGCGGAACAGGGCGAGGTCATCGTCCATTGCGAATTCTGCAATCAACGCTACGCTTTCGACCCGGTCGATATAGAACACCTCTTCAGCGCCGACATCATCGAACACGCTTCCACCACCCATCACTGAGCGGGCGGCGCGGCGGATTGTTTGACACGACGGTCATCTGGCAGCGCGACCCGGAGATGGGATCCCTCGTTAAAATCAGGCGATTTAAAATCGCCGCATATCGCATATCAAGAAACCTCTGAGTTATTCAGCGCTTCCTGGCACACGGAAGTGCCGCCATTTTCAATGGCGGTCAGCCATTGAAAATGCAGGAAAGCGAAAATCACATTTTTCGCTTTCCGCGCTCTGAGAATTCCAGGATGGAATTATTCAGAGCTTCCATAAATATATTCAAGCGATTCAATCAATAATCCGATACCCTGGTTGTCGCCCATGTGCGCCTGGAAAATTTGGACATCCGGCCTGGATTTCAGAGGAAAAACGAAGCTGTGATTTTTCGGTGTTCTCGTTTCCCAAGGCCCCGTGCCGGGAAAACAACGGTGTCCCTGCGCTACCGGCGGTTTTGAATAGGAAGGGTTTCCAGCATGTCGGACGTATCGAACTCAAGCAAGACTTCGGACAAGCAGGCCCGATCGAGCCGAGCCACGATACGCGGCTCATGCCAGAAAGATGTGAATCATCGGAGGCCGCATTCCGCACGGCACGGCGGACACGCATGCCATGGCCCGGGCGCGCAGAGGAGAATTCATGTCCTATAGCAAAGATGAGTTCGCGCGGACGATTCGACATCGCATCCAACACCTGGATGATTTACCCACCATTCCGGAGGCGGCGCGGGCCTTGCTGCGTCTGCGCAACAACCCTCTCGCCGGCGCGCAGGATTTAGCGGCGGTCGTGGAGCAAGACCCCAGCCTCGCCGCGCAAATCGTCCGCTACGCCCGCTTGTCGATTTTCGGTTACGGCGGCAAAGTCACCTCCGTGCAAAAGGCCGTCACCCTCGTGCTGGGTTTTGACATGGCACTTCACATGGCGCTGGGCCTGGCCGCGGGCAATCGCTTGAATATGCCGGAAGGCGGCCGGATCGGCCGGGAAGCGTTCTGGCGACACGCGGTCTACAGCGCGACCTTGATGCAGGAATTCAGCACCGCCATGCCCGCCGCCATCCGCCCGCCGGCGGGACTCACCTACCTCTCTGGCCTGCTTCACAATCTCGGCTTCGTGACCTTGAGTCATTTGTCGCCGGACGAATTCATTTTACTCAACCAGCTTTTCAGCGAAAGCGGCGCCCACTCGACCCGGGAATTCGAACTACAACTCCTCGGCGTGCGCCATGAACAACTGGGTATGTGGCTGATGCAAGCCTGGGATCTGCCCGAAGAGGTGATCGTTACCGCGCGCGAACATCATTACTCCGATTACGACGGCCGCCACTGCGTCTATTCGAAACTGGCCTTGCTCGCCGACCGCGCGCTGGCCCGTCACGACTTGGGGGACGGCAACAACGGCGAACTGCCCAGAGAAGTACTAGTCAGCCTGGGATTGACGGAGACCTGGGTCCTCGCCATGCTCGAAAAACTCTTCACGATTTCTTCCGAACTGGACAGCCTGGTGGAACAGCTGGCGGCCTGAGCTCATTTAACCGACGAGACGTCGCCTTTGCCTGTTTCCGTTTCCGTTTCCGTTTCCGTTTCCGTTTCCGTTTCCAGCACGCTCAAATATTTTTGAGTCAGCGTCAAAAAACGCGGCGTCACGCCGGCATCTTCGTAAAGCGGATCGCCGTAATCATCCTCCGCCACCACTTTGCCGCCTTGCACATAGGGAAAAGCCGCGGCCACCTCATCCAGCGCGGCGGACAATAAATCCGTCAGTAACGCCGCTTGGGAACGGCCGGGATACAATTCCGCCAAAGCCATCAATCGCGCGAGGTCATATAAGGGCAGGGGCGCGCACAGCTCTTTGGTCGCGCGCCGTCCGGCGCTGACGTCCCGCCAGCCCTCGAGCAATTCCCGAACTTTCATCGTCGCCTCCTGTGACTCACGCTTATTACGGCTTTTCCCGCCACACGATATTGCGCGCCGTCAAAGCTTCCTGCCAATAACGCAGCGCCGCGTCCACTTCGGCGGCGGCGCCGCGCACGCCCAGTTCCAACACCGGCTCCCGCCCCAACTCCGGCAAGGACGAAAAACGGCAGGCCGGATAACGCGCGACGAAGTCCTCCATCATCACCAGCAATTCCCCCTCGCGTGCCTGCACGATCAATATCCGCTCACTGTCCGGCGCGGCGCGATGCAGGTGCGGATACCGTTCATCCAGCACCCAGGCCATCATCGGCCACGCCATCTCGGGAAACCCCGGCAGGAAATGATGATGGGCCACGCTGAAACCCGGCACCCGGTTATAGGGATTGGGAATGATTTGACTGCCCGCCGGTAAACACGCCAACAATTCGCGCGAGGGCGAGAGGCCCGGCCCGAAGCGCGCCTCCATTTCGGCCACCGCCGCGGGATGCCGCGCCAATGCCACCCCGGCGGCGCGCGCCGCGCAGGCCCGGGTGTGATCGTCGGGCGTTGCGCCGATACCGCCGCAA
>CAKKSB010000129.1 GCA_919903055.1 Gammaproteobacteria bacterium | reverse complement strand
CGTTCATATTCGCTGAGCTTGTCGTAGGGCAGAAAAATATCCAGCCGTAGCGGCATGCCGTCTTGCAGCCGTTCCTTCAAGCGCAACTGCATGCCGGTCATGCTCATGTCCTTGCAAATACTTTCACGCAGCACGTCCTGCTGCGCGACCCGCACCCGTAAATGCCGCTCGATACGCGGCGTGCGGCGTTTTTCGTGATTAGCCGCTTCAACGGCCGCATGACGCTCGTAGACGAACTGAGAAAGCAAACCGCTCATACTTTCCGACACCTTGTAAAGGTCGTCGCCGATCGAGGCGGTGGTCTCCACCTTGGTCGAACTCTCCTTGAAGGTTTCGAAGAGGCGGTCCAAACTCGAACGCAGTAATTGAAATTGTTCCATCTGCTCGACGCTGACACTGGAAATTTTCTGATTGGCCTGCGCGGTTTGCACCACTTCCTGCACCACACCTTCGATGGCCTGCGACGTGGCGCGGGCGATTTCCTGGCTGGCGTTCACTCTGTTCACCACCCCCGCCATGGCAGAAGATACCCGCTCGACGCGGTGATTCAAGTCGTCGATGATCGCCGAAATCTGGCCGGTGGACTCGGTGGTGCGTACCGCCAGACCGCGTACTTCGTCGGCCACCACCGCGAAACCGCGGCCGGCTTCGCCGGCGCGCGCCGCTTCGATCGCCGCGTTCAATGCCAGCAGATTGGTTTGCTCGGCAATGGTACGAATGGTGGTGAGGATATTGAAAATCTGCTGCGAGGCGTCTTTGAGTTGATTCATTTCATGCGCGGCGCGATCGACTTCGTTCACCGTCACCGCCATTTCACTGATGTTGCGATGCACGGTATTGATGCCCGCGCGTGCGCATTTCTCGGTTTCGACCGAGCGGCTGTTGGCCTCTTCGGCGAGTTGCCGTACCGCCGCGGAAATATTGCGCATCTGCTCGGTGGCGGAAGACACTTCTTCCGAGCGACTGTGTTCGTTTTTGCTGACCTTGGCGATCTCATGGGAAATGGTCGCCACTTGATAGGCCGACTGCGCCATTTGTTTGCTGTTGTCGTCGATGTTGCGGATGATGTTGGTGAGATTGGACAACATGGCATTGAAGCTGTGTTCGAGAATCCCGATTTCATCCAGTGAATGGTTTTCCACCACGCGGGTCAAGTCGCCCTGCTCGATACCCTCCAAGGCGCGGCAGAGATTCTTGATCGGCCGGGAAAACAATTTGGCCAGCAGCGAGATCACGAAAAACAAAATGATGAACTCGATGCCCGACTGCCAAACCGACGCCGCGACGTAGGCATTCAAACGCTGATCCAATTGTTGAATCATCGCCGCCGACGCGCCGTTGACATGGGCGATGCCTATCAGTTTTTCAAGTTCGCCGTAACCCACCCAGCGATTGACCACGATGGTAATCATCGTCACCAAAAAAAAACCGAACTGAAGTTTCCATTGAATGCTCAAAGCGAGAAACCAACGCGGAATCAGGTAACGCATATTATATTTATCTCCGAACGACCGACGCCCCAACAGCGGCGGCCTCTCCTTGTATCGGATCAAGCCACTCGGCCTTTACCTACATTTCATATTGAGAAGGCCCAGGGATCGGAAGGTTATCCGCCGGCCGCGAGCGGCGCGCCATTCAGGGTTTATTCAGGTGTGTTCACCTATCTTGATCATCGCCCAAACCGGATTTGCGTATGCCCTACAGACCAGTATCGCGCTCCGGCAAGGGAGTGGTGCACCATTCAGGCGCGCGGGTCACAACCCAAACCGCCTTATTTTTGAAAAGGAGCAGACTAAATGAAGAAATTTTATTTGACCCTCGGCCTTGCCGTCGCCGCCAGCGCCGCCGTCAACACCGCGGCCTTCGCGGATGAAGCAGCGTCCCTGGATCTAGCCAAAAAGAGCGGCTGCTTGGCCTGTCATTCCGTGGAGAAAAAAGTTGTCGGCCCCGCCTGGAAAGACGTCTCCGCCAAATACAAAGGCGATGCGGGCGCCAAGGATCGTCTGGTAGCCAAGATCAAAGCCGGCGGCAAAGGCAACTGGACCGAGGTAACCGGCGGCGTACCCATGCCTCCCTATTCACCCCGGGTCGCCGATGCCGACATCGCATCACTGGTGGACTTCGTGCTGTCCATCGCCAAATAACAATAACAACACCATTACCCTCCCTCGTTCCAGCGCGCCACCCGGCGCGCTTTTTTTTGCGCGGCATTAATCACGAAACATCCGGCTTATTGGCGTTCCCCGAACTGTGGAAGCATGCGTGTTACCGCAGCAAAACGACGAGAGTCGAGTTAGATCGCCCGCGAGGCATGGATCCTCGCCGGCGACCAAAGGGGAACGCTGCGCCGCTCCCCTTTGGAAACCCCGTCGCCAAGGTCACCGCAGCAAGCTGCGGGGTATGTCGAATAAATAGCAAGAAAACCAAAATCACATTTTGGTTTTCTTGCTGAAAAATTCTCCAGGGATTTTTCAATGGTTGATTCAGACGGGATTCAGGCAAGCCCGCATACTCTGTAATCGGGACTCAAACAGCCAACAGGAGAACCGCCATGCATCGCATATTGACCGCCGCTCTTACTCTGCCTTTCGTCATGCTGGCCGAAACCGCCGACGCGGGACGCGACAAGGATCGCGATTACCGGGAACGTGACAGGCACGGCGAATTCGCCCGGGTGGTGGAGACCCGGCCCATTTTCGAGAACGTAACGTTTTCCAGCCCGCAACGCGAATGCCGGGAGGAGACACGGTACGAACGGCGCGCTTCCAGCGCGACTGGAACGATACTGGGCGGCATCGCCGGCGGCGTGGTCGGCAACCGTTTCGGCGAAGGCCAAGGTAAAGACGCCATGACCGTGGCCGGCGCGCTGCTCGGCGCGTCGATCGCTCACGAGGCCACCCGCGGCGGCGACGCGGAGCGCGTCACCACCCGGCGTTGCCGCATCACGCACGAGGTCCATGAAGAACAGCGGGTGGTCGGTTACCGCGTCACCTATCGCTACCATGGCCGCGAATACACCACCCGCCTGCCCTACCAGCCGGGCGAGTGGATCAAGCTCCGCGTCGACGTCTCGCCAGCCTATTGAAGGCGGTGTCCGGCGGTGGCGGCGGACGAACGTCGACGCGAATCGTGTTATCGTTATCCGGCCGCTGGGCGTTTAACCGGTATCAAACCATCACGATGGAAAGCTATCGATGCGGATATTAGTCGTCGAAGACGAGGACAGCCTGCTCGGCCAACTCAAGAGCCGCTTGAAACAGGAAGGCTACGCGGTGGACGGCGCGGCCAACGGCGAGGACGGTCTTTATCTCGCCAAGGAATACGCCTTCGACGCGGCCGTCGTCGATCTCGGCCTGCCCAAACTCTCGGGGATAGAGGTGATCCGCGAGACCCGCGCCGCCGGTAAATCCTTTCCTATCCTGATCCTCACCGCCCGCGGCCGCTGGCAGGAAAAGGTCGAGGGGCTGGAGGCGGGCGCCGACGATTATCTGGTCAAGCCGTTTCACATGGAAGAATTACTGGCGCGGTTGCGGGCGCTGGTGCGGCGCGCGGCCGGCTGGTCACAAGCCGTGCTGGAATGCGCTCCGCTCACTCTTAATACCGCCACTCACGAAGTAACGGTCAACGGCGCGGCGGTGGAACTCACCACCTACGAATACAAAGTACTCGAATACCTCATGCTGCACACCGGCCAAGTGGTGTCGAAGACCGATCTCACCGAACACATTTATGAACAGGACTTCGACCGCGACAGCAACGTCATCGAGGTCTTCGTCGGCCGGCTGCGCCGCAAACTCGATCCCGGCAACGGCATCAACCTCATCGAAACCCTGCGCGGACGCGGCTATCGCCTCAACGCCGAACGCGGCAAGGCCTGATGTTCTCGCTGACCGTCCGCCTGTTGATCGCCGGCAGCATCGTGCTGGCCGCCTTTCTCGGCGTCACCGGCTACACCCTCGACCACGTGTTTCGCGACAAGACCGAACAAGCCTTGCAGGAACGCCTGCAGGCCCAGGCGCTGGGGCTGATCGCCGCCGTCGAAGTGAGCGCCGACGGCACGCTGCACATGCCGATCGCCCTCCCCGAAACCCGCTACAACAATGTCGGTTCCGGACTCTACGCCCAAATCACCAGCAACGACGGCCAGCAGCACTGGCACTCGCCGTCGATGCAGGAACTCGGCGCGGAATTGATCAGCGGCGTACCGCCGGGCGACAGGCGGTTCCGCCACGGCTACATCGACGGCCATGAACTCTACGCCTTCGCCATCGGCGTCACCTTCGACCTCAGCGAAGAAATGAGCGAGGGTTACACCTTCACCGCCGCGGAGGACATGACCAACTACAACGCGCAGGTCGCCGACTTCCGTAACACCCTGTGGGGCTGGCTGGGCGGCGTGGCGCTGGTCCTGCTCACCGTGCAGGGCTTCATCCTGCACTGGAGCCTGGCACCCTTGCGCAAGGCCGCCGAAGACCTCGCCGCCATCGAAGCCGGCACGCAACGCCAGCTCGCGGGCCGTTATCCGCACGAGATGCGCGGCCTCACCGACAACCTCAACGCGCTGCTCGCCAGCCAGCGCGAACATCTCGAGCGTTACCGGCACACCCTGGGTGATTTGGCGCACAGCCTGAAAACCCCGCTGGCGGTGTTGCGCGGCGAATTGGAAAACGCGCCGGCCTCTCCCTTCAGCGCGTCGGCCAACGAGCAGGTGCAGCGCATGACCGACATCGTCGATTATCAATTGCAGCGCGCCGCCACCTCGGGCCGGCTGCCGCTGGCGGCGCCGGTGGCGGCGGACGCCCTGGTCCGCAAAGTCGCCAATTCGCTGGACAAGGTCTACGCCGACAAACAGGTGGACTGTCGTATCAACATCAGCGGCGCCGCCCATTTCAGCGGCGACGAAGGCGACCTGCTGGAACTGCTGGGCAACCTCATGGACAACGCCTACAAGTGGTGCGGGCAGCGGGTCGATATCACCGCGCACAGCAACAGCGAGGGAACCGGCAATCATCCCGGCCTGTACCTGTGCATCGAAGACGACGGTCCCGGCATCGCGGCCGACAAGGCGCACGCCGTGTTGCAGCGCGGGGTGAGGGACGACGCCAGCCATCCCGGCCACGGCATCGGCCTCGCCATCGTGCAGGACATCGTGCGCGCCTACGGCGGCAAACTCACCATCGCCACCAGCGCCCTGGGCGGCGCGAAACTCAGCGTGTCCTTGCCGGGCGCGTAGCGTAGTGCGCCGTAAATCCAGGAACGGAAATCTCCCCTCCTTAATACATACAAGGAGGGGTGGTTGCTACACTGTGCAGCGGGGCAGCAGGTTCACTATATCGCGCCGCCCTCCTCGTTTGAGGAGGGAAGTGATGAAATAATTTGACCTTGCATCGCAGAGCAAAAATTTCATCCCTTGCGCAGCACCACACTAAACGCGCCGCTGTACCGCGCGCGGCCGCGTGCTAGACTAGCCCGCCACTTTTTTGGGAGACTTGTCATGCCGATCCGCAATCACGTCCTCGTCCTGCTGCTGACCGCCGCCGGCCCCGGCTACGCCGCCACCTTGATCGAAGGCAAGGACGAAGGCGGCGAAAGCCATCGCATCATGATCGACGGCGACTGGGCGCGCATGGAATACGGCGAGGGCGAACCCACCGAATATCTCTTGCTCAACATGAAAAACAACCAGGCCTACGCCGTCGATCGCGAACAAAAACAAGTGGTGGACTTGAGCGATTCCCCCGATCATCCCGCGCCGGCGGAAGCGCCGCACCACCCCGCCAAACCGGCGGTCACCTTCAAAAAGCAAGGCGCGGGTCCCGCGATCGCCGGCTATCCTACCGAACATTACCTGTTGAGCGCGGCAGGCGCGCCCTGCGGTGAACATTTCGTAGCGCCGCAAACCTTGACGTCCGACGACGTGCGGCGTTTCATCCACGCCATGCTGCTGTTCTCGCAAGGCCAGGCGGCCGGCGAGGAAGACCCGGTGCGCGATCCCTGCGCCGCGGCGGAAGACGTGGCCGACACCGAATACACCCGGCTCGGCCTGCCGATGCGGGTCACCGACAACGAGGGCCAGGTGGTGCATGAGATCACCGCCATCCGCACGGTGGACGGTTTTCCCGCCGGCAGCTTCGCCCTCCCCGCCGACTACACCGTCACCAATCCGCGCAAGATCATGGAACAGATGATGAGCGACATGCCGAGTCCGGAAGCGCACTCCTCCATGCCCATGGACGAAGAGACCCGGCAAAAGATGCGCGAACAGATGCAACGCCATCTGGAAGAGATGCAACGCGAGGCGCCGACCGGCGCGCCCTGAGCGCCGCGAATCAAATTAGGGAAGTTCTGAATAATTCCATCCTGGAATTTGCAGAGCAAGGGAAGCGAAAATGTGATTTTCGCTTCCCTTCATTTTCAATGAAAATGGCGGCACATCCGCGTGCCGCGGGAACCTCTGAATAAAATCAGAGGTTCCTTTAGATCGCCCGCGAGGCATGGTTCTCCGGGGACGATCAGAGGAAACGCTGCACCGCTCCCCTTTGGAAACCTCATCGCCAAGGTCCCCGCCGCAAGCCGCGGGGTATTTCGAACACATAAGTTCGCCGATTCATCATCGCCCGTCGAAGAGAGCAGCGAAAATATTCAGTGCCGAATCGAGCGGCGCCCGCCTTCAGCGCGGCACCGCCAGCCACGCCAGCCATTCCTC
>CAKKSB010000128.1:22111-26663 GCA_919903055.1 Gammaproteobacteria bacterium | reverse complement strand
TAACCGATCAGCGGCATGCCGAAACCCAGGAACAAGGCCCACATCACCTAATTCATCGCCGTCAGTAAATCCGCCTTGCCCAGCTCATAACCGCCGTGCAGACCTATCGCCACCAGCAAATAGATGGACAAGGCCTTGGCCAGATCGGGGGGGAAACGCAGATCCGATTTAATGAGCTTCGCGAGAAAACCCAAGGCGAAGAACAACACGGCCGGTATGAGCAAACTACTCAACATGACAGCCTCTCACATGATAGAAAAACATAGCCACAAGCGACACCCGAATTCGCTCACATACACTCACGCGCCCGTATTGGATGACAGCACCTCAGTAGCATCTCGACCTTGACTTGGTGCCGCATTACACGCCGCGTTGAATATTTCGGCCAAGACGAATAGCAGAGACACATCATCGGACTTAGCCAATTCCTGATCCTGCCTGAAAGCCAAGAGCACGCCATTGCGCACTTCTAAATAAAACCCTTTGTGCCTCATCAAAAAGGCAACCAGCTCGGACGAAATATAAGGCGAAGGATCATGCCCCGCCTGACCGTGCAGGTGATAATTCTCGGCAAACTCACGCGGCCCGGACAAAGGCAGTTCACTGAAATCCACCAAATACCGCTCCAAATAATGACCGGGAGTAATGACGAAATCAGGCACCGCGGCATCGACCAAGGCGGGGCAGCTCATGGTAATGATGGTATGCCGGTGTTTTGAGAAATAATCCGGCGGCGCGGTGTGACTATAATCGAACAGGCGCACCTCGCATCCGAGGTAATCACCCGACATCACATTGCTCTCTTGTTTATCAGAGCCTCTGCGCAGATACACGAAATTCTGCTTATTGAGAATACTCACGGTCGCGGGATTAAAAGCCAGGTTCCGCCGCTTGGCCAGCTTTTCCATCTGCTCTTCACGCTCACTGTGCTTGACCTTTTCTTTAATCAAGATCGCATCCTGCATCCGCGCCGACAACGAGTGGCTGGTGAATTGAAAAAAGTTCTTCATCCCCAGCAATTCAAAGATCCGCCCGTCGCGTACGCATTCCTCTTGAAGCTGGTGAAGGTATTCCATGCCGGTGTGATCGATAATGCGGCCTGATTCGGTAACGATAAGGGTGATGCCGGCGGACGCCGGCAGGCTGGCGAAGAATTTATCCAGCGGCAGAAGGTTGAAGCACACGATGGAGGACAAGGACACTTCATAATGCGCCCGGCCGTCGCGGGTCTGCTCTTTGACCTTGATCACCGGCGTCGAGAACAAGCCGCGCAAATTGACCCATAACAAGGGAAACGACTGTTTGAAAGTCATGCGTCCGGTCAAGACATATCGAAACGAAGGCATGAGCAGATACAACAGCATTAGCACCTCGGCCACGATTCCCGTGATGATGCCCCACAATAAGTCGGTGGCGAGGATCGCAAACACTGTGATCACGAAGATGACGATCTGATCCCGGCCGATGGCGTAGGTCTTGGTGAACACCTTGTACTCGCACAGCTTCCAGCCAACGTAGATCACGATCGAGGCGATCGAGGCGAGCGGAACGCGGGCGATGACGTCAGTGGCCAAAAACAGGAATAGCAGCAGAAAAATGGCATTGTAAAAATTCGCCCATAAGGTACGTCCGCCAGCGTCGATGTTAGCGCGACTCTTGATGCCGCCCGGAATAATCGTCAAGCCGCCGACGATACTCGATAGCGAGTTCGACACGCCCATCGCGCGCAACGTGACATTGGGATCCGACTTGCGCTGGAAAGGATCGATCTTGTCTACCGCCTTGATGGTCGCCAGCGATTCGATGCCGTCGATCAAGGTGAGCGTGATAACGACCACCAACACGCTCCACCACAATTCGGGACGATTAAACACCTCGCCGAAAGCCGGCAGCGTGATGCCGCCTTCCAATACGTTCTCCGGCATTTTGATGAGATATTTTGGATCGAGATCGAGCGCATAACCCAACACGATGCCGAGTATGGCCACGAACAGCGGCGGCGGCAGCTTGCGCATCCATTCATGGCGAGTCTTGTTCAGATAAAAGATCAGAAACAAACTCAGCCCGCCGATGAAAAACACGCTCCAATCCACTTGCATCATGACCTGCGGCAATTTGCCAATCGAGGCCAACATGTTTTTGGAAACCGGCACGATAGCGCCCATCAACGGCGGAATCTGTTTGATGATGATGATAATACCGATGGCGGCGAGCATCGCCTCCACCACGGTGACGGGAAGGAAAATGGCAAAACGTCCGGCCTTGAAGAAAGCCAGCACGATCTGCACCAATCCAGTCAAACAGATCGCGACCAGCAACAACGGATAACCCGTCGCCAGATCGCCGCCGCCCAACAGCAACATGCCTGACAACAACGCCGGCGCGAGTCCCGCGGCCGGACCGCTGATGGTGACGTAGGCGCCGCCCAAGAACGGAAAAATGAGACCGGCGATGATCGCCGAGATTAAACCAGTAACCGGCGGCGCGCCGGAAGCGATAGCGATACCCAGCGACAGCGGCAAAGACACTAGCGCCACCTGTAACCCCGCAAGCAGGTCATAGCGCCAATGTTTCAATCCTTTTATGCCATTTTGTGGAGCCTCAGTCATTACATCCCCGATTTCGCGCAGTGATCAGCGGATGGCACTGCCACCGCATCCGCTAGTTCATTGTGTTCACCTCAGATGGGATCAGCCGACGCGGCACATCTCTGGCCGCGTTCCGCGCTGGCATCACGGCGCCGTGGTCAGTCAGGCCATACGCGCCGACTGCTGAAGATGCGCCGCGGCTCCTCAGCAGGTTGCTGTGATGGCTGTGGCTGTCGGCCTTGCGCGGCGGAGCGTTGCTCCGCGGGTTGTCGTTCGGCAGCCGCATTCAAGACAGGCGCCGGCGCAGAGACAGGCGCGACCTCCGACGATGCATTCATCGGGGTGTCGGCCGACGCCTTGGTCTTGCGTATGGAGTCCAGTAATTTCTGGCTGGTCTTATCGCTCTTGCTCATGCTGCTATGACCTCCGTCAGTAAACGTTCTATTTCCGCCGCCGCCTCGCGGCCGGCGCCGCCCATATCGAACACCGTCTTGCCTTCCGCCATGGCATTGCGATAAATCGCGCGCCGCCTCACGTCGCCGCGCAGCACGGCCAGGCCCACTTCGTCGATCACCTCGCGGATATCGCGCGACAATACGGTTTGCGCTTCCAATTGATTGAGCACGATGTACGCCTTCAGGCGAGGGTGCTCGCGCCGCGCGGCACTCACCGCTTCCACCACGCTCAAGGTAGCCCACAAGTCCATCGGCGAAGGCTGCACCGGCACCAAGGCGTAATCGCAAAGACGCAGCGCATCGCGCGTTTCCCGCGCATGTACCGAAGGCGGGCAATCCAGCACCACGTACTGATAACGTTCTTTAAGGTTCGCCACGACTTCGTCCACATCGCCATGGCATTCGTAGACATGCGCCGCGTGCGCGGCCCGTTCGGCGATACGCGACCATTGCCACGCGGAACGCTGCGGATCCAAATCCAGCAACGCGGACGGCGCCCGCCGCATCAGCCCCACCGCCATATTGACCGCCAGCGTGGTCTTGCCGGTTCCGCCTTTGTTTCCCATCATCGCGATGAGCAGTGACGAACCGGCCATGATGCTCAGCCCCCCGTCCCCGCCACGAGCTCATCGATGAGCCGCGCGATACGCCAGGTCGCCTCACTCACCTCATCCTCATCTTCCGGCGAATCGAGCGTGATATTGACGTACGTCCTGCCGAAACTGAGGTTGGGATAGCTCTGCTCGCGCTCGGACAACTCCGCCAAGCGATCGAGAAAATCCCGCGTCGCGTTATAGTCCGCGAACTCGACCCGCCCTTCCAGACGCGCCGGCCGTTTACGCACTTGCCATGTTTCGCTCATCGCGCACCTCGCTAGAAAAATGCCCGCCTGCCGCTGGCCGCGCTCGACTCCACCGTCGCGAACCATTGCGCCATCTCCCGGCCGTGGGCGAGTTCTTCTTTCCACAACGCTTCGAAAAAGGCGCCGTTGTCGCGATCCTGGATACGCTGGCAATAACGCAGCGCATCCTGGTAGAGCGCGATGGCCTCCGCCTCGACGCGATGATTCTTGGGCAAACACTCGGCGAGATTGGCGCCCAATTGCGCGGGACGCAGTTGCGACGCGCTGGGCGCCACGCCGAGCGCGATCATCCGCGTGATGATGCGTTCGGCATGTTTCATCTCCTCGGCCGCCTCATCGCGCAAGCGCCCGGCCGCCTCCAGCAGCCCCCACGCCTCGGCCAATTTCGATTGCGTGAGGTACTGCTGCACCGCAGACAATTCATGACTCAATGCCCGGCCCAAATAGCCCAACACCCGCGGATTGACATTGGCGTTTATCATCGCTGCACGCCCCCGATTCCACTCATGCCTTCAAGCACGTCCGCTATGCGCGCGCATCAGCTGCGTTGCGGACGATTGCCGTTCGCGCCGCTGACACCCGGGGCCAGCACCGGCTCCACTTCTTTGTGCGGCCGGGCGATGATGTGCGCGGCGACCAGGCCGTCA
>CAKKSB010000128.1:0-22011 GCA_919903055.1 Gammaproteobacteria bacterium | reverse complement strand
CCAGGCCGCGCGTCTCGATCATGCCCAATGCAATACCGTATGTTTCGTTAGCCATGGTCGTCTCCAGTCTCAACACCAGTTAAAAACATTTACTTCACGTTGGCAGCCGGGGCCAGCATCGGCTCCACTTCTTTGTGCGGCCGGGCGATGATGTGCGCGGCGACCAGGCCGTCACCCACGCGCTCGCACGCGTCCGCGCCGGCACGCACCGCCGCGTTCACCGCACCCGTCTCGCCGCGCACCAGCACGGTCACGTAACCGCCGCCGACGAATTCGCGCGCAATCAAACGCACTTCCGCCGCCTTGGTCATCGCGTCCGCCGCTTCGATCGCCGGCACCAGGCCGCGCGTCTCGATCATGCCCAATGCAATACCGTATGTTTCGTTAGCCATCTTCATTACTCCTGTTAAAGTTCAATCACACTCATGACACAGCGCGCCGCTGCTACTTGATATCCGGTTACGCTTTTTCATTTACCCGCTTCATTTACCCGCTCTTCTTCCCAATGATCGATGATCCCGGCAATCGTGAGATCAGTCAGGACCTCGTAGTCGCCCATCGCCCAACGCGCCGCCGACCCGCTCGCCGTGAACACCCAGTTGCCCGGATGACAACCCACCGGATCGGTGGCCACTTGCAGCTGACCGTTACGATCCTTGAGCACGCGCAGTCCCACACGGTCCAGGCCGGGGATCCTGCTGGTACACACCAAAGGACTGACCACTTGCAGGATGTCCATCTCAGACGCCCTCGTTCCAGTAGTCGATGATGCCGACGATGGTCAGATCGCTGGGATACTCCTTGCTGCCGGCGGCCTCGCGCGCGGCGGAACTGCCCACGCAAATCACCCAATCACCGGGCTTGCAACCCACCGGGTCCACCGCCACGTATTTGGTCTTGCCATCGTTCACCACTTGCAAAAGCTTGTGTTCCAAACCCGAGATGCGGTTAGTGGACACCAGTGGCTTTTCAACCTGACAGATTCTCATCAGTGCGCTCCCCGTTCGCGGTATTTGTCGGTGACCGAGCAGGCGACCACTTCCAAACCTTGGGTCTCCGCGCGATCACGCACCATCAGCAAGCAGTGCAACCAGCCTTCTTCCACCAGCTTCTCGTAGCGCGCATAGGCGGCGGTGCGGATTTGCTGGCAATGCGCCACCGCGCGTTCGCGCGCGCCCGGCACCTTGCCGTCGTAATCGAAACGCACCACCACGGGGATGGGCAGGCCGCGGGCGATGTTCAAAGTCGTGAATATTTTCACGCCCACGTCCAAATCCCTGGCCCCTTCCTCGACGGTGTTGAGGTAGGCGAAGTAAGTGAGATTGCGCAGCTGCACTTCCTCGAAACCCTTGCCCACGCCGATAAAACGTTCGTTGTGGCCGATGTCTTGATAGTGGTCGCCGTGATAGGCACGCACATAATCGACTTGGGCGATGTTGTTGATGAGCAGGCGCGTGATGAAGCGCCGCATGCCGGGCACGGTTTCACCGACACTACCCTGGCCGCGTTCGCGCACGAGGCGTTCGATCGTGGCTTCGGCCTCGGTGGCGCTCAGGGCGCGCGTGGCCGCGTAGACTTCCCGCACATCGATGACGCGCTCCAAGCTGAGATTGCCGGCGGCGTCGGGGATATGAATGCGGATCTCGTCGTTGTCGGTATCCAAGCCGATCAAGAGCAAATCGATGGACGCGCCGCAGCAGAAACTGTTTTCGATGGCGGTGCGGAACGCCAACAGGCGATCCAATCCGGCTTGCGCGGCCTTGCGCGTGTCGCTGCCGTGCGCGGCGCAACCTTCATGCCCAGGGTCGCTGCTGCTGTGATGATAGACCACCATTTTCAAATAGCGTGTCGAGGCATCGGAGCTGTTGGGTTTGGCTTCGCGGTAGCGGCTAAACTCGGTCTGTATCCATTTTTCCGTGGCCTCTTCGATATCGAATGTCGCCCCGGCGGAGGATTTACGCCGCACCACGCCGTAAGGCAGACGCAATACGTAACTGATGACGTGCGCCAAACGCCCGTCCGCGCAGGGCGTGATGGAGAGGGCGTGAAAACCGCAGGCTTGAAGAAACTTCTCGAAGGCCTCGCTGCACGCGCCCGCCAAGGGGTCATTGGTGAAAAAATCTTCCGCCATTGCTTGGGCGGACTCGAAGACGATATAGGCGTACAAGGCGCGCATATCCAAACCCTTCACCCAGGCGCTGCGCAATAATTCCGGCGGAAATTCACAGCCGAAACGTTCCTGGGCGATGCGCTGCGCGCGGGCTTCGAAATCCGCTTCATGTTGCAGCGCGGAAATTTCCCGCAGCGTCGGCACGATGTCGTCGAAGGCGCCCTTGACGCAACGCTCGTAAGCATGAAGACGCTCGTTTTCCGCGTGACGCGACAAGGGGTGCGCCGCTCGATCAGAATTCGGCGTGGCAAAATAAGACGAAGGTGCGGCCGCCGGTGAAACCACCGTCGCACGCGCACTCGGCGCACCTGCCGACCAGCAGATGTTGCGAGTATTTTTGCGGCGTAAGCTCTGCATACCCAGCACCTTCGTCAGTCCACCTTAACTACATTAGCCCCGGGCGCCGCCCGAGACCGTGATCATGGCGCCGCGATCATAGCTGCCGGCCGAACCGGTCACTTTGCTCACTTGCGGCTCCACGCTTTCCTTCTTTTCCTTCTCCCTACGGCCGACCCCTTGCGGAGCGGGCATGACGGTATTCACCGCGCCGCGCCGGGTGGGATTGCGTCCCGTGGCGGAACGGCCTTCCGTACCGGTGACGCGATCGCCGCGATCCCAATCATTGCCGGTGATCTTCGACGCACCCGACATGCCTTCGCCGGTGACGCGCGACCGTTGCTCGACGGCCTCCATTTTTTCCGGCGCCGGCGTTGCGGACGTGCCCTGCGCGCCGCCGCTGAAGCGGAATTGCTCGGTGCCGGTCACTTTGCCCGTGCCCATGCCGAAGGGACCGGTAATGTTGTTGCCCTGGTCGTAGCTGGTCCCGGTCACCGCGCCCTGTTGGCGTTTGATGAGCTGCGATTCACGCGCCGGGGTGCTGACGCTGAAGGCCTTCCACGAAGCGCCGCCGTTGATGGATTGCGGAAAATCGGGGCTGCCGGGCATGGCCGCCAGGTCGCCGCCGCCCTGGGCGTGATCCGCGCCTCCATACGGGGTGCCGCTGATGGACTGGTAGGCGCCGCGCGCGTCGCCGGTCATCTTGCCTTTGACGTCGGATTGCAAACTGGTCATCACCGATCCGGGCATCATGCGTTGCGCCCGGGCGCGGGACTGCGCCTGGGCATCGACATCGCAATAGGCGTCGTACTGCTCGACACCCGCATACGGCGTGCCGGTCACGGTCTTGCATGTGCCCGGTTCATCGCCGGTCACTTTGCCGCCGCGGCCGGTCATGGTGCCGGTGATGGTCTCGCCCTTGAAGGTGCGCGATACGCCGACCTTGGCGTCTTGCGGCGCCGGAACATTCTCACAGAAGGTCTTGAACTGCTCTTGGCCGAGGTACTCATCGCCGGTGATGTTGCGGCAACTGCCGGGTTCGTCGCCGGTCATGCGCTGGCCGCGACCCACCATGGTGCCGGTCACCGCGCCGCCGCGCAGGGTATTCGTCACCCCCACCTTGGGCGGCACGCTGCCGTCGCCCGACTGCATGTACTGCGTGCCGGTGGTCTGGCGCCCCGCGCCAGTCTCGTCGCCCGTCACTTTGCCGGAACGGCCGACCAAGTTGCCGGTGACGGACTGGCCTTTGCGCGTCTCGCTCATGCCGATCTTGCGCGGCGCGGGCTCGCTGGTGGTGCCGCAATAGACCTGGCCCTGATCGGCGCCGACGTATTCCGTGCCGGTGACGCGTTTGCAGGTGCCCGGCTCATCGCCGGTGACCCGTTCGCCGCGGCCTACCATGGTGCCGGTAACGCTCAAGCCCCGCGAGGTCGGACTCTTGCCCACTTTGAAAGGGGGCTTGTCCACCTCGGCCTTGCAGAAGGAACGAAAGATGTCCGCGCCCATGTACTCGGTGCCGGTGATGATGCGGCAGGTGCTGGGTTCGTCACCGGTCACGCTGCGGCTGCGGCCCACGATGCTACCGGTCACGGTCTGACCCGCGGCGGTTTCACTGGCGCCGACTTTCCATGGCGCGTCCTGCGACGCGGCCGGCGCGGGACGGGTGCGGCCGGCCGGCGCGCTGTTGCGTTGACCGCGAGCCCCGTTGCGGCTGCGTTCTTCGCGCACGCTGCGCGACAGATCACGCCCGCTGACGTCGGGCTGGGCTTGGCGCGCCAGTTGCGCCACGGAGACGCCGCCGTTTTTCAACGCCGTCTGCGCCGTTTTGCCGCCCTTGGCCAAGGCCTGGCGACGCGCCTGCGACAACAAGCGCCCGGCGCCTAAGGTATTGACCATCGCTGAACGCTTGTTGACTACGCCACCGCTGCTCGGTGTGTTGCTCACCTGCGGCGCGCTGCTCTCGCTCGGTTTGGTACGGTCCGCGCACGGGCTGGCGCCGTCCGCCTTTTTTTCGCCCTTGCAACCGCAATCACCGCCGCGCGCCGCTTCAGGCGCACGCACATCGGTTTCATCGCGAGTGCGTTCGCTCGTGGCAAGACCCGCCTTGCCTTTGCGCGACAAGGTCGCGCGGCGCGCCAAAGAGAGCGCGCGGCCGCTGGCGCGCGCAGCCGCGTTCGGCACGGACGCGGAAGCGGGCATCGGACCGCTGACCCGCGGCGGCGCCTCAGCCGTGCTGGAGCTTGCTTCAGCGCGCATCCGCTGCGCGCTGGGCGCGCCGCCCAGACTGGCCTTGCCTTGCGTTGAAAGCGCGCGACGCCGTTCCAACGCGGCGGCGCGGCCGCTGGTGATCTGTTGTTTCGTCATTTCTGCCATGATCAACTCCGCCCTAGTTAATGGAGCATCGTCTCCGTTGCGGACGTCGGCCCTATGCCGGCATCACGCCCTCTGCGCCGTACTCAGCTGCGGCCGCGGAACACCACCAGCTGCATCCCCTGCGATTGGGCATAGTTGTCATACCCGATCAGGCGAATGTGGTGGTCGGGGTAGGCGCGACGGCAGGCTTCCAACTCCGCCCATACCCGCGTGGGGTCCTTTTCGCCGAAGAAAGGCAACTTCCACATCGTCCAGTAATGATTGAAGGCGGTACTGGGATGTTCGTGCTCGATACCCGGATTCCAGCCTTGGGCGATGATGTATTCCACTTGGGCAAACACATCCTGCTGCGAAAACTGCGGCAGAAACGAGAAGGTCTCGAAGGTCTGCTTGGTTTGATAATCACCCATGTTGCTTGCGTCGTTTCTCATGATCTTTACCTCGTGGTTCCGTTAGTTGATTCGTTGCGTGGAGAGACGCGGCCTTAGGCCACGTCCAGTTTGTCCACGGTGTCGAATTCAAACTTGATCTCTTTCCAGGTCTCGAGCGCGATGGCCAGCTCGGGGCTGCTCTTGGCGGCTTCCATCAGCACGTCGCGTGCTTCTTTCTCGATCTGGCGGCCTTGATTGCGGGCCTTGACGCAGGCTTCCAGCGCGACGCGGTTGGCGGCGGCGCCGGCGGCGTTGCCCCAGGGATGACCTTGCGTACCGCCGCCGAATTGCAGGCAGGAATCGTCACCGAAGATGGTGACCAGGGCGGGCATGTGCCACACGTGAATACCGCCGGAGGCGACGGCGAAGACGCCGGGCATGGAGCCCCAGTCCTGATCGAAGAAGATGCCGCGACGGCGATCTTCAGGGATGAAGGATTCACGCAGGAGATCGACGAAACCCAAGGTCGAGGCGCGGTCGCCTTCGAGCTTGCCGACGACGGTGCCGGTGTGAATGTGGTCACCGCCCGACAAGCGCAGGCACTTGGCCAAGACGCGGAAGTGGATACCGTGTTTGGGGTGACGGTCGAGCACGGCGTGCATGGCGCGGTGGATGTGCAACAACATGCCGTTCTTGCGGCACCACTTGGCCAGACCGGTGTTGGCGGTGAAACCGCCGGTGAGGAAGTCGTGCATGATGATAGGCATGCCCAGTTCCTTGGCGAACTCGGCGCGCTCGTACATCGCTTCCGGATCGGGCGCGGTGACGTTGAGGTAGTGACCCTTGCGCTCGCCGGTTTCGGCTTGCGACTTCAACACGGCTTCGGCGACGAATTCGAAACGGTTCTGCCAGCGCATGAAGGGCTGGGAATTGATGTTCTCGTCGTCCTTGGTCAGATCCAAACCGCCGCGCAAACATTCGTACACGGCGCGGCCGTAGTTCTTGGCGGAGAGGCCCAGCTTGGGCTTGATGGTGCAACCGAGCAGCGGACGGCCGTATTTGTTGAGCTTGTCGCGCTCGACTTGGATGCCATTCGGCGGGCCCAAGCAGGTTTTGATGTAGGCGATGGGGAAACGGATGTCTTCCAGGCGCAGATAGCGTATCGCCTTGAAGCCGAACACGTTGCCGACCAGCGAGGTCAGCACGTTGACGATGGAGCCTTCCTCGAACAGGTCGAGAGGATAGGCGATGAAGGCGTAGAATGCCTCTTTGTCGCCGGGCACGTCTTCAATGCGATAGGCGCGGCCTTTGTAAAATTCCATGTCGGTCAACAGGTCGGTCCACACCGTGGTCCAGGTGCCGGTAGACGACTCGGCGGCCACGGCGGCGGCGGCCTCTTCCCGAGGCACGCCGGCCTGGGGGGTGATCTTGAAGCACGCCAATAAATCGGTGTCTAGGGGCACATAGTCCGGCGTCCAGTACATTTGCCGGTAATCTTGCACGCCCGCTTGGTAAGTCTTGGCCATGATTTAGTCCTCTCGAAATCTAGCTTCCGCAACGTCCGAGCGTGAGGCCCGGAACCACCATGACGAATCCGTTAGGGATCAATCTTGCCGGCCCCAGTCATGGACTGGTGGCCAGGCGGTTGACTATAGGGAGGGTGTTTGATAAAAAACAGTTAATTATTTTTTTATTTGTCATTTACTTTTGTATATGGAATGAGCTCGTGCACCTGACCCTGCAACAGATGAAATTATTCGAGGCCGTGGCCCGCCATCGCAGTTTCACCCGCGCCGCGGAAGAGCTGTTTCTCACCCAGCCGGCCGTCTCCATTCAGGTCAAACGGCTGGAGGACAACGCGGGTATTCCGCTGTTCGAAATGGCGGGTAAACGCATCTACCTCACCCCCGCGGGCCGCGAGATGTACGATGCCTGCAGTGACGTGCTCAAGCGTCTGGAAGACTTGGACGAAGAAATTTCGGCGATGCAGGGCAGCGTGCGCGGGCCGCTGAATATCGCCGTGGTGACCTCGGGAAAATATTTCATGCCGCACTTGCTCGGTGCGTTTCTGCACCTCTATCCCGACGTGCAACCGCGCCTCACCGTCACCAATCGCGCGCGCGTCATCAGCCGCCTGTCCAACAACGAAGACGACATCCTCATCATGGGTCAAGTGCCGGAGCAATTTGACGTGGCGGCGGAACCCTTCCTGGAAAATCCGCTGGTGTGCATCGCCCACCCGGATCATCCGCTCACCAAGAAAAAAAATATTCCGCTGGAACGGCTACTGCAAGAACGCCGCCTGACGCGTGAGGTTGGATCCGGCACACGCATGGCTTTTGATCGCCTGCTCGCCGAACGCAAGCTCACATTCGAACCCTACATGGAACTGGGCAGCAGCGAGGCGGTCAAGCAAGCGGTGATGGCCGATCTCGGCATTTCGGTACTCTCGCTGCACAATATGCGGCTCGAATTGGCTGCCGGCCTGATCGCGCTACTCGATGTCGAAGGCCTGCCGCTCAACCGCATGTGGTACGCCGTACACCTGAAAAGCAAGAAATTACCGCTGGTGGTGAAAACTTTTCTCGACTTCATACACGAGAACAGCCCTCACATTCTGGAAAACTGGCGCACCAATATGGAAGCGAGATTTCCCCTGAATAAAACGCCCGCAAAACCCGCCTCACGCCGCAAAACCGCGCCAGAATAAGTCCTGTCGCGCATTAAACAGATAAGCTTTACCGTCAGCGTGTTCAACAAGCATTAACACGAGAAAGCGCCGGCATGCCGCGAAAAAACCGCGCGCAAACCGGCAACGGGTTTCTTGAAAAACCCGCGCCGAACGGCGACGGAAGAACGGGGCCGTCAAGGCAGAGCGGCATTTATGCATGGCGACGGAAGTAGCGGGCGCTACGCGCGCGAAACCACAATGGATCGCGCGCGCGATGTATGTCGTTGTGTATAGAACTCTCACCGCCGCGGGCGCAGCGAAACAAGGCGCGGGATGCGGAAACACCCCTCTCATCCCACGGAAATCAGCTCGGCATCGCCACGCCGCCTAGCCGGCGGAACGCCAATCCGAGATTAATTTTCCACGCCCGAGAGATGGTGAAGGGCATCGATGGCGGCATGAGCGGCGGCGTCGATATCGGCCTCCTTGCCGGCCAGGGTGAGGCGGCCGAAGGCGCCCACGGCTTTGACGTCGACGAGAGTGATGTTGGCGGCCTTCTCGGCTTCATTGGCGGCGTAAACGATATAACCGGCGGGCTCGGTTTCGAGGATGAACATGCTTTGCCCGGGCAGGATCATCGAGCCGCGGCGGTCCTGGCGATTGATGACCACGGCATGATCGGGCGTGATGGAACGAATCGTTTCGGCCCAGGCGATACGGCACTTCTGCCGCGCGTCCTCCTTGGTCTTGAGATGATTGAGCACGATGTGCCCAGCCTCGAGCACGTCGCTCTGATCGCGATGATGGATCAACATGGAGCCGAAGGCCCGCTCGACGACTTGCTGCACGAGCCGCACGCGCGTGGCTTTGAGCGCGGCGTCGGTGAGGCGGTGGATGGCCATGCCCGGCGCGACTTCCAGCCACAGGCAGGCATCGCCGGGAATGGGTAAAAAGCCCTGCGAGACGGTACCTAGATATTCGGCCAGCTGCGGTTGCAGCGAGTCGATGAAAACGTATGTGCGTAACTTAATCATGGCCGGGCTTCCGATTGGGCAGCGCGCTGTATACCTTGCTCGCGGCGGGGAGTCAATGCCGCGCCCGTGGCGATGGCCGCCCGCGCGGGAGCAAGCCACCCACTACCATCGCCCTTGCGACGACGTGTCGCGACCCTCGGGCAAACGCCGGGGCCGCACGCCAAGAAAGGCGTGCTTTTTTTCGCACGGGGGAGGACGCCGCGTTTGCTCATGACGCAAGGTCCGCGCCGGGCCCGCGCCCGCCACTCAAGCCTTTTCCTCGCGCTTGGCTTGGCGCCACAGCGTCTCCATTTCCTCCAAGCTGACGCGCTGGGGGTGCAACTGTTTTTCCGCGAGCAAGGATTCGATACGGCGGAAGCGCCGCTCGAAGCGCAGATTGGTCTCGCGCAAAGCGGTTTCCGGGTCCACGTCCACGTGACGTGCGAGGTTGACGCAGGCGAACAGCAGGTCGCCGATCTCGTGGCGCAAGCGGCCGGGGTCGCGCTCGCCGAGCTCCTCGCGCACCTCGTCACTCTCCTCGGCGATTTTTTCCAGCACCTTGTGCGGGTCGTTCCAATCGAAACCGACCCGGGAAACCCGGCGCTGGATCTTCACCGCGCGACTCATGGCCGGCAGCGTTACCGGCACATGGTCGAGCGCGCCAGGCGGCCGGTCTTGCGCCCTGGCGGCACGCTCGGCCGCTTTGCTTTCTTCCCAGGCCTCGCTTTGTTCCGCGGCACTGCCGATTTTGGCGTCCCCGAAGACATGGGGATGACGGCGGGTAAGCTTGTCGACGATGGCCTGCACCACGTCCTCGAAACGAAAATGGCCGGCCTCTTCGGCCATGCGCGCGTGAAACACCACTTGGAACAACAGATCACCCAATTCGTCCTTGAGGTCCGCCATGTCCTTCCGGGCGATGGCATCGGCGACTTCGTAGGCCTCTTCGAGGGTGTGGGGGGCGATGGTGGTGAAATCCTGGGCCCGGTCCCAGGGACAGCCCTCGCGCGGGTCGCGCAAGCGGGCCATGATGGCCAATAAATCTTCAATGTGACTCACGTCGTCGGCACCTCGAATAAAAAAGGCATGGTACCCAGCCGCCCGGCACAAGTGAATAGCGCGGCACGTCGTTCTCTCGCGGCGGCCTGACCGGCACCTGGCACCGGCGCGATGCAGGGCGCCGCCCACGCGAAGGATCGGCCGGGGTGCTGGATTGACGGGCGCGGGGTCCGGCCCCGCTTGCCGGTACGCCATTTTTTACACCGGCCTAAAGACACGGTTATCCCCCCGCGCGGCGATGCCGCCAATATTCGATCAAGCCCGGCAGGAGGGAGATGAAGATGATGCCGAAGATTACCGCGGTGAGATTGTCTTTGATCACCGGCAGGTCGCCGAGAAAATAACCCGCCGTCACCAGAGAAACGACCCAGAGTATCGCGCCGGCCACGTTGTAAGCCAGGAAGCGTCGATAAATCATGTTGCCGATGCCCGCCACGAAAGGCGCGAAGGTGCGCACGATGGGAACGAAACGGGCGATGATAATGGTCTTGCCGCCATGTTTTTCGTAAAAACGCTGGGTGTGTTCCAGATGTTTCTTTTTAAGGAAACGTCCCTCCTCTTTGCGAAATACCGCGGGGCCCGCCCAACGGCCGATGCTGTAGTTGAGGCTGTCGCCGAGGATGGCGGCGAGTATCAGCAGCAACATCAGCCAGGCCGGATCGAGCAGGCCGGCGCCGGCCAGCATGCCCGCCACGAACAGCAGGGAATCGCCCGGCAGAAACGGCGTGACCACCAGACCGGTTTCGCAAAAGATGATCAGGAACAAAATACCGTAGACCCACGGTCCGTAATCGGTCACCAGCGTGGTGAGATGACGATCGAGATGCAGCAGGATATCGAGGAAATGCAGCAACAAGTCCAATTCAAACTCCTAAAAATTCGGTGGCGGTCGGCACACCGCCGCGTCAGCCGTTCGCGATGGTTTTTTCGATCAATCCTGCGTCACCTTCACGCCATCGCCGGTGCGAGCCGTCTCTTTGATCGCCACCAGCAACGCCTTGTTGCGGAAACCTTGCGTGGTATCGCCGATGCGGCCTTCCTCGCGATAAACGAGGGTCCGCAGCGGCGCGAACATCGTCAGCAATTCGCCGTCGGCGAGCCGCCACTCCGGTTTTTCCGGGCCTTCGTCGTTGACCGTGGTGCGGGTGAAGGTTTGATAGAACAGCAAGCCGCCGACTTTGAGGCCGTGAATGATCGGCCGGGTAAGCGCGCGTTCCAAATAATGCGACACCACGATCACGTCGAACTGCGTCGGCGGAATCGGCGCGTGCAGCACGTCCTTGGCCACGGCCTGCACCGGTAACTTGCGTTCCACCGCGATCGCCTGCAATTTCTCGATCGCCACCGGCGAGATATCCCAGGCCTGAGTCAGCAGGCCGTGCTCCGCCAGCAGCAGACTATTGGCGCCCAGGCCGCAGGCCAAGTCCAGCGCGGTGCCCTGCGCGGGCAGCAGGTGGCCGTACTCCAACAGCACCGTGGCCGGCGCGCCGGGCAGGCCCATGTCGCGATAACGGCGGTCCCATCTTTCTTGCGTGGCTTGATCGATCATCGATGTCTACCTCGTTAGGCTTCAACGCCGCCAGAAGGCGGGAGTGAACAACACCAGCAAGGCGAAGATCTCCAGCCGTCCCAGCAGCATGGCGAAGATCAACACCCATTTACCGAAGGTCGTCACCGGTTCGAAGGTTGAACCGAGTTCATTCAAACCCGCGCCCATGTTGTTGAGGGACGCCGACACGGCGGAAAACGCGGTGACCGCGTCCAGGCCGGTGCCCATCATCACCAGCGTAAGCACCAGCGCGCTGAGCATATAAAACGAAAAAAATCCCCAGATGGCGTCCACCACATTATTGGGGAGTGATTTGCCGCCGACCTTGATCGGAAAAATACCGCGGGGATGGGCGAGGCGCCAGATTTCCCGCATGCCTTGTTTGTACAGCAACATCACCCGCATCATTTTCAAACCGCCGGCGGTGGAACCGGCGCAACCGCCGATGAAGGCGATCAACATCAGCAGCACCGGCAGGAACGACGGCCATTCCGAGAAATTGGCTGTGACATAACCGGTGGTGGTCAGCGTGGAAATGACATTAAACGCCGCGTAGCGCAGCGCCTGCCAGAAATCGGAGTACTGCGAAGTCCAGGCCAGCATCAGCGTAAACAAAATTATCAAAAGGAATGTCACCCACAGAAAGGCCCTCAACTCGCGGTCCTGCCAGTAATAACGCATATGAAAACCGCGCCAGGCGAGAAAGTGCGCGCTGAAACTGATCGCGCCCAGCAGCATGAAGACACAGGCGATGGCTTCGATGAGCGGGCTGTCGAAGTAGGCGAAGCTCGCGTCGTGATTGGAAAACCCGGCGGTGGCGAGCACGGCGAAACTGTGGCCCACCGCATCGAAAAGATCCATGCCCGCCGCCCAGAACGCCAGCGCGCAGGCGGCGCATAAACCGAGGTAGGTGTAGGAAAACGCCCGCGCGGTCTCGATGATGCGCGGCGTGAGTTTGGTGTCCTTCATCGGCCCCGGCGTCTCGGCGCGGTACAGCGACATGCCGCCGACGCCCAGCATGGGCAAGATGGCGACCGCCAACACCACGATGCCGATACCGCCGATGAAGGTGAGCTGCTGGCGATAATAGAGAATAGCTTTGGGCAGATGATCCAAACCGCTGAGCACGGTGGCGCCGGTGGTGGTAAAACCCGACACCGATTCGAATACCGCGTCGGTGAAAGGCAGATCGAGATCCAGCATGAAGGGAATCGCCCCCGCCATGCCCAGCACGGTCCAGAACATCACCACGATGACGAAACCGTCGCGAGTCCGCAGCTCACGCCGCTCGTCGCGCACCGGCCACCACACGGCGACGCCGAAGATGAACAGAATGCCGAAGGTGATCAGGAAATCCGCCCACTCGCGCTCGCCGTAGGCCAAGGCCACCAGCACCGGCGGCAGCATGGTCACGCTGTGCATCATGAATAAGATGCCGAGGATGCGTTGTACGACGAGCAGTTGCATAAATCAGCAGCCAGTGGCCAGTAGCCAGTAGCAAGAAAGGAGAAGGCGGCGATGCGGTATTTCAAAGTACATTTATTATTCCTTGTCGCTATTACTTTGGTACTTGGTACTCAAATAAACGTGATCCCCACCTGAAACAGCCGTTCGACGTCACTGATCCGGCGCTTGTCCACCAGGAACATGATGACGTGATCCTCCGATTCGATCAGCGTGTCGTGGTGGGCGATCAGCACTTCCTCGCCGCGCACGATGGCGCCGATGTTGGTGCCCGGCGGCAGCTTGATGTCCTGGATGGCGCGGCCGACCACTTTCGACGTGCGCTTGTCGCCGTGCGCCACCGCCTCGATGGCCTCCGCCGCGCCGCGCCGCAGCGAGTGCACTACCGCCACGTCGCCGCGTCGCACGTGGGCGAGCAGACTGCCGATGGTCGCCTGTTGCGGCGAGATGGCGATGTCGATGTCGCCGCTCTCCACCAGATCGACATAAGCGGCGCGGTTGATCAGCGACATCACCTTGCGCGCACCCAGCCGTTTCGCCAGCATCGCCGATAAAATATTGGCCTCGTCGTCGTTGGTCACCGCGCAGAACACGTCGGTGTTTTCGATGTTTTCCTCCAGCAGCAATTCCTCGTCGGCGGCGTCGCCCAGCAACACGATGGTTTTGGTCACCTCTTCGGCGATCGCGCGGCTGCGCACCGGATTGTGGTCGATGAGTTTAATCTGATAACTGTTCTCGAGCGCCCGCGCCAAACCGCGGCCGATGTTGCCGCCGCCGGCGATGATGATGCGTTTGACCGGCTTATCGAGTTTGCGCAGCTCGCCCATCACCGCGCGGATGTGCTTGCGTGCGGCGATGAAGAACACTTCATCGTCCACTTCAATAACGGTGCTGCCCTCGGGAATAATCGGTTTGCCGCGGCGGAAGATCGCCGCTACCCGGGTGTCCACTCCCGGCATGTGGGTGCGCAGTTCACGCAGCTCGTGCCCCACCAGCGGTCCGCCGTAATAGGCCTTCACCGCCACCAGTTGGACTTTGCCGCCGGCGAAATCCAGCACCTGCAGGGCGCCGGGATATTCGATCAAGCGTTGCACGTAATCGATCACCACCTGTTCGGGGCTGATCAAGACGTCGATGGGCAGCGCTTCTTGGGTGAACAGTTGCGGATGAGCGAGATAGTCGCGGGCCCGCACCCGTGCGATCTTGGTCGGCGTGTGAAATAAAGTGTAAGCCACCTGACAGGCGATCATATTGGTTTCGTCGCTGTTGGTGACGGCGAGAATCATGTCGGCGTCTTCGGCGCCGGCCTGCCGCAGCAAGTCGGGATGCGAAGCGTGGCCGGTCACGGTGCGTAAGTCGAAGCGGTCCTGCAGATCGCGAAGCTTTTGCGGATCGGAATCGACCACGGTGATGTCGTTGGCCTCGGAGACTAAGGCCTCCGCCACTGAAGAACCCACTTGTCCGGCCCCGAGTATGATGATTTTCACGTTAACGCTTCCCCACGATTAACCCGGCAAATAACCAAATCCCCTCTTTCCCGGTGGGAGAGGGGACGTTTGAACACGCGCTTTTAGCGAGCGGTTCAATTGTGCCGACTACACACGGGATGACTGCCCGTGCTCGATCATCCTCTCTCGTCCCGACGCCGCGGGGAATTTAAAATCAACGGCCGCGGTGAAACTCATCCGCTATTCGTCGTCTTCCAGTTTGACCTCTCTCGGGTTGAGTCCCAGCGCGCGCAGCTTGCGGTATAGATGCGTGCGTTCCATGCCCGCCTGTTTCGCCACTTTGCCCATGCTGCCGCCCGCCGCGCGCAATTGATACTCGAGGTAAGCGCGTTCGAACTTGTCGCGCGCTTCGCGCAAAGGCAAGTCGAAATCGCCCGCCGACCCCGCCGCGCCGTGCTGCTCGCCGAAGGCCGCTAAGGCGGCTTCCACTTCCTCTACTTCGACATCTTCACCGCCGCCGAGGATCAACAAACGCTGCACCAGGTTTTTTAGCTCGCGAATATTGCCGGGCCAGCCGTGATGGCGCAAGCGATTTTGCGTCGCGACGCTGAAGCGGCGATAGGCCAGGCCTTCCTGATTCACCAGCATATCCACGTAATGGCTCAATAAATCCGATATGTCCTCGGGATGTTCGCGCAGCGGCGGCACCGCCAGCGGCACCACCGCCAAGCGATAATAAAGATCTTCGCGAAAACGTTTAGCTTGCACCTCGCGGGCCAGGTCGCGGTGGCTGGCGGCGAGGATGCGCACGTCGAGCTGCACCGGCTCGCCGCCGCCCACCCGCAGGCAGGCGCCGCTTTCCAAGGCGCCGAACAAACGGGCCTGAATGGTCAAATCCAAATCGCCGACTTCATCGAGAAACAAGGTGCCGCCGTTGGCCTGTTCGAGCAAACCGTATTGCAGCTTGCCGCCGGTTTCGGCGCCGAACAATTCCGTGGCGGAATTCTCCCGCAGCAAGGTGGCGGCGCCCACTTCGACGAAGGGCCGGTTACGCCGCACGCTGCAGGCATGCAGATAACGCGCGCACAAACCTTTGCCGGTACCGGGTTCGCCGCTGATCAAGACCCAGGCGTCGTGCTGCGCCACCCGCTGGATTTGTTCGCGTAATTGCTGCATCGGCACGCTTCTGCCCAGCGGCTCCAACACCGGCGGCGCGTATTTGCGCAGGCCGATGTTCTCGCGCTCCAAACGCTGCGCTTCCAGCGCCCGCGCGATGGTCACCAGCAGCTTGGCCATCGACAGCGGTTTCTCGATAAAGTCGTAGGCGCCCAGGCGGGTGGCTTCCACCGCGGTCTCCACCGTGCCGTGGCCCGACATCATGATCACCGGACAAAACGGCCCGCGCTCGTCGCTCCATTCCTTGAGCAGGCTGATGCCGTCCACATCCGGCATCCAGATATCCAGCAGCACCAGATCCGGCCGCCGGCCGCGCCGCGCCAATCGCGCCGCGCCGCCGTTTTCGGCGGTACTGACCTCATACCCCTCGTCTTCGAGTATCTCCTTGAGCAGTTCACGGATATCGCGCTCGTCATCCACCACTAAAATATGCGCCGCGCTCATGTCGGCTCTCCCTTACTCGGACCGGCCGCGTCGCTTTGAACCAGGGCGTGCGCTTCCAAGGGCAATTGAATGACGATACATGCACCGTATTCGGTGTTCTCCGCGGTAATCATGCCGCCATGCTCCTCGACGATTTTCTTTACGATCGCCAGACCCAGGCCCGTGCCTTTGTGCTTGGTGGTGACATAGGGTTCGAACAACTGACCGACCAGCTCGGCGGGGAAACCCGGGCCGTTGTCGTCCACCCGTAATTCCACGTAGGGAAAACCGGAATGGTCGGCCCGGCGGGTGCTCAGCCGCACGTAGGCATCGCCGCGTTCCGCCAAGGCTTCCAAAGCATTCTTGATGAGATTATGCAGCAACTGGCGAAAACGGCCCGCGTCGGCCTCCACCGCCGGCAAGGCCGGATCCAGTTCCAGTATCCAGCGCACCGGCGAATGGCCGCGGTACAAATCCAGCACCTCGTTGAGCAGGCGATTCATATCCAGCGCACGGCGTTCCAGCTTGGGACTGCGCGCATATTCGGAAAACGCTTTGACCATCTCCTGCATGGCGTCCACCTGCTGCATGATGGTGTGAGTGGAACGGTCGAGCACGTCGGCGTCGGCCGGCGGCATGCCCTTGAGATATTTGTGGCGCAGCCGTTCGGCGGAAAGCCGGATCGGCGTCAGCGGATTTTTGATTTCGTGGGCGAGGCGGCGCGCCATCTCTCCCCATGCCGCGTTGCGCTGCGCCTGCACCAGTTCGGTGATGTCGTCGAATACGATTACCGTGCCGGCGCCCGCGTCGCCGCTGGCGGGCAGCGAGGCGCCGCCGCAGATCAGCACTTGACGTCCCGCCGCGCCGAACACCGTGATTTCCTCGCGCCATTCCCTGGCGGGGTGCCGCGTCTGCGTGCTGAGCACCTCCACTAAACCCGCCAAATGAGGATGACTCGCCGCGAGATCATCCAGCGTCCGCCCCAACACCTCGTTCGCCGCCACGCCGAGGATGTGGCCGGCGGCCGCGTTGAGCGTGCGGACCACGTGTCCGCCGTCCAGCGCCAACACGCCGGACGACAAGCGTCCCAGCACCGCTTCGAGATAAGCGCGCTCGCTTTCGGCGAGGCCCTGGCTGAGGCGGGCCTCTTCCTGAGCCAGGGCGATCTTACCGGTCATCTCATTGAAGGAATGCACCAGCACGCCGAATTCATCGTTGCTCGGCAAAGGCAGACGGCGGCTGTAATCGCCGGCGGCCACCGCGCGGGTACCGATCGCCAGGGTGCGGATCGGCGCCACCAGCCGCCGCGCCGCGTAAAACGCCGCCCATACCGCGGTGAGCAGGCTGAGCAGCCACACCAGCGACAGGGTGAGCGTGAAACTGAATTTCAACCACTCGCGCAGATATTGCAGACGATCGTAACGGGTGTAGGTATCCTGCACGCTCGCGGTGAGCGTCGCCAACCGCTCCGGCACCGGATACAACACTTGCAGCATACGGCCGCCATTCACCGGCACCACCACCCGCATGTTCAAACCTTGGCCGACAATTTGATCGAGACCGACATACGTTACCCCTTGGCGCAATTGCAGGCGGATGGCCTCGCTGGGATAGGTGGGCAAGACCTTGGCGGGATTGCCGCCGGTCGAAGAAAGAATACGGCCGTTGAGAGTGAACAGCGTCATCTCGCCCGCCTCGCTGTCGGCGCTCAACTCGTTCAGGGTACTGGCGATCTGGCTGTCGTCGACATGGGTCAACTCGTCGGCGATGGCCTCACTCCGACGCAATAAGTCGCGCATGCGGGTGTCGAGCACGCTGCGGCTCAGCTCCAAGGCGTCGTCGAGCGCCTGCTCGAAACGCACGTCGAACCAGCTGTCGATGCCGCGCCGCAAAAAGTCCACCGAAAAGGAATACACCATGCTGACCGGCACCATGGCCAATATCACGAACATCACCACCAGCCGCAGCGTGAGCCGCGCTCCGGTGGCGCCGGCCCGGTATTGCCGCCACAAGCGGACCATGTTCGCGCCGATCAGCACCACCAGTACCACCAGCAGCACGACGTTGATGACCAGCAGCACCACGTACAGCCGTCCGAACTCCTCGGAATTTTGCGTGGCGCGCGCCATCAGATACAACGACACCAACAGCAGGCCGAACAACAAAACGATCGGCACCACGCCCGCGCTCCAGCGCCTGATTATTCCAAGGACCATCTGAACCACTCGCTGGAAATACGCCAGTCCGATGAGAAATAACCCATGATGCGCATCGGCACCGGCAGGGCCTCCAAATCCAGGCTGGCGCGCAGGGATACCTGGTAACGTTCGTCGTCGTTCAATAAATCCGCATCCAAGAGCGGCAGGTCGCTGATCCGGCCCAAAGCATCGATCGCCGCGTCGAGGGTGGGATAAAACGCGTCGGCGCCGCTGTTGAGATTGGTAATGACGTAGCGGCCGATCAGCGCCTCATAACCGAGTTGATAACGCTGGTGCAGGGCGGCGATGTTTTCGTTCCAGACATAGTTGCGGGCGCGGTCGATCTCGATATCCAGTTGCACCACCAGCGGCACGCCGTTATGCAGCGCTTCGAGGGCCTGCGCGCTGAAGTCGTAATCGATGTCGGCGTTGAGATGATAGACCTTGTCCGCCAGATAGGTCTCGGCGCTTTGCACCACGAACTCCGCGGCAACCGCCGTAGCGCCGCACACAACGACGGGCATCATCAGCAGCAACGCCCAAAAACGCCGGGCCGCTCTCGCCTTGCTCACGCCGCGCGCGCCGTTCACCGTTCAGGTCTTTTCCAGGCAAGCATAATAAAAACCGTCCATCCCTTCTTCACCGGGCAAGATCAAACGGCCGTGGCTTAACGCGCGGCCCCACGCGGCGGCGATGACGTGTTCGCGAGCGTCGGTATGCTGCTGTAAAAATCGCTGGATCTGCATCTCGTTTTCTTGCGGCAGCACCGAACAAGTGGCGTACACCAGCTTACCGCCCGCGCGCAACAAGGGCCACAAGGCATCGAGCAGCCGACTCTGCAAAGCCGCCAGGGCCGCGATGTCCTCCGGCCGGCGCAGATATTTGATATCGGGATGACGGCGGATCACCCCCAATCCGGCGCAGGGCGCGTCCAACACTATCCGGTCGAACCGCGCGCCGTCCCACCATGCGTCGGGCCGGGCCGCGTCGTTGACGATCACCCGCGCCGTCAAACCCAGCCGCGCCAAATTTTCATGTACCCGCGTCATTCGCGCCGCATCGTGATCGAGCGCCGCCAGTTCACGCAACGCCGGCTGGCGCTCTAAGATATGGCAGGTCTTGCCGCCGGGCGCGGCGCAGGCGTCCAGCACCCGCTCACCCGGTTGCGCGTCCAACAATTCCGCCGCCAGTTGCGCCGCGCCGTCTTGTATCGACACCTCGCCCGCGGCGAAGCCGGGCAGTTGATCGACATCCAGCGGCCGCGCCAGCACCACGCCGCATTCGGTGCGCGGTACCGCCGTGGCGTCGATGCCGGCGGCGGCGAGCCGCGCGAGATAGGCGGCGCGTTCGCCGTGGCGGCGGTTGACGCGCAAGAACATCGGCGCCCGTTCATTATTGGCGGCGACGATGGCCCGCCATTGCTCCGGCCGGCCGGCGCGCAACGATTCCAGCAGCCAGACCGGATGCGCGGTGGCCACGCACTCGTCGCGATCCACCTCGGCCAGCAAGGCCTCGCCACCCTTTTGCGCGCCGCGCAACACCGCGTTGACCAGGCCCGCCGCCCACGGTTTACCCAGCGCGCGCGCCGCATCCACCGTGCCGGCCACCGCGGCATACGGCGGGATGCGGGTATAGAACAATTGATAGAGGCCCACCAAGAGCAAGGCATGCACTACTCGCTCCTTCTCGCGCAGCGGCTTGGTCATCAAGCGGGCGAGCAACACCTCCAGGCGCGGACCCCAGCGCAATACGCCATAACACAGCTCCTGCAGCAGCGCCCGTTCCTGCGCGGGCAAACCGGCGAGCGCCGGCGGCAAGGCCGTACTCAGGGAACGCCCTTCCGCCATGACCTGCGCCAATACCCCCGCCGCCGCGCCCCTGGCCTCCGCGGCACCGCCGGCAGGCGCCTTAATCCGCATCGGAGCGGACGGCCTGTTCCGCGACGCCCAACATCGTGCCGGGAACGAGAGGATGGGCGTTGAGTATCGCCGCGACCGGCAAGGGCCGGCCGCCGGGGAGTTGGATCTCCAAGAGTCGCAGCGCGCCGTGGCCGGTGGCGACCTCGATACCGTGGCGGCCGGCGGCGAGCACCGTGCCCGGCGCGGCGCGGGACTCCGAAGCGACGGCGAGGGCGCGCCACACCCGCAGGGTTTTATCGCCCCATTGGGTCTGCGCCACCGGCCAGGGGTTGAAGGCGCGCACCTGGCGGTCGAGCTCGCGGGCGGGCCGCGACCAATTTATCAATGCCTCGGCCTTGTCGAGCTTGGCGGCGTAACAGGACAGCGCATCGTCCTGCGCCTCGCGCCGCACATCGCCCCGCTCCACGTGCGCGAGGGCGGCGAGTATCGCCTCGGCGCCGAGCGTGGCCAATTTGTCGTGCAGACTTTGCGCTGTGTCGTCGGCGGCGATGGGACAGGCCAGTTTCAGCAACATGTCGCCGGTATCGAGCCCGGCGTTCATTTGAATGATGGTGATGCCGGTTTCATCATCACCCGCCAGAATGGCGCGCTGGATGGGCGCCGCGCCGCGCCAGCGCGGCAGCAGCGAGGCGTGGATGTTGAGGCAGCCGTGGCGCGGAATGTCCAGCACCGCCCGCGGCAGGATCAAGCCGTAAGCCACCACCACTATCACATCGGCGCCGTGGCCGCGCAGGATTTCATGTTCCGCCGCCGGCTTCAGGCTGGGCGGCTGATGCACCGCGACGCCCGCGTCGATCGCCAGCTGTTTCACCGGACTCGCGCTCAATTTGCGGCCGCGCCCGGCGGGCCGGTCGGGCTGGGTGTAGACGGCGCGCACCTCGTGCTCCGATTGCAGCAACGCCGCCAGGGCGACCCGCGCGAACTCGGGGGTACCGGCAAAAACGATTTTCAGTGGCATAAGGGGTCGCTTGAATTAAGGGGCGGCACGGCGCCGCGGCGCGGGACTCATGATGAACTCATAAGGTATGGCGCCGCCATTTTTCCATTTTTTTACGAATGCGGCCGCGTTTCAATTCGGAGAGATAATCGACGAACAGCTTACCTTCCAGGTGATCGATCTCGTGTTGGATGCACACCGCCAACAGGCCGTCGGCCTCCAACTCGTATGACTGACCGTCGCGGCCGACCGCTTTTACCTGCACCCAGGCCGCGCGCTCGACGTTTTCATAAATGTTGGGTACCGACAAGCAGCCCTCCTCGAACACCTCGTTGCCGCGCCGCGCGAGGATCTCGGGATTGACGAAATAATACGGCGTGTTGCGTTCCTCGGAGATGTCGATCACGATCATGCGCTTGGATATATTCACCTGCGGCGCGGCCAGACCGATGCCCGGCGCGGCGTACATGGTCTCGAGCATGTCGTCGAGCAAGCGACGCGTCTCGTCGTCGACCCGCGCCACCGGCAAGGCCGGGTTGCGCAAACGGGGATCGGGAAAATGCAGGATAGGGAGTATCGCCATGTGAAATCCATCAAGGTCTTAGTCAAGCTGCCGTATATATTGCTAGCCTAACGATCATACCGAACTTACACGGGTGGATGCCACCCAGGTAGAGACCGCGGCATGATTCGGCTACACTCCGCGAAGCAACCTGGAAAAGGGTCGACTATGACGATTCGCAATACCGTGACGGCACTGCTGCTGGCTTTGGCCTTGAGCACCGCCCACGCCGACACTGTTACGCTCAATCCCGAGCATCCCGACCGTTACGTGGTGGTGAAAGGCGACACGCTGTGGGATATCTCCGCGCGTTTTCTGCGCGACCCCTGGCGTTGGCCCGAC
>CAKKSB010000127.1 GCA_919903055.1 Gammaproteobacteria bacterium | reverse complement strand
TGCCGGACGGTCCGCTCACTTCGCGTCTGCAACATCTCCAAGTCGGCGACAGCGTGCTGGTGAGCCGGAAACCGACCGGCACATTGATCATCGACGACCTCACACCCGGAAAAAATCTGTATCTGTTCAGCACCGGCACCGGCCTCGCCGCGTTCATGCCGCTGATTCAAGACCCGGATGTCTACGAGCGTTTCGAGAAGATCGTGTTGTTTCACGGCGTGCGCCAAATCAACGATCTCGCCTACCGGGACTTCATTACCCAGACCCTGCAACATAACGAATTTCTCGGCGACATGATCCGCGAAAAACTCATCTATTACCCGTCGGTCACCCGCGAATCATTTCAAAACCAAGGCCGCCTGCACGACTTGATCGAGAGCGGCAAATTGTTCACCGACATCGGCCTGCCGCCGCTCGATCCGGCACACGACCGCGCGATGATCTGCGGCAGCGCCCATATGCTGAAGGACACCAGCGCCCTGCTCGACCAACGCGGTTTCAAGATCTCGCCGCGCATCGGCGAACCCGGTCATTACGTGATCGAACGGGCCTTCGTCGAAAAGTAAGTCGTCGTTTTTAATCAACCGTCAAGCCACCAGGGCTTCCGTCTCGAACTTTTTGGCGTACCTCGCGGCTTGGCGATTGATCAGCTGTTAATTGCAACACCTGCGCAAGCTGCGCACATTAAATGCCGTCGTCGCGAGTAACGAACATCGCATCGCCGTAGCTGAAGAACCGATACTCCTGCTCCACCGCATGGCGATACGCGGCCATCACCGCGTCGTAACCGGCGAAGGCGCACACCAGCATCAGCAGTGTCGATTCCGGCAGATGAAAATTGGTGATCAGGGCATCCACCACCCGGAAACGATAACCGGGATAAATGAACAAACGGGTCTCACCGGCAAACGGCCGCAGTTCGCCGCTCGCCGCCGCGCTCTCCAAACTGCGGGCGACGGTGGTGCCTACCGCGATGATCCGGCCGCCGCGGGCGCGGACCGCGGTGATATGTTCACAGACTTCCGCGCTGACGCTGGCGTATTCGGCGTGCATGGGATGCGCGCTCAACTCATCGACCCGCACCGGCTGAAAGGTACCGGCGCCCACGTGCAAGGTCACAAAGGCGCTTTCCACGCCGAGCGTGGGGATCCGTTCCAACATCGCCTCGTCGAAATGCAGGCCGGCGGTGGGCGCCGCCACCGCGCCGGGCCGGCGGGCGTAGACGGTTTGATAACGGGCGCGGTCTTCATCGGCGTCGGGCCGGTCGATATACGGCGGTAACGGGATGTGGCCGTGTTGTTCCAACAGGCTCAGCACCGGCTGCTCGCCGCCGAAAACCAGCTCGAATAATTCTCCCGCGCGGCCCGCCACTTCGACCTCCAGCGTATCCGCCAAATACAGACGCATGCCCGGCTTTGGTGCCTTGCTCGCCCTGATATGAGCCAAGACCCGCCGCCCTTCCAACAACCGCTCCACCAGCACTTCGATCTTACCGCCGCTCGCTTTCACCCCGAACAAGCGGGCGGGGATGACGCGAGTGTCGTTGAAGATCAGCAAATCGCCTGACCGCAGCAGACCGGACAAGTCCCGAAAAGCGCGGTCGGTCAGCCGCCGGCTGGGGCCGTCGAGACAAAGCAGACGGCTGGTGCCGCGCTCGGCGGCGGGCCGCTGGGCGATGAGCGTGGGGGGAAGCTGATAATGGAAGTCACTGCGGCGCATGGCGCGCGCATAGTAGCAAGTTCGCCTGACTTAAGTTAAGTTCGCGCAACAAATCACTTGCCCGCGCCGAATAAATTCATATACTACCCGCCTGGCGGCCGGGATGGCGGAACTGGTAGACGCGCCGGACTCAAAATCCGGTGATGGTGACATCGTGGGAGTTCGATTCTCCCTCCCGGCACCACCAAATCAATATCGTGTTTAAAACGACACCCTTCTTTAATAAAGTATGCGCGGACTACCCATGGGCCGCCATCATGTCCTAAGATCAATCTACATTATCACCGTCGCGATCCGCTAACCTAAGGCGGGCGTGGTACGGCATAGTAATTGCCTCAAGTATTGCGGCGCGCATACGAAAAATACCCAAGGCAACCTGAAGGGATTGGAATAAATTTATGATGGGGACACGTTTTAGCATTGAAGTGCAAGCCGCGCTGCCCGCGCGCCTGCGGCGCCTGGAAGAGCTGGCCAACGATTTACTCTACAGCTGGGACCGGCGGGTACGCGGACTGTTCGTACGGCTCGATCCCGAACTTTGGGAACAATGCGGCCACAACCCCAAGACTTTTCTGCGCCGCGTCTCGCAGGCGCGGCTCAACGCCACCGCCGACGACCGGGTCTTCGTCGAAGACTTCAACCGCGCCTTGTCCGCCTACGATACCTACCGCCAGGAAGGCATGCGTCCCGAAGTGGCGCCGCATCTCGACGCCAAGCAGGATTTGATCGCCTATTTCTGCGCCGAATTCGGTTTTCACGAAAGCCTGCCCATTTACTCCGGCGGCCTCGGTATATTGGCCGGCGATCATTGCAAGGCCGCCAGCGACCTCGGCCTGCCCTTCGTGGCGGTGGGCATGCTTTATCGCCAGGGTTATTTCACCCAGACCATCGACGGTCACGGCAAGCAGATCGCCCACTACATGCGGACCGACTTCAACCAATTGCCCTTGCAGCCGGCGCGCAACAGCGAGGGCGAGGAGCTTTACGTCCACGTCGATATCATCGAGCGGCACGTCACGCTCAAAGTCTGGCAAGTCACCGCCGGTCACATTAAATTGTTCCTGCTCGACAGCGATGTGCCGCACAACTCCGACGAAGACCGCTCCATCACTTATCAACTCTACGGCGGCGACATCCACACCCGCATCCAGCAGGAGATCGTGCTGGGCATCGGCGGTGTGCGCGCGCTGCGCGCCTTGGGTTACAAACCCACGGTATGGCATATCAACGAAGGTCACGCGGCTTTTCAAATCCTCGAGCGCATCCGCGAGCGGGTGGAACAAGGCATGGACTTCGACGCCGCCCGCGAACTGGTGGCTTCCGGCACCGTCTTCACTACCCATACGCCGGTGCCCGCCGGCCACGACATCTTCGACCGCCATTTAATGGAGACCTATTTCTCCCACTACGCGCAACAGCTCAAGATCGACATGGCGGAATTCCTGGCGCTGGGCAGCAGTCCCGGCAACGAGGGCAGTTTCAACCAAACCGCCCTGGCGCTGCGCGGCTCGCGCTTTCACAACGGCGTCAGCCGCATTCACGGCGGCATGGCCTCGCAGATGGAGGGCTATATCTGGCCGGAAGTGCCCGCCGCGGAAAATCCGGTGAGTTACGTCACCAACGGCGTGCACGTGCCGACTTTCCTCGCCCGCGAATGGATGAGCCTGTTCGACATGCGCTTCGGCGGCGAGTGGCGCAATCAACTCTCCAATGAAAAATACTGGACGCGGATAGACGAGATTCCCGATTACAGTTTTTGGAGCCTGCATCAATCCTTGAAATCGGAATTGCTCGACGAGACCCGCGAACGGGTGTTGCGCCAACACCGCCGCAGCGGCTTGAGCACCACGCAGATCAAGCGGCTCACTTGCAACCTTTCACCCGACAACACCGACACCCTGTTGATAGGCTTCGCACGGCGCTTCGCGACTTACAAGCGCGCCGCACTGTTATTCGCCGATCCGGCCCGTCTCGCCCGCATGGTCAACGATCCGGCGCGGCCGGTGATGCTGGTCTTCGCCGGCAAGGCCCATCCCCACGACATACCGGGGCAACAGCTCATAAAACAGATTCACGATCTCTCGCGCCGGCCGGAATTCGAAGGCAAGATCATCTTGCTCGAAGGCTACGACATGTCGATTGCCCGCAAGCTGGTGACCGGCGTGGACGTGTGGCTGAACACCCCGCAGTTTCCGCTGGAAGCCAGCGGCACTTCGGGTCAGAAAGCCGGCATCAACGGCGTGCTCAACCTCAGCGTGCTGGACGGCTGGTGGGGCGAAGGTTATTCCGGCGACAACGGCTGGGCCATCACCCCCCACGGCCCGGAATACGACGCCGCCTTCCGCGACCGCGAAGAGAGCAATGAGCTGCTCGATATCCTCGAGAAGGAAATCATCCCGTCCTACTATCAACGCAACGGCCACGGTTATCCGGAACGCTGGGTCCAAATGTCCAAAGCCTCGATGAGGACACTGATTCCACGTTACAACGCGCAACGGATGTTGATGGACTACGTGAGTCGCTTTTACGGACCCGCCAGCCGCCAGCATCGCGCGATGCAGGAGCACAATCATGCCCCGGCCCGCGAATTGGCTCTTTGGAAAACCGGCGTCAAGGCCCGTTGGGCGGGTGTCAGTCTGCAACGCATCGATCCCGCCCAAGGCCAACTGCGGGCGGGCGATACCTTACCGATCGAGGTGACGGTCAATCTCAACGGTTTGAAGGCGCAGGACGTCACAGTGGAGTGTTTGGTAGGCACGATATTGGAGGCGGAGGAGTTCGCCTTGCAAGCCAGCCATTATTTTCACGCCGTGGACAATATGCCTGACGGCGACATGCGCTACCGGCTCGACTTGGCACCGCCGCTGCCGGGCCTGCAGCATTACAAAATCCGCATCTATCCCCATCATCCACTGCTCAGTCATCGCTTCGAGATGGGTTGCATGAAGTGGTTATAACTTCATTGCCGGTCTACGCTCGTTTGCATTAAGCGAGCGCAGACCGGGGATGGGTCGTTTCAACACCGGCTGGTCAGTCCTCTCCCCCAGAGACGCGAAAACCGATATCGCTTCATGCTATTAAACCGGCAATTGAAATGATGAACTCACTGATTGCAGTAGATCCCCTCTCACTAGAAGGAGAGGGTTAGGTGGGGGTCGAACGCGGCGGATTCCAGCCCTCTCACCCCCATCCCAACCTTCCCCCTTGCAGGGGGAAGGCGTTGTTCGATTTATCTTTGTTGGTTGCCGGGTTAATAGCTATGTTGCCGTGTCAGCGTACCGCACCGGTTTTTAATCGTTAAAAATTTCCCGGCGGTTGCCGCGGTGTCAACGTGATGGAGTAATCGAAGCAATCATTTCCCGCGCCGCCGCGACAATTAATTTTTGTTTCCATCTAAGGGCGCGGCAGCACGCGCCCATAGAGTTCGGCGAGCCGGCGGAGCTGGGGCGCGAGAGCGTCATCCACTTGCATCCATTCGAAGCGCCAGCGCCAATTGCCGGTGCTGGTGCCCGGGGTGTTCATGCGATGCGCACCGTCCAAGGCCAAGGCGTCCTGCATGGGGATTACCGCCAAAGTGGCGACCGAGGCCATGCAGGCGCGAATCAGCGGCCAAGGCATCGCTTCGTCCGCGGCGTGCAGATAATCATCCACATAAGCCCGCGTCACCGGCGCCAGCGAAGCATACCAACCCAGCGTGGTGTCATTGTCGTGCGTGCCGGTATACACCGCCGAGAGCGCCTGATGATTGTGCGGCAGATAAGGATTGGCCGGTCCGCCTTCAAAAGCGAACTGCAAAATCTTCATGCCGGGAAAACCGTGGCTCAAGCGCAGCGCTTCCACCTCGGGCGTGATGATGCCCAAATCTTCCGCTACCACCGGCAGCGGATCGAAACAGGCGCACAAGACCTGGAACAGCGCATCGCCCGGCGCATCCACCCAGCGGCCGTGCATGGCGGTCGGGTGGCCGGCGGGAATTTCCCAATAACTTTCGAAACCGCGGAAGTGATCGATGCGCACCAGATCGAACAGCCGCAACTGGGTCTTGACCCGGCCGATCCACCATTGAAAACCGTCCTGCTGCATGCGCTCCCAGCGATAATGGGGATTGCCCCAGCGCTGGCCGGTGGCGGAAAAATAATCGGGCGGCACGCCGGCCACCACTGTCGGCCGGCCGTCGGCGTCCAATTGAAAATAGTCGCGCTGCGCCCACACATCGGCGCTGTCGTGGGCGACGAAAATCGGCATGTCGCCGAACAACAGTACGCCGCGACGATGGGCATATTCCTTGAGCGCCAGCCATTGATGAAAAAACACGAACTGTTCGAAACAAATGAGTTGGAGTGCCGCGGCGCCGCGTTGACGCGCCGCCGCCAGCGCGGCGGGTTCGCGGTCGCGCAACGCGGCGGGCCAATCGACCCAGGCGGCGTGTTGGTATTCTTCGCGCAACACGCGAAATAACGCGTACTCGTCCAGCCAATGGTGTTCGGCGGCGACGAAATCGGAGTAGTGTTTTTGTTGGTCGGGAAGGGCGTGCCGCTCAAAGCCGCGGCGCGCATGAGCAAGCAATTCATTCCAGGGTTCCACCGCTGCCGCGGTATCCAGCCAACCGGACTGAATCATATTCTCGATGCTAATGAGGGCGGGATCGCCGGCGTGCAATGAGAGGCATTGGTAAGGCGAACCGTCGTCGTGAGGCGGTCCCACCGGCAAGGTCTGCCACACGCTGTAACCCGCCGCCGCCAGAAAATCCACGAAGCGATACGCGTCGGCGCCCAACGTGCCGCACCGCCCGGGACCGGGCAGCGAAGTGATGTGCAACAGCATGCCGGCCCGCCGTTGCAACAATGGATTATTCACCGCATGCGTCAAGTCGCTTGACCCGGGCGCATGGTGCCGCTGTGCTGCGACTCGCCGCCGCCATGGCTAATGGCATGGATCAAATAATTGGGCGGTTCCTCGCCTATCAGGTGATAGAGATTGGCGAGGTGCAGCCGGTATAAACGTTCAAAATCGCTCACCGTCGCCGCTGGATTGTAATCGCCGAACCACCAGCACCAGTCGGAGCCTTCGCATACCGCGAGTTGGTGTTCCGCGGCGGCGCGCGCCTCGCCCACCAGATAACCGGACTGCAGCGCCTTGTCGAAAGCCTGCTTGGCCTCACCCAAAATATCCCAGGCGCGGTTCTTATCCGCATCGCCGATCCAGGTGGAGAAAGTGCCGTACACCCAGCTACCCGCCACCAGCCGCGGCAACAGCCCGGCCTGGCCGCCGGTCCGCAAATAATCGGAAAAAGTAGTGAGTTCGATGCGCGGATGAGCGGACAATTTTTGGTAGAGCGCGCTCAAAAAATAATAGCCGTTGTTGGGATAGTATTCCCAGGCGTTTTCGCCGTCCAGCACGATGGGCACCAGATAAGTCTGCTGATCGTCCACCTCATTGGCGATGGTTTCCAACTGCTGCACGAGATTGGCCACCGCGTCGTCGCCATGCCAAGTGGCGTAAGTGAATCCCACGTTGTCGGACAAAGCATCGTCGCGGAAAAAACAGGCGATATCGCCGCTGCCGGTGAATTGATACGGCCGGTACCAGGTGCGCGCGCGGCCTTGTTTCGCGTCGATTCCGGCGGCATGCAAAGTGTTGCCCAACACACCGCCGCCGGTGGCCGCCCATTGGAAGCCGTATTCATTTAATAAATTCAGCGCCGCGCCGCTCACGCCGCCTTCCGACGGCCAGCAACCGCGCGGACGAAAACCGAAATGACGTTCGAAGGTAGCCAAACCGTGCTCGATATGCCAGCGGGCGCGCGCTTCGCCGTCGGGATACGCGGGCAGCAACGGCAAAGGCGCAGCGGGTGAGGACTCGCGCGCGCTGTTGAGATCGAGTAACAACGGGACGATGGGATGGGCGTAGGGATTCACCGAGATTTCGATCTGGCCGCGCTCGGCCAAAGCCCGATAACGACCGATCACGCCGCTCACCAGCTCGCCGATCACGATCAGCAACTCATGGCGATCGTGCAAGGTATAGCCGCCGCCTTTTTTCATCAGGCGATCGACGCGGTCGTCTTGCCGCCGCACCGTCTCGCCCATCCAGGCCAGGTGGTACCACACCAGCAGGTCGCCGAGATATTGTTCGCTGAAATAAGCGACCGCCTCGGGCTCAGCCTTCAGCCAGTCCGCCATGTGCGCGAGATGTTTGAACGGCGGATACGGATCGATCAGGCGGGTGCGGTTGGCGCGTAAACAGGTCTTGATGAGATCCAGGCGCTGCTCGGTGCGCACCGGCAGAGCCGGCGCATCCAAAGCCGCCAGCAAGGGATCGCGCAGCGCGGTGGCATCCTTGAGGTAACCCTGAATCTGCGCGGCGTAATCGGCGATTTGATCGAGCAATACCGGCGCGAAATTCACCACCGCCCGCGCGGCCGGCACTTGTTCGAGGTGGGCCACCATGTCCACGTAATCCTTGATGACGTGCAGGTAAGTCCACGGCAGCTGGTATTCGCCGCTGAGCAGATCGCGGTATTCCGGCTGGTGCATGTGCCAGCACAATACCACTTGCAGCCGGCTGTTAGCGGACATAATGTCTGCGATCGCCGAGCATCTCCGGTATCACCAGCACTACGCCTTCTTTCGAGACGTAAAAGCGCTTGGCGTCTTCTTCCGGATCTTCACCAATGACCATGCCGTCGGGGATGCGGCAATAGCGGTCGACCACCACTTTGGTCAAACGGCAATGGGCACCCACTTCCACGTCGGGCAGCACCACGCAGTCATGCAATTCCGATCCCGAACCGATCCGCACATTGGAGAACAGCAAGGAACGACGCACCGTGGCGCCGGAAATGATGCAGCCGCCGGAGACCATCGAATCCACCGCCATGCCGCGGCGGTCTTCATCGTCGAAAACGAATTTAGCGGGCGGCAACTGAGCCTGATACGTCCAAATCGGCCAAGTCTGATCGTAAAGATTCAACTCCGGCGTGACGCCGATCAGCTCCATATTGGCCTGCCAGAACGCATCCACCGTTCCCACGTCGCGCCAATACGCCTGCTTGCCCTCTTCATCGCGGAAGGGATAGGCCACTACCCGATATTTGTCGATGGCGAGTGGAATGATGTCTTTGCCGAAGTCGTGGCTGGAGGACGGCGTGTCGGAATCGCGGATCAGTTGTTCGTAGAGGAACAGCGTATTGAAAACATAAATACCCATCGACACCATGGCGGTGTCGCTGCTGCCCGGCATGGGCGTGGGATGGTCCGGTTTCTCGGCGAACGACGTGACGCGGCCGTCGTGGTCCACCGACATCACGCCGAAAGCCTTGGCCATTTCCAAAGGCACTTCGATGGCGCCGATGGTGAGGTCGGCGCCCTTGGCGACGTGATAGGCAATCATGGGACCGTAGTCCATTTTGTAGATGTGATCGCCCGCCAGTACCAGCACGTAATCGGGGCGATGGTTGCGGATGATGTCGAGATTCTGAAACACCGCGTCCGCCGTGCCGGTGTACCACGAGGTTTTCACCCGCTGCTGCGCCGGCACCAATTCGACGAACTCGCCCAGTTCGGCGCGGAGAAAACCCCAGCCCTGCTGAATGTGGCGGATCAGCGAATGGGCTTTGTATTGGGTGAGCACGGCGATGCGGCGGATACCGGAGTTGAGGCAATTGGACAGAGGAAAATCGATGATGCGGAATTTACCGCCGAACGGCACAGCCGGTTTGGCGCGCCATAAAGTGAGATGCTTTAAACGGGAACCGCGTCCGCCGGCCAGAATCAAGGCCAAGGTGTTCTGGGTAAGCCGGCTGACAAAACGCTCGGTCTGCATACGATCCATTACGCTATTCCCCCTCCTGTATTTTCGGTAAATCTGGCGCAGGCCGCCGCTGCTTGCGAGCAGGACACCACCCCCGGATATCAAGACCCTCTCTTCGATATGCTAACATTAAAACCGCGCCAAAATGGAAATGGTGTAACATCAAAATCCATACAATCCCGACCCGCTCGGCGACGCGTGACGGCGTAGTGGGGAGCCGCACAGAGGACAGCTTCATCTTGATGGATAATAGCGGCCAACGGCCCAAGGAACTTCAGCTCATTGTAGAAGCGCGGCATCACGATCCCTTCGCGGTGCTGGGAAAACATCCGGATCGCAAGGGTGAACTGATCCGGGTTTATCTGCCCGGCGCCGAATCGGCCTCGTTGCTCGACGGCGAACTGCCGATGCAGCGCATCAACGGCGGCGATTTCTTCGAATGGCGCGGCGGCAGCGGCGTGGTGCCCGACCGCTATCAAGTGCGGTGGCGGACGCGGGGCGGCGCCAGCATTACCGTTTACGATCCATATTGTTTTCCTCCACAAATTCCCGAATTCGATCTACACCTTTTCAATGAAGGCCGTCACTGGCATATCTATCGCCTGTTGGGCGCGCATCCGCACACGGTGGAAGGCGTGACCGGCGTGCTCTTCGCCACCTGGGCGCCCAACGCGGCGCGGATCAGCGTGGTGGGCGATTTCAACGATTGGGACGGTCGCCGCCATCCCATGCGCATCCGCGGCGGCAGCGGCGTGTGGGAGTTATTCATTCCCGGCCTCGCGTCCGGCACATTGTATAAATTCGAGTTGCGCAACCGCGACAGCGGTGCCCTTTATCTCAAAGCCGATCCGTACGGTCAACAATTCCAGGTGCGCCCCAGCACCGCGTCGGTGGTACACGGTGGAGCTGACTATACCTGGCAAGATCAACCTTGGATGACCGCGCGCGCCACTCATGATTGGCAACATGCGCCTTTGTCGATATACGAAGTCCATCTCGGCTCGTGGCAACGGAATGAACAGGGCGGCTTTCTCAATTACCGCGAGTTGGCCCATCGCCTGGTGGATTACGTCACGCCCCTGGGTTTCACGCACATCGAATTGCTGCCGATCACCGAACATCCGCTGGACGCCTCGTGGGGTTACCAAACCATCGGCAATTACGCGGTCACCAGCCGCTTCGGCACGCCGGACGACTTTCGTTATTTCGTCGACTACTGTCACGCGCACGGCATCGGCGTCTTGCTCGACTGGGTGCCCGGCCATTTTCCCAAAGATCCGCACGGCCTGGTGCGCTTCGACGGCAGCGCGCTTTACGAACACGAAGACCCGCGCCGCGGCGAGCACCGCGATTGGGGCACGCTGATTTACAACTACGGCCGCAACGAGGTCAAAAATTATCTACTGTCGAGCGCGGTATTTTGGCTGGAGGAATTTCATCTCGACGGCTTGCGGGTAGACGCGGTGGCTTCCATGCTGTATCTGGATTATTCACGGCAAGCCGGCGACTGGGTGCCCAACATTCACGGCGGCAATGAAAACCTCGAAGCCATCGCCTTTCTGCGCCAGCTCAATGAAGTCACTCACAGTGAATTCCCCGGCACCATGATCATGGCCGAAGAGTCCACCTCCTGGCCGATGGTGTCGCGTCCCACCTGGCTGGGCGGGCTGGGCTTCAGCATGAAATGGAACATGGGCTGGATGCACGACAGTTTTTCGTACCTG
>CAKKSB010000126.1 GCA_919903055.1 Gammaproteobacteria bacterium | reverse complement strand
CGCCGGCGAACCCACGACATGAACACCGCCAATTGGATACCCGACCTGTTCATGGAACGCGTCTGCGAGGATAAGGAATGGACGCTGTTTTCACCGGACGAAGTGCCGGAATTGCACGACCTCACCGGCGCCGCCTTCCGCGAAAAATATGTCGTCTATGAAGCCAAGGCCGCGCGTGGCGAAATTAAAGTTTGGAAGCGCATTTCAGCCGTGACGTTGTGGCGCAAAATGCTCGGCCAGTTGTTCGAGACCGGTCATCCCTGGCTTACCTTCAAAGATCCTTGCAATCTGCGTTACACCAATCAGCATATGGGGGTGGTGCATTCGTCCAATCTCTGCACTGAGATCACCTTGCACACTTCGGATGCGGAAATCGCGGTCTGTAATTTAGGCTCGGTGAATCTGGCCGCCCATGTCGATGAAAACGGCCTCGATCTCGCCAAGCTGGAAAAAACCATAAGCACCGCGATGCGTATGCTCGATAACGTCATCGACTACAACTATTACGCCGTGCCGCAGGCGCGTTATTCCAATCTGCGCCATCGTCCGGTGGGTTTGGGTTTGATGGGCTTTCAGGATGCGCTGTATAAACTCGGTTACGCCTATGACAGCGGGCAGGCCATCAGCTTCGCCGACCACAGCATGGAAGCGATCGCGTTTTACGCCATTCGAGCCAGTGCCGATCTGGCGGAAGAGCGGGGCAGCTACTCGACTTTCAAAGGTTCGCTGTGGAGCCGCGGCATCCTGCCCATCGACTCGCAAGATTTGCTCAAGCAGCAGCGCGGCGAATATTTGCAAACCGACGTCAGCGCCACGCTGGATTGGGACGCGCTGCGAACGCGTGTGCAACAGGTCGGCATGCGCAACAGCAACTGTCTGGCCATCGCGCCGACCGCCACCATCTCCAATATCTGCGGCGTGAGCCAGTCCATCGAACCCACGTACCAAAATCTGTTCGTAAAATCCAACTTGTCCGGCGAGTTCAGCGTGATCAATCCCTATCTCGTGCGCGATTTGAAGGCCTTGGATTTGTGGGACGAAGTGATGGTCAACGATCTCAAATATTTCGATGGATCGATTAAGGCCATAGACCGGATTCCCGACGAATTAAAGCGCAAATACGCCACCGCTTTCGAGATCGATCCGCGTTCGCTGATCGAGGCCGCCGGCCGCCGCCAAAAATGGCTGGACCAATCGCAGTCGCTGAATCTGTATCTGGCCGAACCCAACGGCCCGTTGCTCGACCAGCTCTACAAACTGGCCTGGCTGCGCGGTTTGAAAACCACGTATTACCTGCGCACACTGGGCGCGACCCATGTCGAGAAATCCGGCGCCGCGGCACACCGTGCGGAGACCGCCGAAGTGGTCGGCATGACCGAGGTTAATAGCGCGAAAATCTGCGCCGTCACGGACCCGGCTTGCGAAGCCTGCCAATAAACGAGGGAGAATAAGAATGTTGAATTGGGATGAGGAAATCGCAACGACTGTGCAGCAGTCCGGACTTATGACGCCGCTGCCGCCAACTGTTGGCGCGGCCTTGGCGCCGATAACCGCCAACGATAAACGTGTAATCAACGGCGCTGGTGATATCAATCAGCTGGCGCCGTTCAAATATCCCTGGGCCTGGAAATATTTCATCAACGCCAACAAGAATCATTGGACGCCGCTCGACATCAACATGTCGCAGGACGTCCACGATTACCACCATGCGCTGACGCCCGCCGAACGGCATGTCTACGAAAACGTGCTGGCCTATCTCACCACCTCGGACATTCTCGCCATGCGCAACATTGGCCTGGCGGTGATGGAAAAGATGACCGCGCCCGAGTTGCAGATTTATCAGGCCCGCCAGGTTTACGAAGAGGCGTTGCACACCTGGACTTATCAGCACTGCATCGAAACCCTCGGTCTCGATCAAGCTGAAATCTACAACCGCTACCGGGTGGTGCCGGAGATCCATCACAAAATTCAAATCGCCAACCGCCGGCTGAACGATATCCTGCGGCCCAATATCGATTTGACGCAGCCGCACGAGTTGGAAAATTTCGTCATGTCGTATTTGTTTTTCGCCGCGGTGTTCGAAGGCTGCTGGTTCTACAACGGCTTCAGCCCGATTTTCGCGTTGCAACGGCGCGGGCTGATGAAGGGTACCGCCGAACAATTGCAATACATCATGCGCGACGAGGTGATGCACTGCGGCTTCGGCCTGCGCGTCATCAAACAAATACTCCTGGAAAATCCCATTGTGCTCGATAAAAGCGCCGTCATGGCGATGTGGCGGGAGGCCGAGACCGCCGAAGCCGCGTACGCGGGCTATCTGTTCCGTGAGCCCATCCTGGGCTACAGCGTCGAGAGTCACCTCGAGCAGTTCCGTTACATCGCCAATCGCCGCGCCCGCCAACTGGACATGGACGAGCCCTTTCCCGGCGCCGAGTGCCGGCTGGCCTGGCTCGATGAACAATCCAACATCCGCAAAGAGAAAAATTTCTTTGAGACCAAAGTGACGGAATACCAAACCGGCGGGTCTTTGCATTGGGGTTAATGGCCATCTCGGCATCCGCTCCGATGTGGCTCCGATGTGTCGGTTTTTTTAAGAATGGGCCTGGCGGAGCGGGGTTTCACCTGAATGGGGAAAATGTGCTTGACCCCGCGCAAGCGGCGCCTTATCCTCGCCAATAACACGATATATTGCATTGTAATATCCCCGAGGAGGCGCTTTTATGTCCTGCGACAGCACTGATCAGCGGCGTGCCCACCATCAAGTGATTGCCGGTGCCGCGCAATTGGAAAGCGATGATAAAACCTGTATTTGCGACTGCGCCGTGGTCAAGGCAGTGAACGGCGGCCAAGAGGCCGGGGCCGTCGATCTTCCCGCCGATGAACGCGGCCAGACCGGCAGCAACCGTCAAAAGGGTCTCTAGCGGTCGAGGGACTTGTGTTCGATCTTACTTAAGGATGGCTGTTTACCGACCAAGGACGGTCTCTAAATAAACCATCGATAAAGGAGAGTAACCATGAGCAGTGGTAAACATGAACACGAGCACCAGCACGATCATAAACACTCTCATACCCATGATCACAAACATCGACACGGCCAAGAGGAGCATGCCCATGAACATGCTCACGACCATGCTCACGAGCACGGCCATAAACATAGTCATGACCACACTCACACCAGTAAAAGCGATGCGCATGACCATGATCATCCCGGCCATGATCAGACACCGCATAAACACTCTCATGATTGAGGGCGCCCGCCCTGGCTTAACGACTCATCATTGACCCGTGGCTTTGCCGCCGGTGAGGACCAACGGCTGTCCTCACCGTTGTTCACGCTTAAAAAGTCGGAAATTACCCGCTATCACTGGTTCGGCCCAGGCGGAACAACTGCGCGGCTTAAATAAATAGTAATGGCGCGCGGTGCGCGGCCGGCGCATCGGCATGATCTTTCAATCGCCAGTAATGTCATTCAGCCCCAACGCCATCATCGCCGATAAATCAGGCAGGTATTGCGCACTCATCTTTGTTAACGCTACCGCGGCGCGCGAGCGTCTCTACACCATATCCGCTGCTGCTCTGGGTCTTAATCGACCCGGCTCCATAATGGCCCACCAATCGATAATTCAATACCCCGACTCAGCAGCTATTCTGAAAAATTGTGCTATTGCACAGTCTCTACTTTAGTGTTACTAATACTGGAAAAATATTATTAAAATGGCTGGGTGTAATTTCAAGTGATGGTGGTGCAGCATGAGCAAACACACGTGGCGAGGGCATTCGCAGTCGCTATAGCGATGCATGTGGCGATAGTCGCGGCGGCGTTCTTGTTGACTTCAATACCGACCGTTCCAAGCACAGAATTGCCATTTGAAGTAGTTGAGTTGATGGAGGAAATACCTGTATCTCCTCCAATCGAGCCACCCAAGGAGGAACCGCCGCCGCCAGTCGAGCAGCCACCTCCCGAGCCTGTGCCCGTGGTGCCGCCGGTGCTGACTTCCGAAGCGCCCAGCGATGTACCGGCTACGTTCGATGTCGCGCCTGCCGTGGAGGAACCGCCGCCAGCGCCACCACCGCCACCTGTAGCGGTGCGGGCACCGCCCAAGGTGGAAATTGAGCATTACGTGCCACCCGATGTGAATGCGGCCTATCGCAATAATCCGCTTCCGCCGTATCCGCTGGTGGCGAAACGGCGCGGCTTGGAAGGGGTGGTGGTCTTGGCGGTGTCGCTGAATATCAACGGCAGGCCGGTACACGTGGCCGTGAAACGCAGTTCGGGCCATGGCAGTTTGGATGAGACCGCCGTGCAATCAGTGCGGAGCTGGCAATTCGAGCCGGCACGGCGCGGCGGACAGGCGGTGGCCGCCGAAGTCGAAGTGCCGCTGCGTTTTGCTTTGAAATAATCAATAGAAATAGTTGAGGTAAACCTTGATCGACACTCCAATGGGCATGATGAGCTGGTGGCATGACGCCGACTTCGTGGTGCGCGGCGTATTCATCACGTTGGTCGTACTGTCGCTGGTGAGTTGGACGGCCATGATTTACAAAGTTATGCAGTTTTGGCGGCTGGAACGCTTGGAGCGTCGAGTGGTTGCCGAATTGCGCGCGCGCGGCAGCTGTATCGACATGACGCAATGGGTGTCGGCCGAGACGCCTTCCTATCTCATCTTGCAAGAAGCGGGACGTTTGCCGCTGGGGCACGGCGACGCCGATATTCAAGCGCAGGCCCATCACTTGGAGCACCACGCCGAACGCCTGACTCACGGACAACGGGTGGAACTGGAGAGTTATCTCACCGCGCTCGCCACCATCGGCAATTCCGCGCCGTTCATCGGACTGCTGGGAACGGTGTGGGGCATCATGCACGCCCTGCAAGGACTGGGCGCGGCGGAAACCATCAGCATGGACGTGGTAGCCGGTCCGGTCGCGGAGGCGCTGGTCGCGACGGCGATGGGATTGTTCGTCGCGATTCCCGCGGTGATCGGCTACAACATGTTGCTGCGCCGGCTTCGGCAACTGACCGCGCTCACCGACCGCAATCTGCGTCACTTCATTCATCTTGCCGCCATTGACGGGCTGCGGCATTTGTTTGCGGAGGCAGCCTGACATGGCCGGCGTGCAAATGTCCGATTCCGATCAGCCCCTCTCCGAGATCAACGTCACGCCGCTGGTCGACGTGATGCTGGTGCTGCTGGTGATTTTCATTTTGCTCGCGCCGATGTTCGCGCAGGCGCTGCGAGTCGATTTACCCAAGGTGAGTGCGCCGCCCAGCCAGGAACCCAAGGTGGTGGATATCGAACTGAATCTGGCGGGGCAAATGTCGCTCAACGGCCAGCTCATGAGCACAGCGGCTTTACAGCAAAACTTGCAAACGCGCGCCGCCGCCGAACCGACTTTGGTAGTGCGCCTCAACGCCGACGCTCAATTGCCTTATGCCCAGGTAGCGGAACTCATGGGTTTAGTGCGTGCCAGTGGCGTACAACGGCTGGCTTTCGCCACCGGCAAGCCGCAGACGGCGCCTTGATCGGGAGAGAATGCGCCGCGTAATAAGAAATCGTGCAACACATCAAGTTGCCTTGAAAATAAACCGCTGGGGGGACAGCATGAAGAAATTCAAATCGCACGGCATAATATTGTTGAGCGGCGTAGCGCTGGCCGCCAATCCCGCGTTTGCCGCAGAGCAAGACGCTGCGCAACAATTGCCCGCCGTCACCATTTCGGAAGACCGTTCGCCGGTGGATGCCGATCTTGCCGCGTCGACCGAAAGCATTACAGCGGACACGTTGCAGCATCTCAACATTCCGAATACCGAGGACGCGATTAAATACATGCCCAATCTGCGCGTGCGCAAGCGTTTCATCGGCGACCGCAACGCCCCCATCGAGGTGCGCGGCACCAGCAATATTCAGGGCGGACGCGGGCTGGTGCTGGCCGACGAACGCTATTTCGTCGGCCATCCCTACGCGGGACGCACCTTGTTCGGCGAGGTCAAGCTCGCCCTGTAATACGACAGCCGTTATTTGCACAACCGCCGCCGAACTGCGACTCACCATCGCGCCGGCGCGAACACCAAGGAGACATAACATGCTTGAAGCGCGCGCATTGACCAAGATTTATCAAGGTGCACCGGCGTTGGATAAATTGGATCTGCAGGTGCCGGGCGGCGAAGTGTTTTGCCTGCTAGGCCCCAACGGCGCCGGCAAGACCACTACCGTCAATCTCTTTCTCAATTTCATTACCCCCACCTCGGGCCAGGCCTTGGTGTGCGGCGTGGATGCCGCGGCGGCGCCCTTGGCAGCGCGCCATCTGCTGGCCTATATCCCGGAGACCGTGATGCTTTACGGCAATCTCACCGGCGTGGAAAACCTCGAATATTTCAGCACGCTGTCCACCGGCCGGCGGCGCGGGCGCCAGGAATTGATGGCGTTGCTGCGCGAAGCGGGGCTGCAGGAAGAAGCGGCCAACCGGCGGGTCGCCGGTTATTCAAAAGGCATGCGGCAAAAAGTCGGCATCGCTATCGCGCTTGCCAAAGACGCTAAAGCCCTCTTGCTAGATGAACCGACATCCGGTCTCGATCCGCTCGCCGCCAACGAATTCGCCCGGCTAATCGAAGATCTCCGCCGGCGCAACATGGCGGTGCTTATGGTGACCCACGATTTGTTCCTCGCCAAGCAATGCGGCACGCGGGTCGGCATCATGCAGCGCGGCCGTCTGGCGGCGGTATTCAACACCGACGACACCGATCATCTCGGCCTCGAACGCGCTTATCTCGATATTTCACGGCAGGCGGTGGCGGCATGAGCGCCGTCGACGTGATCACCGCCGCCGAGGCGCCGCTGCCGTCCGGGCGCTGGCGCATCATCCGCACCGTGGCCGTCAAGGAATGGTTGGATATTTACCGCGACGCGCGCTTCCGCTGGCTGGCGGCGCTGACCCTGCTGCTGATGGCGTGCGCCATCGTTTTCGGCGTGCAGCAGGTACAACGTATCGACCGCGACCGCGCCGCTGCGGCGCAGGAGGATCGCCAAGTCTGGACGTCGCAAAGTGCGAAAGATCCGCATGCCGCGGCGCATTTCGGCCAATACGCCTTCAAACCGCAAAGCCCGCTGGCGCTCGCCGACCCCGGCGTCAACGCTTACGTCGGCACCGCGGTGTGGCTGGAAGCCCACAAACAAAATGAAGTGCAATTCCGCCCGGCGCGCGACAGCGGTGTATCAGCGCGGCTCGGCAATCTGTCGCTGGCCTTCGTGCTGCAGACCGTGATGCCGTTGCTGGTGATCTTGCTGGGTTTCGCCGCGTTTTCGGGCGAGCGCGAGCGCGGCACTTTACGGCAACTGTTGAGTCTGGGCGCGCGGCCGCTCGACCTGCTCGCCGGCAAAGCTCTAGCGGTGACTGGCGTATTGGCCATATTGCTGCTGCCGGTGCTGATCGGCGTGGTGATCGCCTGTCTGCTGTTGGTCGACGACACACAATTGTCGCTGAGCGACCAGTTGGCGCGGCTCGGCTGGTTGACGCTCGGGTATGCCTTGTATCTCGGCGGCATCGCGGCGCTGGCGCTGGCTGTTTCGGCGTTTTCCAAAAGTTCGCGCGCGGCTTTGGTCGGTTTGCTGGCTTTTTGGCTGATCAATTGTTTTCTGGTGCCGCGGCTGATGACCGATCTGGTCCGCACCGCGCTGCCGCTGCCCACCGCGCTTGAATTTCGCGAGGCCATCGCCGAAGACAAGAAAAAAGATTTCGGTCATGACGAGACGCACCCGGCTTTCATCGCCTTTCGCGAGCAAGTGCTGCGTGATTACGGTGTCAATCGGGTCGAGGATTTGCCGGTGAATTTCCGCGGCCTGTCGCTGCGCAAGAGCGACGAAATCGGTTACGGCATTTACGACAAACATTTTGGTGGCCTGCAAGACGACTACGCCCGGCAGGACCGTTGGCGCGCGGTACCTGGTTTTCTGCTGCCGTTTTTGGCAATCCAACCTTACTCGATGGGTCTGGCCGGTTCGGACACCCGCGGTCATTACCATTTCGCCACCACTGCCGAGCAGCACCGTCGCTTGGTGCAAACCATGATTAGCGAGGACTTGATCCGCAACGGCCGTTACGGTGACTCGTCGTATGTCGCCGGCCCCGAGTTGTGGGAGCGGATACCCGCTTTCAGTTATCGCTCGCCCGAGGCGGGCTGGGTGCTGAGCGCGCAGGCGCGCAACCTATTCACTTTGGCGATCTGGTGCGCGGCCGCGAGCTTACTCGCCGTGTTCGCGGTGCGCAGATTGCGGCCGGTGTGAGATGCGCAAAAGTGCTGGCGGTGTTCCACACCGCCGTTGACACGGCTATTTAGTGATGGCGATGGACGATACGCCATCAGGCTGAGGAGAAGATTTTATGCCGAATATGACTGTTTTTATGGCGGCAATGCGTTGCGAGTGGCGCATTTTGCGACTCGATCCGGCGCTGTGGCTGGTGCTGGCGATGATTCTGGCCACCGTCGTTTATGCTTTGCACAACGGCAAGAACCTGCTTGAACAGCGGGCCGCCGCGGTCGCTGCGTCCATGACGGAAGAGCAGGGGCGATTGACGGATTTGCGAAAAAATATCGCCGACTTCGAATCCGGTAAAACCGCGCCGCCGGAGCGGCCCTTCCGCGATCCGCGTAACGCGATTTTCGTCGGTGGCGGTTCGGCGGCGACCATTGCCGCCTTGCCGGCGCAACCGCTCGCCATCACCGCGGTCGGCCAAAGCGATTTGTATCCGCCGACTTTGCGAGTGTCGACCGGCAGTAAAGACAGCTTTCTGTTCAGCGACGAAATCGCCAATCCGGCCCATTTGTTCGCCGGCACCTTCGATCTCGCCTTCGTGCTGATCTTCATTTATCCGCTATGGATACTCGCGCTGACATATAACCTGATCTCCGGCGAGCGCGAGCAGGGCACGCTCGCACTCACCGCGTCCTGTCCCGTGCAATTGCGCACGGTGCTGGTCGGCAAGCTGATGGTGCGCGCCGGCCTGCCGATGCTGTTCACCCTCGCGACGGTGTTCGCGGGTTTGACTTTCATCGGCAACGGTTCGAGCGTCGCGGGTGGCGCGCTGTTGGTGCTCGCGCTGGCGATCGTGATCTACGGTGTATTTTGGGCGGTCCTCGCCGCCGCCGTGAACGGCCTCGGCAGCGACTCGGCCTATAACGCGCTGATGCTGGTCGGCGCCTGGATAGCGGTATTGCTCATCGTGCCGTCGCTGACCAACGCCACGGCGGAAGCTCTGTATCCCTCGCCGTCGCGAGCCGAAATGGTGCTGGGAGTGCGCGCCGCTTCGGTCAGCGCCGACAAAGAGCGCGATGCCGCGCTGGCGCGATACGAAGAAGAACATTCGCATGCCTCGGGCGAAGACAGTCACGAAGAAGTATTGACGCGCGGCAGTTCGCGTGAACGGACCTTACGCCGTCTCGCCGTGCAACAGGCCGCGACGGCGCGCGCCGAAGAAGTGCTGGCGGTGCATGAAGCACAATTGCAACGGCAACATGATTTGGCGGAACGGCTTGCCTATATATCGCCGGCTCTGCTGCTCAACGATGCTCTGGCTGAAATCGCCGGCACCGGCCGCAGCCGTTACGACGAATTCTTTGCCCAAATCGACCGTTTTCATCGCGAGTGGCGGGAGTTTTTCGTCACCAAGGCCCAGGCCGAACGGATGCTGACCAGCGACGATTACCAGCGCTTCCCGCGTTTTGCATTCATCGAAAATCCCGATATCGGCACCGGCGACCGCATCGCGGCGGCGTTGATCGGCATCGCGATCCCGCTGCTGCTGCTGGCGGGGTTGGCCGCGCGCGGTTTGCGACGCTGCCGGGTAGCCGGATAGAACTAATTTTAGAGACCGCTGAAAAACGCGCATTCACATAAGCGCACGCCAGCGATATAACAGAGGGGGAAAACAATGCGGCAAATCAATTCGCGGATGCGCATCAACGCATCGATACGTTGTATGTCGTTACTGTCATGCGGCCTGGGTTTAACAGATATGGTCTCGGCCGCCGAAGAAATAGCCAAGCCGACCAGCATGGATGAGATGACCGTTACTGCGACCCGCACCGCGCAGGATGTCGATAAGACGCCGGCCAGCACCACGGTGCTTACCCAGGAAGATCTGCAAAAACGCCATGCCCCGACCCTCGACGAGGCCTTGCGCGGGGAAGTGGGCGTCAGCGTGCTGAAATTCCGAGGGCCGGTGGACAATCACACCACCACCATCATGCGCGGCTTCCAGGGACAACAGCGCACCCTGCTGATGCTGGACGGCATTCCACTCAACAGCATCACCACCGGCAGTGTGCCGTGGAGCGAATTACCGGTCGACGAGATCGAGCGTATTGATATAGTGCGCGGCCCATTCTCGTCGCTGTACGGCGGCTATGCGCTGGGCGGGGTCATCAACAACATTGTCGCCACGCCCGAGAAAGAAACCGCCCGCGCCCGCGCCAGTTACGGATCGTTCGGCACCAGCAATTATCATCTACAATACGGCAATCGAACTTTATCCGACCGGCTGAGCTTCATCGTCGGCCTCGACCGCTGGCAGACCGACGGCTATGTGGTCTCAACGGTCGAACGGCCGCGCGGCACCACGCCCGCCAACGGTTCGGAAATCGCGGTGACCGGCTATAGTCGAATGAGTGACGTCACCGGTCAGCAAACTTTATACACGGTGGGCGACAGCGGCGAGCAGGTGTTCGACCGGGATTATTTCACCACCAAACTCAGTTTCGATTTGACGCCGTCCTCGACATTGGCCTTTACCGCGCTGTACGGCGAATGGTCCCTCGATCAGCCCACTTACCATACTTATTTGCGTGACCCGAGCGGCATGCCGGTGACCAGCGGCGCCCTCAACATCGAAGGCAATCGGGTCATTTTATCGGAGTCGAATTTCTTCCCGATTACTCGCGAAGACAACGCCGGTTTATACGCCCTCAAATACAGCGTCGCCGCGACGCCGACGATTTCCATCGATGCCAGTCTCGGCTATTCGACGCAGTTCAACCGCGAGACCGAATACCGCGCGCTGCCCGCGGCACTGGGCTTGGGCTCAGCGCGCTGGACCACCCGCGACCGCGACTCGCATGGTTTGCATGCGGAAGTATCGAGCAATATCCAGCTCGGCGCGCGCCATCTGCTGACCAGCGGGCTGTTGTATCAAATCGCCGAAGGCACCCAAAAAATTCCGGTGATTTTCGACCGCCGCGTTCCCCAAGTCATCGGTCTCGCCAGCAGCAGCGGCGGCGAACAGCAAACCCATGCGGTCTACGTGCAAGATCAATACAGCGTGCTCGACAATCTCAATCTGTTTCTGGGCGTGCGTTACGACCACTGGAACAACACCGGCGGTTTCCAGGAACTGGGGCCGGACCCGCGTACCCATTTCGCCGATCGCAGCCAGAGCTCGGTCAACCCGAAAATCTCAGCCGTTTATACACCGGCGGCCAACACCACGTTGCGCGCTTCGGCAGGTACGGCGTTTCGGCCGCCGACCCTCGATGAACTCTATGTCAACTCCAGTCACGGCGGCACCCAGACCATCGGCAATCCCAATCTCAAGGCGGAAAAGGTCACGGCATGGGAAGTCGGCATCGTGCAGCGTTTCCCCACCGCCACCCGCATCGGCGCGACCTATTACCAGAACAAACTGGAAGACTGGATTTACCGGCGCACCATCAGCGCCCCCGCGGATCCCCTCACCGTGCGGGTGATGGAAAACGCCGCGGAGGGCGAGAGCAACGGCGTCGAGATCGATCTGACGCAAGAAATCACCTCCTATCTCGATTTGTTCGCGAACGCGACCTGGCTGGACGCCACCATCACCCGCAGCGATACCCAGCCGGGCTTGGTGGGTAAAACCATTCCGCAGATTCCCGAGCATATGTACAACCTGGGCGTCGATCTGCACGCCCAGTCTTATAAAGGCAGTCTGATGTTGCGCCGAGTCGGCGACGCCTTCAGCCGCGACGATAATTTGGATACCGCCAAAGGGGTCCGCGGCGGCATCGATCCGTACACCACGCTCGACGGCAAGTTCATTTATACCGGCTGGGACAAGGTGTCGCTCTCACTGTCGGTCAACAACCTGCTCGATAAAAAATATTATCAAAGTTTCGGGCAGACAGCGGGCCGCAGCGTGTTCGGCGAGGTGGCGGTCAATTTTTAAAAATAAACGGCCACAAAATCGACCGCGAGCAATACAAGGTGGAACACCGGCATTTGTAAAAATCGCCGGGGCCAGCGTTTTTTCATAACGGAGAGGGGAACACCATGAAGCATCATCGTTTCAACAAATGCGCCATTGCGCTGGCCTTGTTCGGCTCAGGCGTGACCGTGCAGGCCGAAGAGCCGGTCAAGCTCAATGAAATCACCGTCAAGGGCGAGGCGATGAAGGAATCCGACCGGTCCTTCACGGTCAACGTCATTTCGGCGGATACCATTCAGTCGCAGCGCTGGGAAAATCCGCTGGCCATCTTCGAAGAAGTGCCCGGCGTCGAAGGTCGCTCGAATCAATCCGGCAGCGTGGCGCCGTCCATTTCCATCCGCGGTCTGAGCAGTGGCGGTCACGGCGGCGATTTGGGTTTCTCACTCGACGGCATTACCATGAACGAGGCCGAGGGTCATGCCGATGGTTTCGCCGAGACCAATGTCATCATCCCCCTCGAACTGGAAAGCCTGACGGTGTACAAGGGACCGGTTTCGCCTTTATACGGCAACTTCGCCCGCGGCGGTGTCATGGCTTTCACCACTCGCAAAGGCGGCCGCTACGCGGATGCCCATCTCGCCACCGGCGCTTTTGAAACCAACGACGGCCAAGCGGCTTTCGGCACCAAAATCGGCGCGGTGCAACTCAACGGCGCAGTTCAAGGTTACGAAAGCGAAGGCTGGCGCGACAATTCGCGCTTCAGCAAAACCAATACCGCGTTCCGCGGCGCTTACAGCCTGAGTGAGCGCTCTGAAGTCGCGCTCTCGCTGCGCGGTCATGGCGCGACTTTCGAGGGCCCGGGCAATATCACGCGCGATCAATTCCTGGACGACGACCGCCGCAGCCAACAAGCGCCCACTCTAGTGGGTAGGCACGACGGCGGCGAGAAAAAATATTCGTCGCAGCGGGTGGATTTCAACCACCTGATCAACGATAAAATGAAACTGCTCACCTTCGTCTACAACACCAAGATGGATATCACCCGTTTCGAATCGAGCGGCACCGGTACCACTCCGCAGATCGAACGCAGCCATGACCGCGACGTCATCGCTTTCGGCGGCAGTTTGAACGGCGAACATCGGCTATTCGACGTGGCTACCCATTGGGTGCTGGGCACGGAGCGTTACAACGAGGAGACTCACGAAAATCAATGGCAGACCACGGCGCGCACGCGCGGCGTGAAAGACCGCGACCGCGATTTCATTATTAACACTACCTCGCTGTACGGCCAGATGGATTTGGATGTCCACCCGCGTTTCCGCCCGACTTTAGGTTTTCGTTTTGACGGTTTCGATGGCTCCCTCAAAAACCGCTTGAACAACACCGAAACCGATCTCAATGATTTCAACCGCCTCAGTCCCAAGCTGGGTGTGCGTTCTGAACTCGCGTCTAACTGGGAACTGCGCGCCAGTGTCGCCAACGGCTTTGGCCTGCCGAGCAGCACCCAGAAATACGATCCGACCATCAATGTCGATGCGGTTGAATTCTGGCAGTATGAAATCGGTATTAACGGCGCGCCGTCGCCGCAGTGGTATATGGATTTGGCGGCTTTCGTGCTCGACAGCTCCGACGAAATTCAGCAAGTTCCCAATAGCGTGCCGCCGGAGTTCATCAACGCGGGGGAAT
>CAKKSB010000125.1:13236-18502 GCA_919903055.1 Gammaproteobacteria bacterium | reverse complement strand
GTAAGGGCGGGATAAGTTTGCAACGAATTCATGAGCAGGGTGGCTATTACCGGCAGGCTCAGCAGCCAGAGCAGAACCAGCGCGCCGGTCAGAATGAGGAGGCTTGCACGCGGTGCGCGGCGCGTCAGCAACAGACCCGCCACGGCGATGATGATAATCACGCCGGGTGGAAACAGCAGGGCTTCGATAAGCGATTTCATGAGGCGCGCCGTTGTGGCGCGGGTGGGGCCGGAGCGGATTTAGCCGGTTTTCTCGAAGAAACGGTAGTTCCATGGCTCGCCGCGCTGGTCGGCGGAAGCGGTTTGCAATTGGTCACGCCGGTCTTCCTGGATGCGCAATTGATTTTGCTCGGCGAATTGTAAAACGAAATCGAACATCTGCGGATCCTGCCGTTGCAGGTCTCTCGCCACCACCAGACATTTGGCGCCGCTGATCATGCAAGGGTAAAGTGCGGGAGAGTAACGCAAACGGCGGTCGCGGCCGTAGTCCGCCCACAAGGTGGCGATGCGTTCTATCCAGTCGGTGGGACGAAATTGTTTATTACCGAGGGTGACGCCTTCGATGATGAGGCGGTCTTGGCGGTCCTCGCGGTGCATGGCGGTAGTCCTGTGGTTGTAAGGGTGTTCGGGTGCCGTGTCGGGGATTGACGGTCTTAACCCAGCGTATCGTCCCCGGACAGGCCTTCTTGAATAGCCGCAGCGCGGAGGGCCTTGATGCGTTCGCGGCGTATGGTCTGGATCAACGCGTCGCCCTTGAGGCCGGCCGCCGCCAGCGCGCCGGCGTCCACCCGCATGGTGGCTTGGCGCAGGCGGCGCAGCAGCGCCGCCTGCGGGTAGGGCCGCTTTTCAAATCCCGGCCGGCCGGTGGAATCCGCCTCGCACGCCAATAAGAATAGCTCAAAGCGCTCGGGGCGGCGCAGAGCGTCCAGCGCCTGCAAGGTATCGAGCACGGTGGCGGGACGCAATTCGGCGGCGCGGTGACAGACCCCGTGATACTTGGCCACCAGCAAGGCCAGTTCGCGATGATCGTTGGGTACCCGGAACCGCTGGCACAGCGCTTCGATCAAGACTAAGCCGCGCGCCTCGTGGGCGATGTGGCGCGGCCACTGCTCGGGCGGCGTGGTGCCTTTGCCGAGGTCGTGCAGCAGCGCGGCGAAGCGCACCCGCGTATCGTCGGAGAGTTCGGCGGCGCGATTGAGCACCTGCATCATGTGGATGCCGGTGTCGATTTCCGGGTGATGCTGGCGCGGCTGCGGTACGCCGAACAGTTGATCGAGTTCGGGAAACAGCCGCCGCAGAGCGCCGCAGGCCCGCAGCACCTCGAAGAATTGGGCAGGACGTTGCTCGCCGAGCGCGCGCACCAGTTCGGCCCACACCCGTTCCGGCACCAGCGTGTCCACTTCGCCGGTAGCCACCATCTCGCGCATCAAGACCAGCGTTTCGTCGGCGATCTCGAAACCCAGCGGCGCGAAACGCGCGGCGAAACGCGCCACACGCAGAATGCGCACCGGGTCTTCGCTGAAGGCGGGCGAGACGTGGCGCAGCCGGCGCTGCGCGAGATCGACCGCGCCGTTGAAGGGATCGATGAGCGCGCCGTCGGCGGTGCGGGCCATGGCGTTGATGGTGAGATCGCGGCGGCGCAGGTCGTCTTCCAATGTCACGTCCGGCGCGGCGTGTACGGTGAAGCCTTTATAACCCGGTCCGGTTTTGCGCTCGGTGCGGGCCAGGGCGTATTCCTCCTGGGTTTTGGGGTGGAGAAAAACCGGAAAATCCTTGCCGACCTGCCGGTAACCCAGCGCCTCCATTTCTTGCGGCGTGGCGCCGACCACCACCCAGTCGCGGTCGCTGACCGGCAGGCCGAGCAGGTCGTCTCTTACCGAGCCGCCGACTTGATAGACGTCCACCAGACTCCTCCCGCTGAGGCGGCGCGGCCGCCGGTGAATAGATTGGTTTTGAACCGCCAAGACGCCAAGAACACCAAGAAAAATCGCTTACATGGTGAAGAAAAAATCTTGGCGCTCTTGGCGTCTCGGCGGCTAAGACATTTTTCAGCGTTCATCATGCTGATTGATGCCGCCTCAATATTCGTGACGCGCCTCCTGGCGGACGGCATTGAATATCGCATGTTGATTGCTCCGGCCGAGATAGTAAGGTACCACGGCCTCCACGGCGGTCGGCGTGAAGCCGAATACCGCGGGAAAAGGTCCGTCGCATACCGCGGCGACTTGCATGGAATCGTAATTGTCGCGGGTGAAAGGTTTGCCGGGCAGATGGCCCATCACCGCCGCCTGTAAGCGCGACACGGCGTCGGGCAGACCGATCAGGGTTTTCTTCACGCCCAAAACCTCGGCGGCGTATTGCACCAATTGCCGCATCGTGTAGGCGCGCGGACCGCACAAATCGTAGCGCTGGCCGAAGGTGGTTTTATTGCCCAGCGCGGTGACGAAGGCGCGCGCCACGTCGCCGACGAACACCGGCGCGAACCGCGCGTCGGGGCAGGGCAAGGGCAGCGGACCCGGCAGTTTCAGCAGGGCGGCGAACTTGTTGAAGAAGTGATCGTCGGGTCCGAAGATCACCGAAGGCCGGAAGCTGGTCACTTGAATTCCGGTGCCCGCGAGACTGTGCGCGAGGTCTTCGCCTTCGCCCTTGCTGCGCAGATAGCGGCTGGCGCCCTGGCGCGCGTCGGCGTTGAGGGCGCTCATATGCAGCAGGCGGCCGACATTTTTTTCGCGCATCGCCGCGCCGAGTTTGCGCGGCAGCTCCACGTGCACGTGGCGGAATTGGTCGCGGCGCGCCTCGTTGAGCACGGCCACCAGATTGATCGCGGTATCGCAGCCGGCCAGCACCCCGGCCAGTTCGGCGGGATCGTGGACATTGGCCTCCACCACCTCGACCGTCGGCAGCACCAATAAATCGCGATGACGTTCGCGATGGCGGGTCGGTACCCGCACCCGGTGGCCGGCCGCCGCCAGTTGATTGGCCAGGTGGCGGCCGACGAAGCCGGTGCCGCCCAGAACGCAAATCATGTGTCGCTTCATACTCGGGTTATCCTTAAAGCTAAAATTAGCAATGGCCCGGGATTGTCGCGGCGGGCCGCGCCGAGGTCAAGCGATGCCGGCGAACGCCTTTTAAAAGCCTGTCGGCTCAGCATTTTGAGTTTCCACCAGACCGGCCAAGGGCAAGCCGTTTGCTGAGTCCACGGTTCCCGCCACGGCAGCCGGTGATCAGGCCGCTGGATTTTTAAATGGGCATTAGCCCCAATTTTTCGAGAGCGGGTAAGGCGTCGGTTAATTTTGCAGGGGACCTTGTCACGATTAATTCACGACAATTTCATGCTGAGGTATTTTCTTTGCAATGATCGCGTATCAGCCTTAGGTAGCGCGAATGTACTTTATTCACATAATGTCACGCCTACTGATTATTGATAAAGAGGGAACGGTAAATCATAAAGTCACGCCTAGTTCGCGCAGCAACGTTTGGCATTGGCAGTGGAAGATTGCACGCGTTACGGAAGTTTCATCAAACTGATGCCAACGTAAACAGTGGAAGAAGTGCAAACTGACACAAAACTAAAGGAGCTTTGCCATGAACGATAGAATGCCTCTGCTTGTCCTGGGGACCACCCTGCTCGCCTTCAATCCCATGTCCGCGGGTGCGGCTGTGACGACGAGTGGTTGCGGCGGATCCGCGGATACTTGCACCATGACCCAACTGCTCGGCGGCGGAGAATTCACCGCCGGCGATTTGCGTTTTCATACCTTTTCCTTGTTCTTTGGGGGCGGCCCTTTCGACAAGGTCATCGATGAAGATACCATTTCCTTGACCGGCCTGGACGACGCCGGTTTCGACCCCGGCCCCGGTTTTCGCTTCAACGGCAACGGCGAATTGGCTACCGCTGTCGGCGAAACTATCGGCTATGTGTTCGATTTCAAAGTGGACCAGGTGGGCGGCTTGGCGACCATGAAGGATTCAAGCCTGAAGGCCGGTACAGGCTCGGTTGGCCCCGAGGACGAGTGGCGGGTGCAGGGCCGCAGTCCGAGCGGTAATTTCTTCCCTGACCTGGAAATCGTGGACTCGGCGATCACGGTCGAAGAAGTATTGTTCGATTCGTTCACCTTCGCCCCTACCAGCAGCCTCACCGCGCGCAATGCGATTGTTCTGGATAGCCAAAATGTTTTTGGAGATTCAACGGGCGCTACGCTGGACGACTATACCTTCCGTGTGTCGGCGGTACCGCTGCCGGCCGCGCTGCCGCTCTTGCTGTCCGCTCTTGGTCTATTGACGGTGATCGGCAAGCGGCGATCCGGCCTGTTGCACCAACAAGATGCTCTCGCCGCGTGAATAGCCCGCAATTTTTTAAAAACTTTCCCGCGTGCCGCAGGGTAAAACGGCCGGGATTGTCAGGGAGAAACCCCCGCCTCAATTAACTGGAGATTCGACTATGACGACCAATAAATTACATGTATCGATCATCCCGCTGGCCGTCGCCGGCCTGCTTTCCGGCAACATCGCCACGGCCGACACCGCGGCCGACCGCGGCCTTATGCAATGTTTCTATGAGTGCAAACTGAATGCCACCGGTACCGCGTTTCAGGAGCAGACGACGCTGATGATCATGAACGGCAACCAGCCGCCGACCGCGGGTGCGCACCCCGTCACCCACATCGCGAATCTGGTCTTCATCAATGGCAACGAAAAGGTTCTCGGCAAAGCCGCGGTGTCCCTTACCCCGCGTGACCTCGATGAGGTCAACGTGTGCGCGACGATAGCAAGAAACACCGGTGGTATTGCCGCACTGCCGCCGGCGGGTATCGTCCAGATTGCGATCGACGATGAACTGCTCTCCGGACCCGGCCAGTTCGTTCCTGGCAAGGGGGTCGATGTGGCGATAAAGAACCCCGTCGGACAAATGAACCTGACCAACCCCGAAATCTTCACGGGAGGTAACAGGATCACGGCCGTCGGCAAGACCAGTTGCTTCGAAATCGAAGACGAACCGGCACGCCTCGTCTTCGATCCGGAAGTTCAGGCTGCGCCCGTTTGGCAGCCGATACTGATCGAGAAAACCGAGGACTTCGTGACTACTCCGGACCCCATCCCAACCGACGTCATAAATTAATTGATCGAACGTCTCAACCGACAGGGAAGGCCGGCACCTCGCCGGCCTTCCCTTCCCTTCCCTTTTCTTGCCGACCCCGAACCTACCGCTTCGATTATTCGGCTTACTCTCCATCTGGTACTGGGATTACCGACGAGCCAAGGAGAGC
>CAKKSB010000125.1:0-13226 GCA_919903055.1 Gammaproteobacteria bacterium | reverse complement strand
TTCGAGCCAGATCCTATCCGACTCCCGGCGCGGAGCCATGGAGAGCGCAGCGAGGGCGAGGAGCCCGCGGTAGCCGCGACGCGGCGTCCAGCCAGTGCCAGTTGTGTAAGGTAGTAGCGTGTCGTGGCGGACACAGGGCGGCCGGGGCAAAGGAATCAAGGTCGCTCGACGTAAGTCGATACGCACACGAAGGTACGAATCGTTTCCTGAGGGCCGCGACACATCGACATGGCTTGATTCGTCGATACATCCACCGGGTGGTCATGCCCTGCCTGTGCCGGACGGCAACGGTAATGGCGCGCCCGATTACCGCGACCCCGCGACGCAGAACGGCAACATCCCCGGCGGGCAAGGCGCGGACAATCCGGGCGGACCGCTCAGAACCGCGACTCACTGCGCGGGCGGCGGCGGGCCGGTCTTCTTGACGCTGCTCGCGCTGGGTGTTTTGGCGCGAGCACGCCGTGTGCGGCTAGGCGCGCTGCCGGTGATGACCGTGGCGATCTTGGTTCTGCCCGCCGCGCCCGCGGGCGCGGCGGAGGCGCCGCAAGTCGTCATGCCGCATTCCGATAACGCGCTGGTTTGGCGCAAGGGCTGGTACATCGGCGCCGACTTCGGCGTGTCCAAACTCAAACCCGAGGATCAAGGCTCGAGTTTTGTGGTGGCCGATGACCGCAGCCAGGGTTTTCGTCTGCTCGCCGGTTACGATTGGTCGAGCCGGCTTTCCCTCGAAGGTTTTTATCTGTCGGCGGGTTCAGCGGACATCGACCACGCCAATCCGGTCATCGGCAGTCTGGGCGAGTTGAAATATGAATTATTGGGCGCCGGTCTGAACTACCCGGCCGCTCTGGCAAGAAAAGCCCGTGGTGCCCTATCTCAAGATCGGCGTCGCCCATACCCGTAACGAGGTGAGCGATCCGCGCATCGTTTACGATCGCGAGAATCCACTCGGGGTATTTTTCGGCGCGGGCGTGACCTGGCGTTTCGCGCCGACCTGGGCGCTCGATGCCGAGTGGGCGAGTTACGACCGGGACGAGTCCTTCCTGTCCCTGGGGATTAAAAAGCGTTTCGGCGCGGCCAAACCAGCCGCGCCCACCGTTGCCGCCGCGCCGGTGTTCGAGGCGCCGGTGACGGTGATCCCGCTGCCCGCCGTCGTGGTTGAACGTCCGGTGGCCATGCTGCCCAAAGACAGCGATGGCGACGGCGTGCTCGATGGGCAGGACCGCTGTCCGCGAACCGTCGCTGGCGCCCAGGTCGATGCGCGCGGCTGCGAAATCGTCCTCGAGCGCGACGACGATCAGGACGGTATCGGCAACGGCCGCGATCACTGCCCCGCTTCAAAGCCCGGCGCGAAGGTGGACAACCTGGGCTGTGAATTGCCCGACCTCGTGGCATTACGCGGCGTGCACTTCGAGATAGGCGCCAGCCGCCTCACGCCCGATTCCAAAGTCGTGCTCGACGGCATGGCGGAGACCCTGCGTAACTATCCGGAGATGTTGGTTGAAGTGGCCGGTCACACCGACAATCGCGGTTCCGCTCTCTACAATTTGAATCTGCCGCAGCAACAGGCGCGGGTGCGGGCGGTGGCGGATTATCTGTTGAGTCAAGGCGTGGCCAAGACCAGCTTGATCGCCAAAGGTTACGGCGAGTCCGTGCCGGTCAGAGAAAATACCAGCGAAGCGGGCCGTACCACCAATCGCCGGGTCGAGTTGCATATCTTGCGGCGCTGAGGATTTCATACAGCCACACGCGTCCTCGCGTAGTGGAGCGTGCGATGACGAACAGCGTGGACACCAGCGGTCTGTCATTATTCGACAGGCCGTTTTTGTAAGCGAGCCGCGGCGGTACGCGGTTTATGCGGTGAGCCGGCGTTATACTTGTAAGACATCCGCCAGGAGGCCCGTCATGTCCTACGCCACCGTCAATCCCGCCAGCGGCGAAACGTTGCGGACTTTCCCCGAATGGAATGCCGCTGAATTGGAAACCGCCTTGAGCCAGGCGGCCGCCGCCGCGCCGCGCTGGGCCGCTACGCCCATCGCCGAACGTTGCCGCTTGCTGAGCCGCGCCGGCGAAATCCTCCGCGCGCGCCGCGACGAACTCGCCGCGCTCATCACCCTGGAAATGGGCAAACTCGCCAGCGAGGCCCGCGACGAAATCGAAAAATGCGCGCGGGGCTGCGACTACTACGCCGAGCACGCGGCGGCCTTCGTCGCCGATGAGGTCATCACCTCCGATGCCGGCCGCAGCTTCGTCACCTATCAAGCGCTCGGTACGGTGCTGGCGGTGATGCCGTGGAATTTCCCGCTGTGGCAAGTGTTCCGCTTCGCCGCCCCCGCGCTGGCGGCGGGCAACACCGGCCTGCTCAAACACGCCTCCAACGTGCCGCAGTGCGCGCTGGCCATCGAGCGCGTCTTCATCGAGGCGGGCTTTCCCGCCGGCGTGTTCCGCACCCTGATGATCGCCGCTGCGCAAGTGGAAGGCGTCATCGCCGACCCGCGCGTGCATGCGGTGACGCTGACCGGCTCAGAGCCGGCCGGCCGCAAAGTCGCCGCCGCCGCCGGCGCGCATCTCAAAAAGAGCGTGCTCGAACTGGGCGGCTCCGACCCCTTCATCGTGCTCGACGACGCCGACCTCGAACCGACGGTGCAGGTTGCGGTCCAGTCGCGTTTTCAAAACGCCGGACAAAGCTGCATCGCCGCCAAACGTTTCATTGTGGTGGCGGCGATCGCCGATGAATTTCTCACGCGTTTGCAAATCGCCGTGGAAAAACTGGAAGCCGGCGATCCCGCTCAAATAGCGACGACCTTGGCGCCCATGGCGCGCGCCGATTTGCGTGACGAATTGCATCAGCAAGTGCAGGCCAGCATCGCACGCGGCGCGCTGCCGATATGCGGTTGCCGGCCCTTGCCGGGCGACGGTTATTATTACGCCGCGTCCCTGCTTGATCGGGTGGTGTCCGGTATGCCCGCCTTCGATGAAGAATTATTCGGCCCCGTCGCCGCGGTTATTCGAGTGCATGACGAAGCCGAGGCGTTGCGCGTCGCCAATGCCAGCCGCTTCGGTTTGAGCGGCAGCATATGGACACGCGACAAAGCACGCGGCGAACGTCTCGCCCGGCAAGTACAGGCCGGCGCCTGCTTCGTGAACGGTTTGGTGAAGAGTGATCCGCGCTTGCCGTTCGGCGGCGTGAAGGCGTCGGGCTATGGGCGGGAACTTTCGTATCATGGCCTGCGGGAATTCGTTAATGCGAAGACGGTGTGGGTGAAATGATTTCCTTTCCCGGCGAGAGGACGCAATAGAAATTTCGTCTCCTTGTTATTTTTAGAAAACCTATTGCAGTAGTCACGCGGTATTGGCGCGGTAGTAACCGTCCAAGGAAAGCGTAGTTTTTATGCGCTGAATGAAGTGAGCCGCATCGATTGAGTCCGTAACTTGTAATTTGTCGGCTGGGTTGAGGAGCGAAACCCGGCGATACGCCGCCCGCGTGCTGTTGGTTTCTCATCCGTCAAGACGGGGAAGTTATTGGCTGTTCTCCGCTCAAAAATTTTTATTAAACGCAAAGAGTACTGAATCCGCTTAGCAGGTTTCATGCTTTGCATATCGTGTATTTTTATAGACTTTTTTTGACATGAGTCGTCCCTCGTACCCTGATCAAACCGGGTGCTGATTTCGCACCGCGATGATTCATAATGTTGGCTTTATGCATTACAGCTGTGCGTAATTTTTTAAAAAAAAGCTTAAAAATATCGGCTATTTTTAACCGATCTCATGATATTGGGTTAGATTTCTAGTATTTATGGGGGTGTTGGCGGATTTGGCGCGCCAATTGCTCTAGTTGTCGTGGAAAAGGCAATTATGGATGGTGTCGAAAGATTCATTATTTTTACACAGTTGTTTCACAAATACGGTTTATCGTTGTGACGTTCGTATTGGTAAGCGATTGCGCAGAAGGTAGTGAGGTTTTCATTAGGAGGTAGTGTCATGAAATATTTTGAGTTGACGGAAAACGTCAGTGATGTTGAAAGTGTATTCCGCGTGTTGTTGGGAATAGGCTTGCTGGGCGTAACTTTACTGGGCCCGCTGTCCATTATGTACAGCACGATATTCCCGATGCTGGGCGCCTATTTCATATTGACCGCGATCATGAAGTGGGATCCGATCGGTTATGTCATTCAAGTTATTTTGCGGACGCTGAGTCAAATCGGTCTCAAGGTTACAGCGCGCGATTCCACTCACCGTATCAAACCCATTTGATAGAAGTATGGTTGTTAGGCAGTAGTCCCTGAAGAAATTTTATCCACGGTATTAACGATTCCCTGGTTTGTAGGAGCGGCACAGTCTCTCTCCCCGCCCCCGTGTTTGGTACCCTCTCCCCCCTTCCCCTACTGATGCACGGGGGAAACGAGTGCCGCTCCTACTTTTTTCTTGCGATTCCGTTAAGCGCCACTATTTTTTCTTGGCCCGCGGATGGGCGTTGTCGTAGACCTTGGCCAGATGTTGAAAATCCAGATGGGTGTAGATTTGAGTAGTCGCGATGTCGGCGTGGCCCAGCAATTCCTGCACGGCGCGCAGATCGCCACTGGATTCCAGCACGTGACTGGCGCAGGAGTGGCGCAGCAAATGCGGGTACAGCGGCGTGTCCAAGCCTTGTTTCATTCCCCAGAAACGCAGGCGTTGCTGCACGGCGCGCGCGGTGATCCGCCGGCCGCGCCGGCTGACGAACAGCGCGTTTTCATCAAGGGCGGCGAGATTGTTTCGTGTGTGTAGCCAAACGGCGAGCGCGGCGCGGGCGAGACGGCCGACCGGCACGACGCGTGCCTTATTTCCTTTGCCGGTGACGTGCACGGTGTCGTCTTGGAGATTAAGGTCGGCCAGGTTGAGGCTGACGAGTTCGGCCAGGCGCAAACCCGAGGAATACAGCAGTTCCATCATGGCGTGATCACGTTGCGCGAGTATAGGCGTTGCTTCATCGCCATTAGCGTCATGGTCGAGGAGACGGCTGATTTGATCGACGTCGAGCGCTTTGGGCAACCGGCGCGGCGACTTGGGCGCGCGCAGGCCGATGGCGGGATTGGCGGCCACCAGATTTTCGCGCAGTAAATACCGGTAAAACGATCGCAACGCGGAGAGCCGCCGTTGCAGGCTGCGGCCGCCGAGTCCGCCGCGATGCTGGGCGGCGACGAAGGCGCGCAAGTGGTGAACGTCGACTTGCGGCCAGCCGCTGATGTGCTGCTGGCCGAGGAAATGTCGGGCAGCAAGCAGGTCGCGGCGGTAATTGCTGAGGGTGTGCGGCGAAAAGCGGCGCTCGATCTCCAGATGCTGGAGAAAGTCGCCGATGCGGCGCGTCTCCGTGTCGTCCATCAACGCGGGGGCAAGTGGCGGGCGACCGCGCGACCGATCAAATCGCCGAGGTAGCTCAAAAACAGCGTGCCCATGCCGGCGTGATACCGTTTGCCGTCCCGGCTGCCGATGCCGAGCAGGCCGTAGCGGGCAGGGGTCTTGCCGCCGGAAGTGTTGAGCGCGAGCACCACCGCCGAGCCGATCTGTCCGGCCGGGTCATGTTGCTGATCTTCGAACAGCGCGTCGAATTGACCACGCCGCAAATGCCCGCACAGCGGTTTGCCGGTGGCGAGCAGGCTGCCGAAGCTGGTGTCGAGTTGCTCGGCCGGCAGACTGCGCAGGCGCAGCAGGCCCGATTCGTCGTGGTCCGGCAGGCGCGGCGTTTTGCCGAACAGACACATCACCAGCGCGTCGGCGCGAAAATCTTCGTGCAGGCTGTTGGCCAGCACCCGCAAGGTGGTGGCGAGATCCGGGGCTTCGAGCAGGGCGAGCGTGAGATGCTGGACCCGTTGATTGAGGCGGTCATTGTCGCGCGCCACTTGCACCAGCGCCTGCAACTGGCGTTTGATGTCCTGGTTTTGCTCGCGCAACACGGTGACTTGCCGTTCGATGAGCGACACCGCGCCGTGTGACTGGTGCGGTACGTGGATGTCCGCCAGCAGGCCGGTGTGGGTGGTGAAGAAATCGGGATGGTTGCGCAGATAATCGACGACGCTGTGGTCTTGCAGGGTGTCGGTGCTGATGCCGTGTTGCCGTGTGCTCATAGTTCTATCCTGCCCTCGAAGACCCGTTCGGCGGGTCCGGTCATCCAAACGGGATTGTCGTCCCCGTCCCATTGTATGGTCAAGCCGCCGCCGGGCAGGTCCACGCTGACGGTATCGTCCAGCACGCCCCAGCGCCGGCCCACCGCCACCGCCGCGCAGGCGCCGGTGCCGCAGGCCAGGGTTTCGCCGGCGCCGCGTTCGTAGACCCGCAGGCGGATGTGTCGCGGCGACACCACTTCCATGAATCCCGCGTTGACCCGTTTGGGAAAGCGCGGATGGTGTTCGATGAGCGGACCGAATTCCGCCACCGGCACGTCACGCACGCTGTCGACCCGCAGCACGGCGTGGGGGTTGCCCATGGACACCACACCCACGCTGAGGCGCTGGTCCGCGACGTCGAGGTCGTATTGCGCCGCGGTCGCCGCGGTAATGAACGGGATGTCGATCGGATTGAAGCGCGGTGCGCCCATGTCCACCGTGACGCGGCCGTCGGCTTCGAGGCGGGGACGGATGATGCCGCCGGCGGTTTCCACCACGATTTCATTTTTATCGGTGAGGCCGCGCTCGCGTACGTAGCGCACGAAACAGCGCGCGCCGTTGCCGCACTGTTCCACTTCGCCGCCGTCGGCGTTGAAGATGCGGTAATGGAAATCGGTGCCCGGCGTGCGCGGGGCCTGCACCAACAGCACTTGATCGCAGCCGACGCCGAAATGGCGGTCGGCGAGGCGTTGTATCTGTTGGGGGCTGAGGCGTAGCGGGCGGGCGGTGGCGTCGACTACTACGAAGTCGTTGCCGAGGCCCTGCATTTTTGTGAATTCGATGATCATGTTCGCCGTGACTTAAGTTCCCCGTCGCTGGCTGCGCCCTTTATAACGGTAGGCGCTATATTACTTGGTGATGGCAGTCTAGCAGGGCGGCCGCGGCCGCACCAGACGGCGGGAACGGACTCAGTCGGGCGGCGCCGGCACGCGCACCACCGTGCCGGCCTGCGACTGCGGTTGCAAGGTGACGTGATCGATGGCGAAGCGTTCGTCGATCATCTGTTGCAAACGCGCGAGGATGCCGTCCCAGTGCTCCATGCTGGAAATGTTGACGTGGGCGGACAGCACCACCCGCCCGGAGGAGAGCGTCCAGATGTGCAGGTCATGCACCGAGTTGACGCCTTCGACGCCGGCCATGGCTAATCCTACTTCGCGTAGGTTGAGATAAGACGGCACGCCTTCCATGATGATGTGCAATACCTCGCGCAGCAGGCGCGCCGCCGAATAAAGGATTAAAGCGCAAATGAGCAGCGACAGCAGCGGATCGGCGGGCAGCCAGCCGGTATAATAAATCACCACGCCGGAGATCAGCGCGGCGACCGAGGCCAGCGCGTCGCCCAGCACATGCAGCAACGCGGCGCGGTTATTGAGACTGCGTTCGCCGCGGCTCAACACCCACGCCACCAGGATGTTGATGAAGAGGCCGACCAGAGCGATGGCCATCACCGCGCCGCCCGCCACCGGCACCGGCTGCCGCAGGCGGGTGATGGCGGCGTCAATGATGAAGACGACCACCGTCACCATGAAGACGCTGTTGATCAGCGCCGCCACCACTTCGGCGCGGCCGAGTCCGTAGGAATGGCGGAGCGAAGGCGGCCGTTTGGCGATGTGCGCCGCCAGCGCCGCCAAACCGAGGGCGGTGGCATCCGACACCATATGGCCGGCGTCGCCCAGCAGCGCCAGCGACTGCGCCCACCAGCCGCCCAGCGCTTCGAACAAGGCGAAACCCAGGGTGAGCGCCACGCCCCATAGCAGACTGTTGCCGCCGGAATGCGCGTGGCCGTGATGATCGTGATGATGATGGGCGTGATCGTGCATGGCTGAATCTTATGGACAGTTGCGGTCGCTCACAAGAGCGGCGGCGATTGCAATTACCGGAGGCGGGCGCATAATCGCCATGAGGCCGGTATTTTCCGACGCGGCGGGCCTCGCGGATGGCACGCGAAGGAGTGTGAAGTATGACCGAATTAACCACAGCGCAACTCAATCAATTCAAGCAGCAGTTGGAAAGACGCCAGGCGCGTTTGCGCGAGGACATCCGCGCCGACTTGCTCGCCGTCGATGAGCAGCCTTACAGTGAACTTGCCGGCCTGGTGCGCGACAGCGGCGAGGCGGCGGTGGCCGATTGGCTGGCCGATCTCAACATCACGCTCATCGACCGCCAGGTACAGAAACTCGGCCGTATCGAACGGGCGCTGCTCCGCATCAAAACCGGCCGGTACGATATCTGCGGCGATTGCGGCGGCGAGATCGGCGTCGAACGGCTGGGCAGTTACCCGGAGGCCGAACGCTGCGTCGTCTGCCAAGCGCAGCGCGAACGCGTCTTCGCCCACCAAAGCACGCCCAGCTTGTAAGCCGCGGCGAGTCCGCCGTTGTACTGATGCGACAGGCGGCGCGCCGCTGCGGTGACAAACTTTTACATCTTGCGACAAGCCTGTGATTCACGCGGCGCGAAGCCGGGCATAGAGTGGCCTCCGCGTGAATGAGGCGGTCCGCGGTGCGCTAAACCAAGCGGACCGGCTTGAACGCGCGGTGTCATGGCCGGCGAGCCGCCGCCAAAACGCCGCTGCACGAATCCACCCACTTTTAGGAGAAGCGTATGAAGAAATTGATTGCCTTGACCGCGGTTGCCGCTTTGATGTCCGGTGTGTCGCTGGCCTCGTTCGCGGCCGAGAAAACTCACGAAGAAATGTGCAAAGAGCAGGCAGCCAAGAAGCACGTCAGCGCCGACAAGCTGGACGCTTTCGTGAAGACCTGCGTCGAGAAGCATGCCAAGGGCGCGATGAGCGCCCCGGCCGGCGCGCCCGCCGCCCCGACCGCGCCGCCGGTCGCCAAGTAATAAAAATACGCCTGTTACCGCAGGCACTGACCCCGCCGCGAGGCGGGGTTTTTATTGGCATCCCTTCATGACTTGCTCCGGGTTGGGCGGCTGGCTAGGATGGGCGCCAGTTTGACGCAGGGTCCAGCGCGGTCCGCGCCACAACTTAGAACCTATTTCAGTAGAGCCGGCCGGGCCGTTACTGAAATAGGCTTTTATTCCAACCGATGATCGCCATTCAGCCGCGGTCCGCCGCGACGCCTTCGGAAGCGACGATGCCCATGGACGACGACCAAGTCGGTAAACATGCGTCCGCGCCCCGCGGTCGCGGCGCACGCTGGACGGGCCTGCGCAGCCGGGCGTCGGTGGTGCTGCTGGCGGTATTGCTGCTGGTGATACTCGTCCTCTCGGCGTTGACTATCAAATGGGCGCAAGTCCAACGCGCGGTCCTCGAAGACACCATCCGGGTTTCCCAGGCGCAGGCCGTCGCCCTGTTGGCCAATCGCGTCGAACAAACTTTGTTGTCCGCGTTGCGTACGCCGTTTTTGGCCTTGAAGAATATTCCGCCTTTATCGGTGGAGGCGCAGCGGCTGGCTTTGACCAAAGAAGCGTTTCCGGAAGTGGAACAGGTTTTGTTCCTCGACGCGCAAATGCGTTTGCACAGCAGTTTCCCGCCCGCGCTCACGGAGCAGCAGCGTCAGCTCGAGCAATGGCTGGCGCAACGCACGCGCCTGGAGGGAATCGATACCCAGGCCGGCGGTTTTATTCTGCACACCTTCGTGGAAACCATCGACAGGCAGACGTCTTTGTTCGCCGTGCAGCGGGTCAGCGAGATGGACCGCTCGGCGGGTTGGATATTGATTCGCTACAACCTCGCCGTGTTGACCCGGCGTTTGATCGCGCCTTTACTGGCGGAATTCAACGCCAAGCAGGGCGGTGTCGTGCAGCTGCAGGACAACGAAGCCGCTTGGGATGACGATGCGCTCAATTGGCCGGTGGGGCGGGCCTTGCCGGGCTGGATGCTGATGTTCAAACCGTCGCCGCAAGGCGAGGCGCAGCGCTTGAGCCGCGAGCGCACCTTGCTGTGGGCGGTGGCCGCCGGCGTGATCGTGACGCTGTTGATGGCGACCTTCGCGGTGTGGCGCGAGCTGCGCCGCGAGCACGCGCTGGTCGATCTCCGCAACCGTTTCATCGCCAATGTCTCCCATGAATTAAAGACGCCGCTGGCCTTGATCCGCATGTACGCCGAAACGCTTTATCTGCACCGGGTGACCGATGCCGGGCGCGTTCATCAATATCTCGGCGTCCTGTTGCACGAGAGTGAGCGCCTGACGCAAATGATCAATACCGTCCTGGATTTTTCGCGCTTGAGCCAGGGCGCGCCGCTGTACCGGCTCACCGCTACCGACTTGCGCGCCACCGTGCGCGCGGTGCTGGACAGCTACCGCTGGCGCGTGGAAGATCACGGTTTACAGCTGGAGGTGGCGTTGGACGAGGTGGTGCCCGCGGTGGCGCATGACTGTTACGGAGTGACGCAAATCTTGCTTAATCTGATCGACAATTCGCTGAAATACGGCGCCGCCGGCGGCGTGGTGCGGGTGAGTCTGCGCGCGCGCGCGGACGGCGTGGAGCTGGCGGTTTCCGATCACGGGCCGGGGGTTCCGGAGGGAGAATGGGAGCGTCTGCGCAAGCCGTTTGAACGCGGCGGCGGCGCCGATCCGGCCAGCGGCAGCGGTTTGGGGTTGGCCCTGGTAGATGAAATCGCCAAGATTCACCGTGCCGAATTTAAGTTGGCGACCGCCGCGCAAGGCGTCGGCGTGCGGGCGGCGGTTATTTTTCCCTTGCACGCTGTACACTGACGGCGATGTCCGCGACCATTCTGGTGATCGAGGACGACCCGGCGATGAGCGCGGGTTTGAAGGACAATTTGGAAATAGAAGGCTACCGGGTCCTCACGGCGGGCACGGCGCGTCAGGGCCGCGAGGCGGTGCTCACCGGCAAACCGGATTTGATTCTGATGGATTTGATGTTGCCCGACGGTGACGGCGTGAGCTTGTGCCGCAGCTTGCGCGCTCAAGGCATGCGGCAACCGATCATCATGCTCACCGCCCGCGGCGCGGAAATGGATAAGGTGCTGGGCTTTGAAGTGGGCGCGGATGATTATCTGGTCAAGCCCTTCGGCTTGCGGGAATTGCTGGCGCGGATCCATGCCCGCTTGCGCCGTGACGGCGTCGCGCCGGGTGAACTGGAAACCTTGACGGTGGGTGTGGCCGCCGTGGATTTCCGCCGCCATCAACTGGTGCGGGACGGCATGCCGCTCGAGGTGAGCGCCAAGGAACTGGAGTTGCTGCGTTATCTGGTGATGCACCGCGGCGAGGTGGTGTCGCGCGAGGATTTGCTGACCGAAGTGTGGGGCCACCAGCGCGAGATCGCCACCCGTACCGTCGATAATTTCATCGTGCGGCTGCGCAAAAAAATCGAGGCCGATCCCGCCGAGCCGCATTACCTGGTTACGGTGCACGGCAGCGGTTATAAATTGATAGAACAATGATGCACGGCGTTGCCCGGCGGCGCCGAAATTTTGAAACTGAAAAAGCGCTTGACCACGGAGGCCCCGGAGATCACGGAGGAAAGCCATGGCGGTGTGTCCTTATGAAAGTTACCCGACGGATGAACTCACCCAATGCCGCAACATTTTTTCTCCGTGATCTCCCTGTCGTCCGTGGTTTACATCCGCGGTGTTTAGGATGAATAAACATCTCAACACCGGCATGAGTTTCGGTTTGACCTCCGGCGTCATCACCACCTTGGGCCTGATGGTGGGTTTGCATGCCGGCACTCATTCGCCGCTGGCGGTGATCGGCGGAGTGGTGACGGTGGCCGTCGCTGATGCCTTGTCGGATGCCCTGGGTATTCATATCGCCGAGGAATCGCGCGGCGATATGACGGCGAGCCAGATTTGGCAGGCGACACTGGCCACTTTTCTCGCCAAGTTTTTCATGGCGCTCAGTTTCGTCGTGCCTTTGTTATCGTTCGAACTCGACGTCGCGGTGATGGTCAGCGTGGCTTGGGGCATGACGGTGGTGGCGGTGTTGAGTTACCGCATGGCCCGCGCGCAGGGCGTGGCGCCGTGGCGGGTGATCGGTGAACATCTGTTCATCGCCGCGCTGGTGGTGGTCGCGACGCAGTTGGTAGGGGTGTGGGTGGCGGACACCTTTCAGGCTGGCCACTGATGCGGGGAATCATGCGTACGCGTGATAAGGATGGTCGCTGAAACGGCGGTTTTGTAAAGGGCATACCCGCGCAAGTGGGAATGCGGTTTGAGAATGCTGCCGCTTAATGAGGGATCAGCCTTCACTCTCGCGGTCGAGCGCCACCTGCAACAAGGTTTGCTCATACTCGGCACCGAACTCGACTAGGGTGACATCCCGATAGCGAAACGTACGGTCATCGTTGTTCCATTCGGCATTTGTGCTTAGCCAGCGGAGGACGTAATTGTCATCGGAAGTTATGCGTACTCGTCCCACTTCGACTTCATCGGAATCGAGCCACTCGCGGCTTACGACCAACACGCCGTAGCCGGCCTGCGCAGACTCCATAAGTGACCGCATAGAAGAGAGATCAATGCTGCTTGGCGCGGAGGGCGACAATTTCTTGATGCGCAGCGCACGGTGAATGAGGTCTCGTCGCTCGAAGGACTCTTCAATCGACGAGATGTCTTCTCGCCTGAATACTGCGTAGCCATCGAGGTCGTAGCGATCGCTAACCTTGTGCATAACGAAAAGGGCATCACTTCCGCCAACCGCAAAGCCAAACCAAGGCGACTCGTCGAGCTCGTCGCGAAAAACCTCGACCATTGGAAACAGGGAACTTACCAGCATGAGGCTCTCAACGGGGGCCAGTTATATTCGATCCCCTCACCCCACCCGCCCTCAATGGAGGGCGGGTGGGGTGAGTTCGGAACCGCGGTGTTATTTGGAGGCTTTGAAACGGGCGATGGACGCGGTGATTTCCGTCTTGGCCTCGTCGGGGCCGGCCCAGCCGTCGACCTTGACCCATTTGCCGGCTTCGAGATCTTTGTAGTGTTCGAAGAAGTGGGCGATCTGCGCCAGCAGCGAAGGCGGCAGGTCGTCGAGATTTTTGCAGTTTTTATAGAGCGTGGTGAGCTTGTCGACCGGCACGGCGATCAGCTTGGCGTCGACGCCCGCTTCGTCGCTCATCTTCAGCATGCCGAGCGGGCGGCACCGGATCACCGCACCGCTGATC
>CAKKSB010000124.1 GCA_919903055.1 Gammaproteobacteria bacterium | reverse complement strand
TCCTTGGCAGGCGGATAATTCTGCGCCGCCGATTGCTGTATCCATTGCCGCGCCAGCGGACGGTCTATCCTGACGCCGCGGCCGTAGTAGTACATGAAGCCCAGGGTGTATTGCGCCCAAGCCGCGCCGGCGGTGGCTTGCGGCTCGACGATGACGAGCGTGCTTTGATAGTCGTGGGCCAGATAAGCGGCTTTGGCTTCGGCGTGCCGATCGCCGGCGAAGCGCTGATCGGGACCGCTCGCGCAACCGGCGAGAACCAACATCACACCCGCCGCGCACAAGGTGAGCGGTCCGCGGCCGCTACGCGGGTCGGCGCTGGAAAGGCTCCGCGAAAAATTGATCATTACCCCAACCGTCCCTTAGTTATCGCTCTGGCGCTGCATTATCCACGAATCCCGCCGCGCGCTCTACCCGCGCGCCGCCGCGGAGCAAAACGTCAAGAGCGCTGCGCCAGCGCGGCGGCGGTTTCCGTACAGCCCTCGGCCAAGCTATCACCATGGCCCAAGGCGAGCGCCTGCTGACAATGAAACCGGGCGCGATTCGCCGCCATTTTCGCCAAAAGATGTTCATGCTGATCCAACTCGCGTTCGGCGCGGCGCAACAATGCCGTGCCGAGCACACGGTGCGCCCACGCCCGCGCCGCCTGGCGATCCAGGTCCGGTACGAAGGCGGTTTGATCGGCGGTGATTTCATCGAGACCGTGCTGGGCGTTGAGCGCGGCGGCCTGATCGTCGCCGAGAAAATGATTGGCCTCGCCGAGGCCGATATAGGCTTCGGCGAAACCCGGAAATTTTTCCAAGGCCTTTTTGAAGGCGATTAACGCGGCCGGGTAATGATCGGCCCGCAGCGCTTGCATGCCTTCTCGATAAGCGGCCAAGGCCGCGTTTTTCTGTTGCGGGCTGGTGACGAGAGCGATGGGCGCCGGCCGCGGCGCGGGCAGCTGTTCAGCGGCGGCATGGCCGGCGGGGACACCGTAGTGCCGGTAAGGAAGCACCAGACTCACCAACAGGCAACAGGCGATGAAGAAGAGCATGGCCGCGATTAGATCCCAATCGCGGTGTCCGCCGGTGGTATAGGGTGGATTGTTCATGAGGATGGCGTCCGAAAAAAAGGCTTGTTATGCTCCTTGCATTGGCAGATATATCGTCGTTTCAGGCGGAAAACTTGACTGGAACGCCGGCCCTGGCAACGCGCCATCGCTCTACATGAAACTGCCGCACTCGCGGCGAGCACGGATGAAAACCAACGACCAACAGCCCCGCATCGACGCCTTCGATTTTCCGCCGGGCAAAGTGCTGCGCGGGCATTATGAAATCGTTCAGCACCTCGGCGCCGGCTGGGAGGGCGAGGTGTATCTGATCCGCGAACGCGCCACCGGCATCGAACGCACCGCCAAGTTTTTCTTCCCTCACCGCAACCAGCGCGACAAAGCCGCGGTGTTTTACGCCAAAAAATTACACAAGCTGCGCCAATGCCCGATCGTGATCCAGTATTACACCCAGGACAGCATCCTCTATCGCGGCGTGCCGATCACGTTTCTGGTTTCGGAGTTCGTGGAAGGCGAATTGCTCAGCGCCTTTCTGGCACGGCAGCCGCGCAAACGCCTCAGTCCCTTTCAAGCGGTGCATCTGCTGCACGCCCTGGCCATGGGCATGGAGGCGATCCACCAGCTGGGCGAATACCACGGCGACCTGCATTCCGATAACGTCATCGTGCAGCGCTACGGCCTGGGCTTTGAATTGAAACTGCTGGACATGTTCCACTGGGGCGCCTCCAGCCCCCGGCATATTCACGACGACGTCATCAATCTGATCCGGCTGTTTTACGACGCGGTGGGCGGCGCCAAGCTCTACGCGAAACAACCGCCGGAGGTGAAGGATATTTGCTGCGGACTCAAACGTTCGTTGATTCTGCGCAAGTTCAAAACCGCAGGCCAGTTGCGCCACTATCTCGAAACCATCCAGTGGAGTTGATGCTTGGCCGTTCCACCGCGCATTCTCACCGACACGCTGATCCATACGCAAAAGGATATGGCCGACGTCGAGACTTATTCTTTCGCCGGCGGTAAGGCGGCGGCCTTCACCCGGCGTTCGCCGTTCAAGGAGACGGTGAACGAGGACGCGCTGGCGCTGATCCCGGCGGGTGCCGACGCCGGGGTGCTGGTGGTGGCGGACGGCCTGGGCGGTTTGCCGGCCGGCGAGGCCGCCTCCCGGCTGGCGGTGCAACGCTTGGCCGAAGCGGTGCGCGCCGCGCAGCGGAATAATGCGGCGCTGCGCGACGCCATCCTCAACGGCATCGAGCAGGCCAATCGAGAAATCATCGCCCTCGGCGGCGGCTCCGCCACCACCATCGCGGTGGTGGAATTGCAAGGCCGGCTGATGCGTTCTTACCATGTGGGCGATTCATTGATCTTGGTCGCCGGCCAGCGCGGCAAGGTGAAATACCAGACCATGCCCCATTCGCCGGTGGGCTACGCGGTGGAATCCGGGATGCTGGACGAGAGCGAGGCGCTGCATCACGCCGAGCGCAATATCGTCTCCAACGTCATCGGTTCGCCGGAGATGCGCATCGACATCGGCCCGACCTTCGCCCTGGCGCCGCGCGACACCTTGTTGCTGGCCAGCGACGGCGCGCCGGACAATCTCTACATCAGCGAATTGGTGGATTGCATACGGGCCGGATCGCTGCGCCGGATCGGCCGCGAGCTGGCGGCACGCTGCCATGAACGGATGCGCCATCCCCGGCCGGGCACGCCGTCTCATCCTGATGATCTCAGCTTCATCCTCTACCGCCCGCGATAGGCGCGAACGCGGCGCATGCGGCTAGGACTATCTCAAAATCATCTCCCTCCCGCCGGGGGAGAGGGGACGTTTTTAACCACCATGCAACCCTCGCGGGGGGAGGTGGGCGGAGAGCATATTCAAAAAACGCGGTGATTCATTTTGAGATAGAGTCCGGTCAGCGCCGCGGCGATGATCACCATTCACAGCGGCACACCGCCGCACTTCAGAATGGCAATGGCGTGTCCCGCCAATTCCACCTGCACGCAGGCCCGGCCGCCGCGTTCCTGCACCATCGGTTGCCCGCCGCCCGCCAGCATCTCCACCATCCGCCGGCCCGGCGCGCTCAAGTGAACATCCACGGTGATGAAATCCGCGCGCGGCTGATCGTCGAGATTGAGCAGAACCAGCACCTCCTCGCTGTCGAGTATCCGCGAATAGGCCAAGGTGCAGCGGCCGTTGAGGGGGTGGCCGAAATCGACGCCGTTGCCGGAAATTTCCCGGAAATAAAGCCGCCCGTAACGTAAAGCCGTTTCTTGTCGGCGGACCCGCGCCACGGCGCGGATGGCCTGATACAGCGCGTGGTTCTCGTTGAAGAAGTGCCGGCCAGTGGTGCCGAAGGCGCCCCATTCACCGCCGAACATGCATTCGCGGACATAACTGTCATGCGGGCCGCCGCCATCGAAACCCTGTTCGGTGCCGTAGTAGATGCACGGCACGCCGTGGCTGGTGAGCAGATAGGCGATCGCCAGCGCCGCCTGCCGCCAATGCGGATTGGCGTGCAGGAAACGGCGATAGGGCCGGCTCATCTGGTCGTGATTATCGACGAAGGTGACGAAGTAGCGCCCCGCCGCGCCGTGATCGGCGTAGCGATCGCGGAAGGCGTCGTAACGCGCGCGCAGCGCGGCGGGATTCACGAAACCTTTGATGACCTCTTCCAGCATGAAGTAGAGCGGAAAATCCAGCGCCGCGTCGAGGGCGGGAAAGCGTTCCTGGGTGCCTTCGATGCGGGCGTTGCGGCCGATGTAGCGTTGAATGAATTCATCGTCGGCGACGATCTCCCCGAACAAAAAGAAATTGTGCTTGCCGATCCGCTGCGCGTATTCGCGAATGGCGTTGCAGAAAATCGCGGTGGCCGAATCTTCCATGTGTTTGACGGTGTCGATGCGGAAGCCGTCGAGGTCGGCGGCGGCGATCCAGTATTTGTAGGCCTTGATCAGGGCATCGAGTACCGGCGGGTTGGGCAGGTCCAGTTCCTTGAGGCTGAGGAAATCGCCGTTGCGGCTTTCCTCCGCGTCGTTCCAATCCCGGATCTGGCCGCGCCGCTTGAAGGCGTCGGGCTGTTGCAGCTCGCGCGGCCAGACGCCGTCGTCGCCTTGCAGGCCGGCGGCCGGGTCCCTCTCACGCCAAAAGCCGAAGGGAAAACGCCGGTTTTGATAGTAGTAATAATCAAAGTCGCCCGGATAGGCCCAGACGTCGCCGGCGTGATTGAGCACCACGTCGAGGATCACGTACATGCCGCGGCCGTGGGCCTCGCGGGTGAGTTCGCGCAGATCGTCGAGGGTGCCGAAGCGCGGATCGACCTGCAGAAAATCCTGGATGCCGTAGCCGTGATAACTGTCTATCTTGTCGAGGCGATTCTTGAGGATGGGACTCAGCCAGATCGCCGTGCAACCCAAACCCCGGATGTAATCCAGGCGGCGGGTGATGCCCTTGAGATTACCGCCTTGAAAGCGCTGGCCCGCACCGGGCGGCGGCGGTGCGCCGGCCGCCCCGCCGCTGAAGGCCGGCGTCGCGGGGTCGTTGTTGTCGTAGCGGTCCACCAGCAGGAAGTAAACGAAATGATCCCGCCAATCCGGCGGCGAAGCTTGCAAGGGGACATGCGGGGTAAAGTCGAGATCGGCGACGGAATCGATGAACGCGGGCATACACTCTCTCCTTAGAGATACACCTATGCGTCATCATAACCTGTTGCAACTACGGAGTCTGCGATTTCACGTCCGCCGCGCGAAGTGCATCGGCCAGGGAGCGGCCGTTAAATATTCCAACCCTGTACGAGGAATCAATGACCGATCAAGGGGGAAGTACATTCTCTTATTACGCTCATCCTGCTCGATCATTCCCCCTTGTCCCGCTTCGCGGCGGGTCCACGGAGAATTTCAAGATTAAATTTTGAATGAACCGACCAGATTTTGGAGTTGCGCCGCCAATGCGGCGACACCGAGATTGGCATCCATCACCTGCCGGGTGCTTTTCGCGCTTTCCTCGGCCGCATCGCGGATATTGGTGACATTGCGGCCCACCTCTTCACTCACCGCGTTTTGCTGTTCGGCGGCCGCGGCGATTTGCGTCGTCATATCAGTGGCGGAACGCACCGCCTCGGCGATATTGCGGAAAGCCTCGTTGACACCCTCGAATTGCGTGACGCTATGCGTGACCTGTTGACGGCCCTTCTCCATGGCCAACACGGCCTTGCCGGTGCCTTCCTGCAAACGCTGAATGATGCTATGAATTTCCAAGGTGGAAGCCTGGGTGCGCTGCGCGAGAATCCGCACCTCGTCCGCCACCACCGCGAAACCCCGGCCTTGCTCGCCGGCGCGGGCGGCCTCGATGGCGGCATTGAGCGCGAGCAAATTGGTTTGTTCCGTGACGTTACGGATCACGTCCAAGATCTTGCCGATTTTTTCACTTTCATTCGCGAGCTCGGTGATTACACCGCTGGCGATACCCACTTCATTCGCCAAGGCGTGAATGGAATTCATGGTATGGGTGACGATTTGATTGCCTGATTGGGCTTTTTCATCGGCGCGATGTACCGCCGCCGCGGCACCTTCGGCGCTACGCGCCACATCATGGGCGGCGTGCGCCATTTCAGTGACCGCGGCGGCGACCAGATCCGATTCCTTTTTCTGGCGATCCACTTCCTTGCTGGCGGTCGAGGTGATTTTCGCTGTTTGTTCCGAGGAAGCGGCGAGCTGCGAGGTGGCGTCGGCGACATTGAGAACCATTTCGTGAATCTTGGCGGTATACGCATTAAACGCCGTACTCAATTCGGTGATTTCATCATGCCCGGTGATTTCCAGGCGGGCGGTGAGATCGCCTTCGCCTTCGGCGATGTCCCGCATTCTCCGAGTCACCTTGGTGATCGGGTATACCACTACACGGATACTGTACAAGATGATCGCCGCGCTTACCGCAAGCCCGATCAACATGGTCATGAGGATGGCGATTTTAACGTCCGTGATGATCTTCGCGATAGTCTTGGTTTGATTTTCCACCTGGCTGTCGCCGAGTGCCTCCAGCTTGCCGATGAAATCGAGCAGCGCCGTGGTTTTTTGTAAATAGCGGTCTTGCGCCGTCTTGAGCGCGGCGGCGGCCGGCGCGGCGGCTTCGCTTGGTGCACCTTTGGCATTCAGCGCTGAAGATTTTTGAAATTGGTCGAGCAACTCGTCGCGCACCTTGGCCTGTTCGGCGAGCAATCTATCTAAATCCGCCAGATGCTGGGCATCGATCAAACCGGAATAGCGCATGCGGGTTAAGGCTTCTTCCGCGAATTTCATCGCCTGCGCCAAGTCGTCATAATGATGCTGCAAACGTTCCGGCGTTTCGCCGGGACTCAGGATATGATTCACTTCGATCAATTGCCGCTGTATGCCGATGGTGCCTTCCATGGAACCGTCGGCCGCGTCCCAGGCTTTGGTGGTGATGAAAGACAGTTCATCGGAAAGTTTACTGGCGCCGATGTAGCCGACGATTCCACAAGCTATGAGTAACGCGCCTACCGAACCGATGGCGAACGTCATTTTAGCGCCGATCTTCAGCTTCATAGTCTACTCCTTGCACATCAGGCAAGCGCGCCTTGGGCATGGTCCGAATGCCGCCTTCCTCAGGGTGGGAAAGTTAGGCTGCGGTGATGCGCCATGCTTCTTTCAACCACTCACCATCCCCCCTGTACTCCGGGGGTTCGGGGAATACTTGAGATATAGCGTCTGGGAGGAAAAATAATTTAATGGGAGCGGATGGCCGCTGTTATTCCGCGGTCAGCAGGGTTTTATCGATGGGATCGAGGGTCGGCGAGGGTCTGCCGAAAAGATAACCTTGGCCGTACGGCACACCGAGATCGCGAAGGGTAAGATATTCCTCCTTAGTTTCGACGCCCTCGGCAATAATCTGCGAACCGATGCCCCGCGACAGACTGACCATGGATTTAATGATCTCGCGCTTGATGTAACTATTATTGATACCGCGCACCAGACTGATGTCGATCTTCATGTAACCGGGGTTGAGCTCCATGATGCGTTCCAGATCGGAATAGCCGTTGCCGATGTCGTCGCTGGCGTGCACGATGCCGATGTCGGAGTAATCTTGCATGGCGCGCCGGAACACGTCGTAGTTATCGATGGCCAGCTTTTCGTTGATTTCGAAGATGACGTTCTCGGGCTTGATCTCCAGATCCTTCAGCAAATCTTCAAGATATTTGCCCCGGAATTCCGGATCGTGGATGGTCATGGTGAGAGTATTGACGAAAATCTTGGTGTCCTTGGTCAGGCCGCGCGCACGGCGAAAAGCCTCTTGCCGGCATAAGGAATCCAGCTCGAAGGACAAACCGAATTCGCCGGCGAGCAAGAATAACAACAAAGGGCTGGCGAATTCCGAATCTTTGGGTCCTCGCGTCAACGCTTCGTAACCGATGGGATCGAGCGTGTTAAGGTCGACCACCGGTTGAAAAACGGTTTGGATGTCGCGCTGAATAATCAGTTTCTGCAACGCGTATTTACTTTGATAGCCGTGACGGGTGGAGAGAAACTCGCCCATCCGTTTGGAATGCGTCACCAGTTGGGTGATCAAGCGCGTGTTATTGATCATGGGATTGTTGATAGCCATGGCGTAACCCACCGCCGGCCGCAAATATTCATGGGTATACGGGTAAAACAGCTCAAATACCCGCTGGGTGAGCGTGAGGCGGGTACGCTCGCAGATTACTTCCAGATGATCGAGCAGTACGGTACCGCTGTCGCGCGGCGGTGAAAGGAAAATAACGAAGGTGTCGATGTCGAGCAAATCGACCACGAAAATATCCGTGCCGCGAAACGCCTGTTCTTTTACGTCACGGATCAACGAGGTCACATTGGTCAAAAGCTTGCTGTAGAGCTGGCTGCCGTAATTATATTCGATACGATGCAATTGCGGCACCTGAATGGTGATGCAGGCTAAATATTGCGACTCGACCAACAATTTTTCCACCTTGGCGTATTCTTTAATGAGCGTCGGGGTGCCGAGGATATTGTTGTAATAAAAGTCGCGGTGTATCGAAGCGGAGACATAATCCCGCGGGTCTTGTTGACCTGACATTCTGCGTGCTCCCAAAACAGCGATGAGTGGGGATGATGGTTATAGCGTGGTTTACGGCCGCGCAACGTGGTCCTTTAAATCGTACGCCGCGGTTAAAGTCCGGCGAAACCGCCGCGCTTTTATTCAAGTCGGTCCGAAAAAATGGCATGACCGACCGGTGGCCGCGAACCAGGTGCACGGACCACCGGTGGAATTTAAGCGGGTTTGTAGGCGGTTGCCAAAACGGCTTGGTGAGGAATGATGAGCTGTCCCTCATGCGCATAAGCTTGCGCGTACATTGCGATTTGCTCTCTTACCGCCGTAAGTTCACCGATAGGTAAAGCATCGAATTGCATTTTCATGATGTCCGACGCCTCCACCAAACGCCAATACTCCGCGAACGACGAAAAACGATAATGGAAGTCGAAATATTGAACCGTACAACGGGTAAAACCGGCCGTTTCCAGCAGACTCTGCAACATGCCGGGCGCGCCTAGCGAGGTGACTTTGCCGATGGGCGGCTGCTGGTCTTCGGGCAGGCGGTCGCGCAGCGCGAGATGCGCCCAATAAAGGGTGGTCATGCTGGCCGGCGGTCCCCACACCGCCAAGGCGACGCGGCCGCCGGGTTTCAACACCCGCAAAATCTCTTCCAAACCTTTTTGCGGATGTTCGAACAGCATGACACCGAAGCGGCACAAGGCACGATCGAAGTGATGCGCGGGAAAACTCAGCCGCTCGGCTGGCATGCAACTAAAGCGAAGATTGGACCATCCTTCCTGCCGAGCCTTGGCTTGCGCGACCTTCACCATGCCCTTGGCCGCATCGACGCCTTGCAACATGAGATTACCGCGCAGACGGCGCGCCAAACTCAACGCCGGCTCGCCGGTACCCGATGCCACGTCTAAAATCACTTCGCCGAGGCGGGCTTGTAAAGCATCGAGCAATGCCTCGCCTACCGGGGCCAGATACGGCAGCCACAAATCGAATTTTTCAGCGATCTTATTCCAATCCGGTTGTGCATCGGCGTGACTCATGGTGAGACCGTCCTCCAGCGTGGGCGCACGACCGCGCGTCCACGCACATTAAATTAATTTCAAGATTAAATCTAAATTGACGCGCCATTCCAGTATTGAAAAGAGTACACGCCGGACCTGCATGCAGACCAGCGGATATGCGCAACGGTATCTCATATTATTAGCAGCAGCATCCAACGCACGCCAAAATTTACCTTAAAAAAACATCTTGAAATTCCTAAAATACCCTCAAGGAATGGATTGTCCGGCCGTGTAATTAGGCGTAAGCTTTGCTTTGGCCAAAAAGTGTATAACGTGTTTCTTCTCGGCTGCATCAATAAAATTTATTGGTTGCCTGTGGACCCGCGCATAACTTGGGCCGGTTGCAGCTTGTTGCAACACCTCCGTCATCCGCGAGTAATGTCACTACTTAAAGACCCAGCGGAAGGGGGACGTAACATCTGCGTATGTTTAGTGTAGGTTCGCTGTCTTGACGACGCTACGTCAAACTTTAGGGACCGTTTCTAGAGAGTGATTTGTGATTATGAAGTCTATTTATGTCGGTAACCTGCCATTTACTTCCACCGAAGACGAAGTGCGCACCATGTTCAGCCAATATGGCTCCGTGCACTCCGTCAAAATGGTTTCTGATCGCGAGACCGGCAGGCCTCGTGGTTTCGCCTTCGTGGAAATGGACGACTCCGCCGCGAGCAACGCGATTTCCGCCCTCAACGGCAAAGAAATCAACGGTCGGCCCTTGCGCATCAATGAAGCACGCGAGCGTGAACGCGCCCCGCGCCAAGATCGGCATCGTTTCTAAACCAAAATAATTTTAAAGAGGAGCGGCCGCTCGCCGCTCCTCCGCCCTCCCTTCCCGACTCTCGCGGGCAAAGACCAGCCCGGGGATTGCTCATGGTTACGCGATCAAGCCGTATCCGATGGCTTCCGTTTGCGGAATAGCTGTCTCCCTTTCGTTCAACCTCCGCTAAAGAAGCCGGCCTTTCGTCCGAATTAAAGGTAAATCGACAATCCGCGACGCGCCGCCGCGAATCAGCGCTGTCACACGGCGGCGGGAGGAGACCCTATGCTCAGCTTTATTCTTGCCCTCGCCTTTCGCTTCGAACGCGAACATGGCTACGCGCCCAATCTCCTCTATTTGAATGCCGAACAGTTTCGAACATTGCGTGGCGAATTGGACGTCTCTCCGCACGGTACACTCGCCCACGCGCTCGGCATGCAGGTGGTGATCTTTCCCAGCCTGGTCCATCCCGAAGTCGTGTTCCGCACTCAGACGGCACTGGGCGGGCGGGCAAGTCTGCACTAAAGCACGCCGACATCCATTCCTCATGACACCCGACGCATGCAACTTGTTTTGCCACACAATCAATGCGAGAGTAGCGGCCTGACGCCGCGCGCGAAAAAGGCCGAGCCTTTTTTATCCGCGCCTTCGCGGCCTGAATCATAGAGGGAGAAATCTAATGAAAGTGTTGGTCATTGGCGGTACGGGTACATTGGGCGGCGCGCTGATACACACGCTGCGGCAACGCGGCGTCAGCATACGCTGCATGTCACGCTACGCCAATAAAGTCAAATCCCTGCCCGACGGTGTCGAAGGTTGTGTCGGTGACCTGGATAAACCCGGCTCGCTAGGCATGGCTTTTGATGGCGTCGACGGGGTATTTCTGATTACTCCCCTCAGCCGCAACGAAACGCAATTGGGCCTGGCCGCGGTAACCGCCGCCAAGTCGGCCGGCATCACCAAACTGGTCTATCTGTCGGTGCCCATGCCGGCGGGTTCGGAAAACATTCCCCATTTCCGCAGCAAGCTCGCCATCGAACAAGCCATCAAACAAGCGAGCTTCGATTACACTTTGTTGCGGCCCAATAACTTTTTTCAAAACGATTATCTGTGGTGCCGCGCGGCGATCATGTCCTATGGCGTCTATCCTCCGCCCATCGGCTCGGGGGGTTTGAATCGAGTGGATATCCGCGACGTGGCCGAGGCCGCCGCCAACGCCTTGACCGAGCCCGGCCACCAAGGCGCGGAATATCCCTTGCACGGCCCGGATGTGCTCACCGGTGAAACGGTGGCCGCGGTGTTCAGTAAACATCTGGGGCGCCCCATCCGTTACGCGGGAAATGATTTGGAAGAATGG
>CAKKSB010000123.1 GCA_919903055.1 Gammaproteobacteria bacterium | reverse complement strand
CGTTTGCGGCGTGGGTTTCACTACGTCTTCCGGCACATCGTCCATCGGCTCGGTGGATGACGGCGCAATCGGTTTGGCGGGAATCGCCTCCTCCGGCTGCACGGCGGGCGTTTCGCCCTTCGCTTCGATCAGCAGCGGCGTGATCACCGGCGCGAGGGTCTTCAACACCTGCACCGGCAGGCCGCTGGTGAAACGGTAGTTGGCGGCCTCGGGGCCGTGCACATAGGCGGTGAGCGTGCCGAAGAAACGCTCACCGATATAAAACACGAAGGTCGCGGTACGGTTGACGACGCGCGATTGAATCAATCGCCCGCCCTTGCCGTAGACCTCGAAGCGATGATCGCCGGTGCCGGTCTTGCCGCCGGCGGTCACCAGCGTGCCGTCGGGTAAAGTGAAAGCTTTATTGAGGCGGCGCGCCGTGCCCTGCTCCACCACCTCGGCCAGCGCGCGCCGCACCACTTGGGTGACCTCCACCGGCAACACCCGCTCGCCGGCCACGGCCTGCCGCGTCATCACCGCCTCATACGGCGTCGCCTCGGCGAAATGCAAACCTTCCATGCGCACGCTCGGCGAACGTATTCCATTATTGACGATGATGCCCATCAACTCCGCCAACGCGGCCGGCCTATCCGCCGAACTGCCGATGGCCGTGGCATAGGAACCGACCAGGCTGTCGAAGGGGTAACCCAGCCGTTTCCATTCGCGATGAATTTCTTGAAACGCCTCGATCTCCAGCAGGGTGCGAATGCGGCTGTCCTGCGCGTTCTTATGGCGGGTTTTGAATAGCCAGCTGTAAACCTCCTGGCGCTGTTCGCGGCTGGCGTCGAGCACCTCTTGCATCTTGGCCTGGGGATGGGCGCGCATATAGGCCACGGTCCATAACTCGAGCGGATGGACGCGCGCGAGGTAACCGCGATCGGGCAAGGAGAAATTGTCCGGCGCGTATTTCGCGAACAGCCCGGCGAGGTCTTTATCCGACAGGTTGGTGACCGGCAGGTTGGCGCGTAAAAATGCCGTGAAGTCGTTTAGGCTGGCGACCGGCGTGACGGTATTGAATACCAGCGCGAGCCGCGCCGGCGTCAGCCGCATTCCCGCCACCAGCAATTCCAAAGCCTGCTCCGGTGTCTTGCCCTGATATTTGCGGTAGAAACGCTGCATGTACTGGCTGCCTTCGCGGTCGGCGAAGCGCGCCAGATAAACCGGCCGGCGTTCGTCGGCGCTGTCTTCCAGCAATTTCCCCGACGAGCCGGGCACGGCGGTCATGTGATAACGCACGATGTCGCGCATCATGCGGATGAACACCAGGTTCACCGAATTGCGCAGCGCCTCGCGCACCGTGACGATCTTGCCGTCGTCTTCCCGGTTGAAATTCTCGAAACTGTGCAGACCGCCGCCGGTGAAAAACTGTTCGGCGGGATTGGCGGAATAAAGCCTATCCATCGCCGCTTCGAGCATGGGGAGTAAACCGCGGTCTTCGCTGGTCTGCAGATAATCCAGCGCCCAGCGCGCCAGCGGATTATTGGCGCTGATCTCCACCTTGGCCAGCTCGGCGGGTTTGAGCGCGGCGTAGCGTTGATGCAAGGCGACTATCACGTTTAAATAGCTGATCAAGGTGCGCAGTTTGGCGGTGGAACCGAGGTCCAGTTTCACGCCTTCGTTGATGTCGAAGGGTTGATCGAAATTATCGGTCTGCACTCGCAGCAGATTGCCGTCGGCGGTGCGCTCCAGCAAGGTGAAGCTGTAAACGATCCGGGTGAGGTCATCGCCTTCGCGCAGCAGGCGTTCGCCATACAGCCCGGCGGCATGGGCGGGAGCGGGATCTTTCAGCGACCGCAAGGTTTGGGTGATCGTGCCCTGCATGCCGCTGTCCAAGGTCGTGCGCACCGTCAGGTCGAGCCGGTCCAGGTCGTACAAACGCGGCACGTCCAGCATTTGCGCCAAACGGCTGCGCACCGCGTTGTTGGCTTTGCTGGCGGTGAACACCACCGGCGGCGGCTCGACGCCGACCCGGAACCGCAGCGTCACTTTCCTGGCCGCGTCACGCAGCGCCGGCGAGATGTAACCGGCGTTGGCGAGCATGTCCAAATAGACGTTGGCCAGCCCGTTCAAGCGCTCGGGTTTACCCGATAAATAAAACGACGGGCGGCGCTGGGCGAGGAACAGACTCAATACCTGTTTATACGCCAGCGCCGTGGTCTCATTGATCTGCTCGGGTTCGGCGGCCAGGCGCCGCAAGCGTTGATTGGTCTCCGCCGGTTTGGCGCCGTACCATACCAGCAGGCCGTCGCCGATGCCGTTCACCTCGCCGTAACCCGCCCGCGCCGCCAGCGGCACCGAATTTATGTAATCGAGGACAATTTTCCGGCGATACGCGGTGGTGTCTTCACCGTCGAGATAGGCGCGCACGCTGGCCGAAGCCATTTGCCGCAATTTGTCCTTGGCCGAGAGAGTGAGGCCGTCGGGCGAGTGGCGGTATTTCTCCATTTGGGTGGCGAGGGTACTGCCGCCCGCGACGTTGCTGCCGTCGTCCACCACTTTGCTCACCAGCATCTCGCCGACCGCCTTGAACAAGCGGTCCCATTCCACCGCGGGATTGCGGGTCGGCGACGGGGCGTCGAGCAGCTCGCGGTTTTCGATGAAGAGCAAGGCGTTCACCATCAAGGCGGGGAGTTCATCGAAACCGCCATACAATTGGCCGGGATAACTCACCGCGTAAATCGGCTGGCCGTGGCGGTCGAGAATACGCAGGCCCGCCCGGTTTTTTTCGTGGTAGGCGGGAAACAGGCCCCAATCCACCAATTGCCGCAGTCGCGGCGACAACCGGGCCTGCGCGTTAACCGGATAACCCTTCTCGGTCAGCGCCGTCAAAAACGCCGGAATCCGTACATACCCCAGCCGCTCATCGAAAGGACCGCCGGTCGGAAAGCGCACTTCATCGGCGGGGGCGGGACCGGGCGCGAGTTGAAAGGTCAACTCCTTGCCGAGCTGGGTCAGATACCGCGCTTGCAAGTGGGAGGCTTCCATCTCATTGACGGCGAACACCGCGACGGCGATTACCACCGAGAGGAATACCAGCCGCGTCAGCCAACGCCATACTCCGCGGCCCCGCCGCCGCACCGCCGCCACGGAGGGCGGTGCCAGCAGCGGTTCGTGAGTGGATTTGAGCGGCGACGGCGCAGCGACGGCGGCCGGCGGCGGTAGCGGATCAACAACAGGGGAAGTTGGAACAAGCGGCGGGACGGCAATCTCGTCCGCGACCGGCTCGGTCGGAATTTCGGCGGGACTCAAGTCCGGCACTATCTCATGATCGTGCGCGGCGAGCGTGTGCTCACGTAAAGCACCGCCTTTGATTTTGCCGCTCCCTCGCCGATGGCGATTACGCTTTACCCGCCGTCCCATACCTTACAGACACATCTCATTGTGCCAGCAACACCGCGCTGGCATCGTCAAATCATCGTCGTTGGACAGCCCGTCGTATTACCGGTTGGCCGGTATCCCTAAACGCTGGCCGGGGCGGATGACCGAACGCTTGGTCAATTGATTGCTGGCCAGCAACTCCGCCACGGTCACGCCGTAATTGCTCGCGATCAGCCAGGGCGTGTCGCCTTTGCGCACCACGTGCACAACCGCGTCGTTGCCGGCGGACTGCCCGTCATCGCGCACTTTCAATTTCTGACCGACCCGCAACAGATCCTGTTCGGCGGGCAATTCGTTCAAAGTCCGCAAGGCCGTTACCTCGATCTTGTAGCGTCTGGCGATACCCGACAAGGTTTCGCTGGCTTTCACCACGTGCAGTTTGGCCTGCCGGGTCGCGGCCTCGCGCGGCGCGTCGTCTTTACGGGTGGCGGCGGCCAATAAGGCGGTATTCTGCACCGCCGCGGACAATAAGGTGCCGGACGGTAGCGTCACCATCACGCCGGCGGGAATCGCCGTTTGACTACGGCTGGCGCGGGTGCCCCAGGCCGGGTTCATCTTCACCAATTCGCTGTGCGTCACGCCGTAACGCTGGGCGAGATCACGGGAACGCGCCGGGCGATCCAGCACGATGTGATCGGCGCGCAACGGCGCTTCGAAGGCCACGCCCTCCGGAAAGAAACGCTCCGGTTGGCTGGCGATCTCGCGCGCCGCGAGAAACTCGGCGTAAAAATTCCGCGAGGCGAAACCAAAGGTCTTACCCTTGTATTCTTGAACGATGCGGCCGAAGTCGCCGCCGAATTCGGCTTTGGCGCGCGCCATGCCTTGGATGCCATGATTATATGAGGTGATCGCCAGGCTCCAGTCACCCAGCTGTTTATAGGCGTGCTTCAGGTAACGCGCCGCGCCGCGCGCCGACGCCACCGGATCGAGCCGCTCATCGACGGCTTTGTCCACGGTCATGAAGGTCTGTCCGGCGGAGCGGGTGAACTGCCACATGCCCACCGCGCCCACCGCGGATTTAGCATGGTATTGAAACGACGATTCGACGTGGGGCAGATAAGCCAGGTCTTCCGGCAGACCGGCTTCCTGGAAAGCCCGCCGGAAAGCAGCGTCGTAACGGCCGCTGATTTCCAGACCGCGGCGGAAACGCTCGCGTACCCCGCGCTGGGTCCGCACCCGCAGATAAGCCTCGGCCACCGCCGCCGCGCCGCCGGCGTTGATCAGACGCTGGCGCAAATCACGATCCTGGTCCGAAAGCTCGGTGCCGTCCTGCCCGGCGGCGGCGATTGCTTGCAGGCGCGCTTCCCAAGCCTCGCGATGTTGCTTGATCTGCTCGCGCTGAGCCTCGCTGAGCGAGTCGCCCACTTTGCCGTCCAGTTCGATGACGTCATAGACGATGGCGGGATAGTTCATATCGTGCAGCGCCACCTGGCTTTGCCGCCACTCGGTAAACACGCTGCGCCAAAATGCCACGTTGTCGCGCAGAGCGGCGGGTAACGGGAAAGTCTCGGGCTGGACATCCGCTTCGACGAAATGCGCCGGCGGGTCGGGATCGACCGACGCTTGGAGTGGCAAGCTCGCTACGCCGCTCAGGGCCACGGCCAGCGCGGTGGACAACAAACGCAGACTACGGTTGTTCATAATTTTCCTTCTTGCCGAACACCCTTTTCATCCCTCCCAACATTGTTACATTCCCGCGACGGCGGCCCGGTCTGTAACAAAGCAATGTCCCTGCCATTCTACTCTTCAGTTAGCTTACATATGGCGCCATTTTTCAGGCCGCATTATTCAAGGCATCCACTCCTGAGCCGGTTATGCCAGCGTCGCCAACCCCACCGATGTGACGGCAAACCGCCGCGCTTAATGCCAAGTCACCGCCGGATGCGGCGGTTATTCGCCACATCACAGCACAGCCGGTGATGCCACACAAGCTATCGTCATTTCTTCAGCCGAACATAAGAAACCGGCGACGACGGTATAGTTATAACGGCAACGACCGCGCGGCAGCGCCATGCTTGCCGCTAACGCGCCGCGCCCAGCGCGAGGGCCCGCCGCCGGCTAGCTTCGGCCGCTTCCGTCTGCCGCGGAGCATTCCACCACGCGTCGGCCTCGGGCCAGCCGTGGGCATCGCGCAGCACCAGATCCGCCAGGGCCGCCATATGGTCGGCGCGATCGTTGAGAGCCGGAATATAGTGCAATTGTTCGCCGCCCGCCGCCAAAAAGGCGTCTTTGTTCAGCATGGCGATTTCTTCCAGAGTCTCGAGGCAATCCGCGGCGAAACCCGGGCAAACCACATCCACCCGTTGCACGTTGGCCTTGGCCCAGGCCCGCAGGGTTTTATCGGTATAAGGCTGCAACCATTCGGCACGGCCGAAACGCGACTGGAAAGTCACTTGCCATTCGCCCTGCACCAGTTGCAAACGTTCGGCGACCAGGCGGGCGGTCTTGAGACATTGGCAATGATAGGGATCGCCCAGCAGCAAAGTGCGTTTAGGCATGCCGTGAAACGAAAACAGTAAACGCTCGCCACGGGGCTGCTGTTGCCAATGTTCTTGAATACTGCGTGCCAGCGCGGCGATGTAAGCGGGTTCGTCGTGGTAATGATTGACGAAGCGCAGGGCCGGCACCCAGCGCCAGGTCTTCAACACCGCCGTCACTGCGTCGAAGGTGGAGGCGGTGGTGGCGCCGGAATACTGCGGATAAAGCGGCAACACCAGAATGCGGCGCGCGCCCGCGGCGCGCAGTTCCCGCAAACCGGCGGCGATGGACGGCTGGCCGTAACGCATGGCCAGCGCCACCCGTACCGGACCGCCGCAACGTTGCTGCAACAGCGCTTGCAAACCCGCCGCCTGCCGGCGCGAAAACACTAATAAAGGCGAGCCCTCATCGGTCCACACCCGCTGATAGGCATGGGCGGAACGCGACGGCCGCGTGCGCAACACCAGCCCATGCAGTATCAGCCACCACAGCGGACGGGGAATTTCCACCACTCGCGGATCCCACAGGAATTCCGCCAGGTAGTGGCGCACCGCCTCCGCGGTGGGCGCTTCGGGTGAACCCAGATTGGTCAGCAATACGCCCAGACATTCCGGTGATCCGTGGCGATAATCGCCCTCTCCCTCGAACCGGCTCATCATTCACTCCTCAATTCAGCGCACGACGGCGCGGGCCTCATGGCGCAGCAGTATACCCAAAGACGGCTATGCGCGTGAGGCTCGGGGTAGCGTTGATAACAGGCGGTTTGCAATTGATGGGGCGTTTGCTCCGCGATGAAGAATAAACCGCGTCATCCGCGAGGCCGGCTCAGAGGCGCGGCGAACCTGCCGCTCGGGTGCGCGGTGCATCAACCATCTTCGCCCTCCCCCTGCGGGGACTCTTCTCGCTCTTTTTCAAACAACGATGCCGTTTGAAAAACAGCGGCGTCATTGCGCGCTCGCACGCGAACTGATTTAACGGTCCGCGCATGCGCGGCGCGCCCATTCGATGAGCCGCTGCGCTCACTCAAGACGCGGCGGCGCCACCGTCCCGCTCTCGCGATAACGCCGATAATCTTGCAGAACCTGCTCATGGTCGAAGACCAGCGTCGCGGGCAAAACGGTGAGATGAAACAAGGCGAGATGTTTGGCGTCGTCACGTGCCCGTGGTTCGCCGCGGGCCTCGCCGACATAGACTACGGTCACGGTGTGGCCACGCGGGTCGCGGTCCGGCGCCGAATAACAGCCGAGTAAGACTTTAAGAGTGACGTGGAGACTGGTCTCCTCCGCCGCCTCGCGCACCGCCGCCTGCTCGAGGCGTTCGCCCACTTCCACGAAACCGCCGGGGACCGCCCAGCCGCAGGGCGGGTATTTACGTTCGATGAGTACGATGGGCCGCCCGGGACGGTCGGCGAGTTCGATGATCACATCGGCGGCCAGCAAAGGGGTGACCGGTTTGGGCATGAGGCCGTTCCGTTGCGCAAGTCAGCGGACATGATACCCGTTTTCCGGTACATGAATGTCTAGGTGGAAGGGAAAATGGAGGGCGCTCTTTGGACCTGTAACGAGTGGGGCGTAAACCTTCAAGGCGTGTGACGAAGACCCTCTTCGCGTGAAGGATTTTTCAGCCTAACAGCGCAGCAGGTTTACCAGCATTGGCCCACGCCGGCGCTGGAAGATTTCACGCCGGTCGAGGTGAGGGTGATGGTGGCGCACTGGGTATCCCCGTTCTGTGGCGCCAGCGGGGTGGCGGTCAAGGTAAACCCATTGGCGATACCGCTGGCGGCCGCGGCGATGGAAACGCTGTAAAAACCGTCGGTGGATATCGCCGGATTCGAGGTATAACCCAGCAGCGTCAAATTGGTGGTGTAGGTATTATTGTCGGTATTGAAGCGTTCTTCACGCATGGCCGCGTCCAGCAACATGGCATGGGCATCGGCGCGGCGGCTTTGATACACCTTGTTTTGATAACTCGGATAGGCGATCACGGCCAGTATCGCGGCGATCGACACCACGATCATCAACTCTATCAAGCTAAATCCCGCCGTCTTGCCGCGCATGGCGATCAACGCACCGGCCGGAGATTAGGAAGCACCCACAACTCCTCCACCACACCCAGCTTGCCGCCGCCTTCGCCGGTGACGTTGACGCCGACGAAGTCACCGACCTTCACATCGGCCAAGACCGAGAAGGGCCGTTGCGGGGTATGCACCCGCAAGCTCTTGGAGAGCAGATAACGCTGGTCATTGATGACCACATAGTCTTTACCCATGCCGTCCATGGTCCCGCTGCGGGTGAACTCCTCGGGATAGGTATAAGCCGGGGAAGCCGCCCAGCTTGATGCCGCACTCCCTAACATTACCGCCGCCAAAAGAACGCCTGCCAGTGAACGAATCATATCTCGACTCCTATTACTTCCCTATTGCAGTTTTTGCCACGTGATGCGGCCTTGCTTCGGCCCGGGCAGCCTCAACCGGTTAGTCTCTGGATCGCCATCGGTTTGGTTGTTGGCTATACAAGTCTGCCCGTTACAGTTATTAAGCATCTGACCCGCGGACATCTGGCTGTTTTGATAGCTGCCGCTGCCTACGACGGCGCTGCCCGTCGATCCGCTACCGCTACCGCTGCCACCGCTGCCACCGCTGGTGCCGCTGGTACCGGTGGTCGTGGTCGTGCACGACGGAGCCGAGGTCACACCATTCGTGGTGGTTGTCGTGCAAATATTGGTACTGGTGCCGACCGTAGCGCCAGTACTGTTGCTGGTGGTCGTGCACTGCGTGGTGGTGGTCGTCGTGGTGGTCGTGGTTTTTTTCTTCTTGCGACCGCTGCTGGTAGTGGTACTGCTGGTACTGGTGGTGCAAGCCGTGGTCGTGGTGCCTGAGCTGCTGGAACCCGGGATCACTTTATCGTTATCGTCTATGACTCCGTCGCCGTTCAAATCCAGCGCCGAGTCATCCAGCCGACCACCGTCCGCGGCCTTGAGCACCATCAGCCAGCTGCCGCCGCCTACGCCGCACACTTCCGGATTGGGAAGCAAGGTGCTGAAAATGACGGTGCCATCCCGCAAGATTGCTTCCGTGGCCTGGCGCTCACCGCCATTGGCACCGGTTTGTTGATTGACTAAATCCATGTACCAGCCGCGATGCGTGCTCCAATCGATGGCATTGGCGGTGGTAATCCGCGCCTGGCCACCGCTGGCGGTAGGTGTTTGGCTGCTGATCTGCTGCTGGAGCAAGGCACTGCGCAGCACGGTGCTCGCGCCGCTACCACTGAGATTCCTGTCCCAAATGGCGTAAAAGGATTGGGTCACCTGACTGGTCGTGGCATTGTCGCCTTGCTCGATATATTTACCGGTACCGAAATACACCAGGTAACTATTGGCATCAGTGGGGTGCCGTGATACCACCGGCCGCACGGTGATAGGCTGCGGCTGCGGTGAACTCCCGCTGGAACGCGCGACGAACAAGGCCTGGCCGCCGTTACTGACAGCCCATGCGGCCGAATCGGTACTGCTCAAATCGAAGCGCCAGAGATTGCCGAACAAATCGCCGGCGTAGACATAATCCACCATGGAATCGCCGTTGACATCCACGGGCGCGGTGGTTGCTAGGCCATTGGGACGGCTGGTAGCGGTCGGATCTTGAGCGGTGCCCACGCCAGTGGTGATCTTGCGGATCAAAGTGCCGTCGGCCATGTTGACGACATATAACACCGCCGCGCCGGTGGTGCTTACTTGGCCATCGGATTCGGTGTTGTTGTAACCATTACCGAATACCGCGGCCCAGCGGCCGTCGGCCAGCCGCACGATCACCGGTTGACTGTAGGTATAACCCATGTCGATGTCATTGGCATCGCTGTACTCCCATTTCACGATTTGCGCGGCATTGCTTTCACTCATCGTCGAAGGATCAGTGACATCCAAAGCGAAGATACCCTGGCCGCCGCCACGGAGACTGCCGACCAACATGGTGCGCCAGCTGCCACTCACATAAACATCGCCCACGGTCGGCGTGCCGTCCACGTAATAGCGGTGGCTATACGTCGTATCGGTCAGGCGGCCTAGACGGCCGTAGATCGCGCCGGGCACATAGGCCAAGCGCTCAACACCGGTGGTGGCGTCGAAGCCGTGCAGCATGCCGTCATTGGCGCCCACGTAAATCATCGGCGTGCGATTGAGATTCGCGGTACGGAAACTTGCATAGTTATTGAAGGAATAGAAGAATGCCGGCGTCCCGACGTAAACCGGTCCGGAATTAATGATATCGCCCAGCACACCGGTGCGGTCGCGGAAAGTACCACCATTACTCGCCTCTCCGGTACGCACCCCGCGCAGATAATCCACCCGCAGCGACCCTTTGCTGTCGTTGGTGCCGCTGCTATTGGCGTTGAGCGAAGTCTGTTGGGCCGCGGCCAGCGATGCCCAGCGGAACGGCACACCCGCCCCGGTACTGGAATTGCGCGTGACGATCACCCGGTTGTTCGGCACCGCCGTGTCGAGCAAATCCGCCGCGTCGAGCGTCTGGGCGCCGATTACCCCGGTGGAGGAAACCGGCAGATAACGTAACTGGCCGGTCCACGACACACTCTCAAAACGCGCTTGGTAAACCGTGGCGCCCGCGCTGAGATTGGTGGTGTTGAACGCCAGGGCCGACGCCGCGCTGGTGTGAGCCATGATATCGGCGACCGCCTCTTGCAGCGCGGTTACCAGCGCATCGGGGTCATTGGCCGAAAGATACAAGCCGCGGCCGTTGAACGCCGCATGACGCAGATCATCAATCTTCTGCCCATCCCCCGCGGCGGGGTTAGGCCACGCGAAGGCCGAGGTGTAATTGGGCGGGCCGCTGGTCAGGGTGCCGCGCTGGCCGAAACTCACCGTATAGGTCGACATGTGTTGATGCCGCGCTTCGTCGAAGCCCGGCACGATCGCCACATCATTGGCGAGTCCGGATTGAATATCGTTCTCATAATATTTCATGGCGATGTCGCCCAGCGTGTTGCTATAGCTGTCCGCGAAGGCGCCGCCGTCGAAGGCGGTGTTATTATCCCCGTCGGTATTGCCCACCGACGGCGCGGTGCCATTGTAAAAACCGTCGGTCATCATGATGGCGTAGTTCTGTTGGCAGTTACCGCCCAGTGCGGCGGACAGCGCGGGACAACTGGAAAAGAGGGTGTTGGTAGTGCAACTGAGGTATTTTCCGCACTCGTTAAGGGCGGTTTGCAGTGGCGTACCGTTTGCGGAATCGATGCTGTAAAGCGCGTCCATCAATACCCGTTTGTTACCGGTCACGGGATCATCGTTCATCACCGTGATCGCGCGTTTGACACTATTGTTGTTGTTGAGCGTGGATAAACCCATGCGCACGTTCTTGGCCTCGGCGATGATCCGGCCATAGGCCGCCTTGGCCACCAACTCCCGGCTGCGATAATAACTGAACCAGTTGGCGAAGTTTTGCTTCGTGGCGGCGCTGGCGTTTTTGATCAGAAACTGCGTCTCTTCGCCGTTATCGAAAAGGCCATCGGCGTCGGCATCGTTCCAGGTGTAGTAACGGAATCCGTCCGGCTGGCCATCACCATCCCGGTCGGCGGTGCCATAACTGGAACCCCCCCAGCGAGAGCTACGCGTGGTGAGGTCTATGGTCACCGAAGAGGGATTATAGGGATCCAAGCGGGCCGCGGTGACCGGCATATTGGCGAAGGCGGTGCCGCCGCTATCGACACCGGCCCAGGGCGTATAGGTACGGTTGGGGTCAAAGTACAGTGTATTGAACTGGGCAGTGCGATAACGCCATTCTTGATCGTCCGCTGTGTTGCAGTGATAGGTACTGTTGGAGTAGGTATTATAAGGTGAATCCACGCCGTAGATGTAACCGTAAAATGTCCCGCTGGAGAACGTGCAATCCGCCGTGCCGTTATTGTTGTCGTCGCGGTGCTTGACACTGCCGCTGCCCGCCGGACTGGTCCCGTCGGGCTGGGTACCGGTAAAGCGCCCGTCCTGGCTGGCGTCTTGAGTGATCGATTCCCAATCCATGCTCCCCGAATCATCGATGATCAGCATGATATTGGGCTGGGCGTTGGTGCCCATATACAGCGGCGCGGTGGCGAGGTTGAGCAGGGCCGCCTGGCTGGTCAACGACCACCCGGCGATGACGATCGCGCTCGCGGCGATGAGGCCGGCCGGTGTCAGATAGCTACGGATGAATCGAATGACCATGCTACACCTCTTCAGTTAAACCGCTTAGCGTAAACGCTTTGCAAAGTGACGCGGGTCGCGGCGTTTTGGCCCGCGCCCTGGGCGCTGACCTCGTAATACGCCACGCCGGCCTGCTCCGCGTAATTGGTTGCCATACCCAGATTATCGGGAACCCAGGCCAATTGTTGGGTCACGATGCGCGGTTGACTGGCTACATTAGGCAACGGCGCCACGTTAGTGGTCAGGGCGCCATATTGGATACCGTTGGCCGTCCACCACGCCGCAGTCTGCGTATTGACCGTTTGTCCACTATACGTGCCGTTATCCTTCACGACTGTCCCACCCATGGCCACGGTGAGCGGCCTGACTGGTTGAGTATTCAGCCAGGTCTCGATATCTTTCAAACCACTTTCGGCGGATTGCATGGCGACGGAAGTATCGCGCTGGTTATGGACTACCTTTTCCTCCATTACCGCCTTGCTCATGGACGTCACGCCGAGCAGAGTCAGCACAATGAGGAACAATAAGCCAATGATCAGCGAGGCCCCTCGCTGCCGGTGAATTCGCGATTGGAATACGATAAGTTTCATGATGCCAACCCACTATTACGTAATTGCACGGTGGTGGTATAAACCCGGCGCAAGCGATAGTCGTTGAAGGGGGGATACGACCAATCCAGTAGGGTATAAACTCGGCTTGCCGTGTCGGGCGAAACGCTTTCGGTACCACTGAGCAGTATCGAGATGCGCATGCTTACCACATTGAGCACATTGGCGGGGATCGCCGACACATAGCGATTAGCGGCTCCGTCGGCATTAGTGTCTTCGCCGTAAAGAACCTGCATTCCTTCTACGCCATCCAACAGTGGGGCACCGTTACAGGTCAGCGCCGGCTGGCCGGCGACGGTCGCCACGCTATAGGTATTGATTACCGGGCTGGCCACCACCGCACCGGTGCAATCGCGAGGATTGGCGCTCTCGTAACGCACCGTGAAGGAATCACTATTATTGACGCCGGTGTTACTGGCGCCCTGCAGGCGGTTAGGCAAGGCGGAGGTTAAATTTTGCACGGGATTCGCTCCGGCAATAGTGATGCGATAACCGGCCAGTTGCACATCATCGCTCATTACCTTCATCGCGAAGCGGCCTTGCTCTTGCAGCAGCGACATCGCTTCGCCGAAGCGGTGGGTCTGGCGGTTAGACAGGAATATCTGGATTATTAAGCCGGTCATCAACAAGCCCAGGGTAAGACCGATCATCAGCTCGATCAGCGTCAACCCGCGCTGGTGTTTGCCAATGCCGTTTACTTTTAAAGTATTCATGGCGACCACGTCATGGTGACTTGATCAGGGGTGTCGTCGCGCCGCGTCCAGGCCAGGGTGATCGTGTACCTGCCGCTGGCATCGGCGGCGGTCACCGTGCTGACGGCGCTCGGCAATAATTGCGCGTTGTCGGTAACCCAGGTGTAGACATCGAACTGGGCCACTTGCTGCGCCGTGCAGCCCGCCGTGATGCAACCGGGATTGGTGCCCGCGACGTTGGCGGTGGCGTAATTGGCGGCGGCCGGAACATTGGCGCGCATCCGTTCCATTATGTCGTTGACCTGTTGTATGGCGATGCCGCGCTGAAAGGCGTCGCTCTGGTTGCGCACGCCGCTGATCTGCATCTGCGCCACGCCCATCAAACCGATCGCCATCACCAGCACGGTGATCAGCACTTCCATCAGCGATGAGCCGCGAGAATAACGCCAGGGTTGAAGTGGATGGGATATAGGTTTATTCATGGCTTGTTCAACTGCACGTCGCGGCGGTGGTGCTGATATGGCCGAAAGCCCGGACCACCACACTGCGGCCAGGTTCACCGACCCGGTTATCACACACGGTAAAACTGCGCTGGGCGCCGGCGGCCACCCCGTTCAAGAACCCATTGGATGCATAACCGATAGTGAGGACATTCTCGACATTGGTAATTTGTTGACTGGAAGCCAGGGCTCCGAACACTCTCTGGATTTCACTCGCCGCTACGGCGTTATCACCGTTC
>CAKKSB010000122.1 GCA_919903055.1 Gammaproteobacteria bacterium | reverse complement strand
GCGCGCCTTGCTGAGATGACGTGGGCCTGGTATGACGGGCGCACCGGCGACGTGCGCCAGAAGGTGCGCGAGGCCATGATCGCCGCGTTCCGTTCGTCGAATAAAAGTCTGGAACCTATACAAGTGGGCACCGAGGCCAAGGCTCAAAAACAAACTAATCTGGTTCCTCCGGTAGTGGCCAAACTCGGCAACGCGCCGGATCAAATACCCGATATTGCCAGCAAGGATACCGGCGCTACCGCCCGCGATGATCAGGAAACCCCAGGCGAACAGAAACAGCAAAGTCCGGAACTGGCCAGTAAAGAGAAAAATCTTGCGAAGGCCGCCAGCTTGGAGTTCGTGACCCGGGTATCTGACAAAATCGAAACCGCCATGGCGAACCTCATCGAACAAAAGCTCATCGCCGTGCGGCGCGGCGCGCTGTGGGTGGAAGTGGAAATCAACACCAGTATTTTATTCAGCAGCGGCAGCGCGATACTCCAGAAGGACGCCTTGCCGGTACTCAAGGAACTGGCGAATATCCTGAAGGAATTTCCCAACCCGGTGCGGGTGGAAGGCTTCACCGACAGCGTGCCGATCAACACCTTGGCTTTCCCATCCAATTGGGAGCTTTCGGCGGGACGGGCCGCCAGCGTGGTGCATTTATTCACCACCGAAGGTCTTGAGCCTACCCGCATGGCGGCGATAGGCTTCGGACAATTTCGTCCCGTCGCCGACAATACCTCGGCGGAAGGACGCAACAGAAACCGGCGGGTGGTCATCATTATTTTGGAAAGCGCGCAAGCCGAGCGTATCTTTAGTGCGCGCGACGCGGTACCCGCCTTGGTGAAGGCCGATACCGCGCAGCCGGTTGCGGCGACACCCGTTCCCGCTGAGACGGCCGCAAAGCAGGAACTCCCGTTGAAATTACCCCGATGATGGTTACCGTGAAGCCAGTTATTAAGACGACATTCCCGGGTTCACATCCTCTGTATGGGAACGGAACAGGACGGGGCCGGAGTAAAAGGTTTTTGCTCAGGCACCGCAAGGTAATGGCGGTTCTACTTCGCGACGCCTGATTGATACGGCGGTGAGGGATCAGCAATGCAAACCTGGATAGTGGCGAATCAAAAAGGCGGAGTGGGCAAGACCACTACGGTCGTGTCGATGGCGGCAGCGTTGGCCCAGCGCGGCCAGCGGGTATTGATGATCGATCTCGACCCCCACGGTTCCCTGACCACTTATTTCGGCATGGACGAAAGCGGCCTCAACGCCTCGGTGTATAACTTGTTTCAAGACACCGAGTTGCATGTCGGTTCATTGATCAGCGCAACCCGCTTTGACAATTTATGGCTGATGCCGTCAGCGTCGGCGCTGGTGACCTTGGATCGCCAACTGGGTGCGCAACTTGGCAAAGGCACCGTGCTGCGCCAAGCCTTGATGAAAGTTCGCGATGGTTTCGATTACGTTTTGATCGATTGCGCGCCGACCTTGGGTATCTTGATGATTAACGCGCTGGCGGCCGGCAATCTGCTGGTGTTGCCGGTGCAAACTGAATTTCTGGCTCTGAAAGGCTTGGAGCGTATGTTGGTGACTTTGTCGATGGTCAATAAGGCGCGTGGTACACCCATACCCTTGATGATAGTGCCGACCATGTTCGACAGACGAACCAAAGCGAGCCGCGACGCGTTGAGTCATTTGCAGGAAAAACACGGCGAGCAGTTATGGGAGTTGGTTATTCCGATCGACACCCAATTTCGCGATGCCAGTAAAGCCGGTATTCCTCTACCGTTCTTGCAGGCCGGCGCACGCGGCGCCTTGGCTTATGAAAGTTTGGTCGACACGCTCATGGACATGACGGGCTTTACGCCGGCGCCGGTCAGCAAGGAGAGCGAGGCGTATGAATAAACTCGATGAACAAAACGGCGCGGTGGAAGCGTATATCGGCGCCTTGCTGGGTGGGGATAACACCGATGCGCAGCGCGTCCCGGTGGTGCCGCGGAACTTTATCGCGCCAATCGCCGAGGTGGCGGGCGACCGGCTGGATTTCATGAGTTTTCAAGTCGGCGGTCTTAAATTCGCTCTCGACACCGCGCAGGTGAAGACGGTGATCCCGTTCCCCGCGCGGGGCGTGGAATATGCCAATGGCCGGCCGGTGAGGTTGATGCCGGCCGGCCCTCGGCCAGCGTGTCACATCATCGATACGCGGCGGCGGATATTTCCTGAAGGCCATGCCGCGCATGCGGATCCCCGTCCTTATGGTTTTTTGATTTTACTCAGCATGGACGCGCTCGCGTTGGCTTGCGACGATCTGGAACACGTGCTGCGGGTCGCCGCCGACCAAGTGCAGTGGCGGCATGAGCGCCATGCCCGGCCTTGGTTGGCGGGCATGGTGAATGAGCCTAAATGCGCGGTGCTGGATGTCGAAGTATGGCGTATGACCGCCGCGCCGCTACCGGCGTCTCAACATTGATGTAGGAAAGTTGGCAGAGATCGTGCATTTATCAGCAGTAATTCAGATTACGTCAGAGATATGACGCGGTCTACCTCCACAGAGGAGCCATTGATGAGCCAAGTTGAAAAATCGGTTGATACCTCGGTTTCCCAGTGGGTGACTTTTCGCCTGGGGGATGAGACCTACGGTATCGATGTGCTGCAAGTACAGGAAGTGCTGCGCGTGACGGAAATTTCTCCGGTGCCGGGCGCGCCTTCGTTCGTGCTGGGCATTATCAATTTACGCGGCAACGTGGTGACCGTACTGGACGGCCGCCATCGTTTTGGTTTGCCGCCCAAGCAACTGGACGACGCCTCGCGGGTGATCGTGGTGGATGCGTTCAACAAGGTGGTGGGATTGCTGGTGGACAGTGTTTCCGAAGTAGCCTATGTCAAGAAAGAACAAATCGAAATGCCGCCTTCGGTGGGCACGGACGACAATCTTAAACTGGTTTCAGGCGTGTGCAATCGCGATGGCGAATTGCTGATCATGGTGGATCTCGCCAAGATGCTGGAGACTTAAAACTTCAATAGCGTTGTTATGAATGATAAGTCGTGCGGTTTTGATCAAGGGGTGTGTCCGAATAGCGAGGGCCATGACCATGGCGGGAATCGACGGCGTCAAACCACTCGGGCCGATCTGGCCCAAGCAACCCTTACGAAGGCCGGAGCGCAAGGAACAAGGGCAGCAGCAGCCACGAGGCGATGAACGCCCGCCGCCCGCCGAAAAGGATGATGATCAAACTCCGTCGATTGACGAATACATTTAGAGTTGAATGAGCATGTTCGAGCTACTGGTCCAAATTGCCCTACTTGCCGCCGTTCTAGGCCTGCTGGTCGTGGAAGTGGTGCGGATCATCCGTTATTCACGGCGCGAGCGGCAGTGGCGGGATACCGTGCAGTGTCTTCAGAAGGATGTCACCGCCCTGTGCGCCGGCGCGGTGAACGTGGGGAAACATCTTACGGTGATGGAGCAGCGAGTCCGCCGCCTGCATGAGCGGCAGGATCAAGTCGAGTTGCGCGATCCGTCCCAGCAGTCCTACGGCCACGCCATCCGCCTGGCGCAACGTGGCGCCGACGCGGATGAATTGATTTCCAGCTGCGGCCTGGCCCGCGGTGAAGCGGAGTTATTATTGCGTCTCCACAGCGTGGAGAAACACTGACCTCTGGTGACTCGCCGGATTTAGGAAACTCTGTGTGGATGACTCGGAGATTTCTTAGTAATCCAATTCCGGTAAAGTGAATTCCGCTTGCGGCTTGCCGATGTAATACCCTTGCGCATAATCCGCGCCCCAATCCCGCAGCATTTCCAGCGTAGCGCGATCTTCCACGAATTCAGCCACGGTTTTCTTGCCCAAGGTGCGGGCGATATCGATCATGGAACGGACCAGGGATTGGTCCACCGTGTCCTTGGCCAGATTGCGGATGAAGCTGCCGTCGATCTTGATGTAGTCCACCGGAAATTCCCGGAGATGGCGGAATGAATTGAAACCGGCGCCGAAGTCGTCCAAGGCGAACATGCAGCCCAGTTCGCGCAGCTTCATGATCATTTCCCGAGTCTGTTCGTAATTGGCCACCGCCGCGGTCTCGGTAATTTCGAAGGTGATCCGTTCGGCCTTGACGCCGGTTTTCTCCAGCTTTTCGCGCAGCATCGGCAATAATGCCTTGTCCTGGAAAGCGTAGCTCGACAAGTTGATATTCATGGCGATGTGCGATTGATGGGCGGGCAGATTCTGCAACACGTCGATGGCTTGGTTGACCACCCACAAATCGATGTCATGGATCAAACCCATGTGCTCGGCTACCGGAATGAAATTATTGGGCGTAATCAATTTGCCGTCGTCACCCACCATGCGGATCAGTGACTCGTAGTGATCGGCGCGGCGGTTTTGGATGTCGAGCACCGGCTGGAATACCAGCTTGAATTTATTATTGGTCAAGGCGTCGCGGATGATCGGCACCCAGTGGATGGCGCTGCGCAGAGTCACCATCGCCGTGTCTTCTCGATTGAAGAGATGGACGATGTTGCGGCCGTTGGTCTTGGCGACGTAGCAGGCCTGGTCGGCGCGCGCCAGGATTTCACTGGCGCCGGTGACGTCGCCGGGCTGAATCAGCGCGATACCGATACTGGCGCCGATGTGGTAACAATGGTTGTCGGTACGGTAATAATAGGCGTCGAGTAATTTACGTAAGCGCTCCGCGGTTTCGAGGACCGCCGCTTCCGTGGTGTTTTCGATCAGTATGGCGTATTCATCGGCGCTGACCCGCGCCAGCAAGTCGTTGAGGCCGATTTCCCGGCGCAACAGATTGGCGACTTCGATCAACAGACAGTCGCCGGTGATGTGGCCTTCGGCGTCGTTGATGACCTTGAAGTGATCGAGATCGATGTAGAGCAGGGCGCTGAACCGCTGTTTTTTGCGGGAGCGCAGCACCGCGATTTCCAATTGCTGTTCCAGGCGGCGGCGATTGAACAGGCCGGTGAGATCGTCGTGGTTGACCAAATGTTGCAGCCGGGTTTCCATGATGCGGCGTTCGGCCAGCTCGGTTTCCAATTCCTGTTCGCGGGATTTGCGCAGATCGCGTTCTTTTTTCAAGGCCAGCGACGACAGGATGCGCGGCATCAAATCCACGCGGCGAATCGGTTTGAACATGATGTCGGTGGCGCCGGCGTCGAAACTTTCGCGGGCGACTTTTTCCTGCCAGGTGGCGTTGGCGGTCACCATGATCACCGGGATGTCCGCCCATTCTTCGAAAGCGCGCATGGTGCGGCACACTTCATAGCCGTCCATTTCCGGCATCATGATGTCGAGCAGCACCGCATCGACGGTGCTGATGTGGTTGCGCATGTTTTCGCGCAGATGAGTCATGGCTTCTTTGCCGGACGCGGCGGTCAAGACCCGCGTGAAGCCGCTCTTAGTCAACATCGCTTTGAGTAAATCCACATTGTCCGGCACATCATCGACGATCAGCACCGTCATCGAACGTAGTTCGTCGTAGTGCAATGAACCGAGATGGGGTAAACCGCCGTGCGTAAAATGGGGAGGGAGCGCTGATTTTTCCTGCTGTTCTGCCATACAGTGCGGAATCCCAAGGTAATGAACTTCTACTGCTATGCCGTTCGAAGAGGCCAAAATGACGCGATGACTGGCCAATTTTGCTTCTGTACGCACGGCGCGTAAAGCTTTTATCGGCGTGAGTAATGGGTACTTTAGGTATCGCGCGGCGGCGGAGCCTTGCCGCTGACGAAATAGGCGAAGGCGATTATCCGCGCGATGGCGATATAAAGGTTTTCCGGAATTTCGTCGCCGAGTTCGAGACGGGATAGCAGCGATAGCAGTTGGGGATCGGCATGCAGCGGTATTCCGTGTTCCGCGGCGACGGCAAGGATGTGTTTCGCCACCTCACCGCCGCCTTTGGCTACCACCCGCGGTGCGCCTTTGCCCTCGTAACGCAGCGCGACGGCTTTAGGCGGCGGCGTGGTTTGGTCGTTCATGCGCGCATATCCACGAGTTGCGACGGCAATTTGGGCGAGGGATCGCGAGGCGGACTGCCGGTGAAACAGTGTAATTGCCCCACCGTCAAACCCGCCGCGCTCAGCGCTTGCTCCAGCCAGTTCAAATGACGGGTGATGAGCGCGCTGGCGGCCGGTTGTTCGGCCCAGAGCAGGCTGGATACCTGATGATCGGTGGTCAAGGTGAGTTTGGCGTGCACGGGACCGAGGGACGCTATTTCGAAATTCAGCCACACCGTCCAGGCCGGGCCGGACGCGTCGTCGCCTTGCCGAGAGTGTTTGTCGATTTGCAGTTGAAATACATCCACGCCGTCGGGACGGCGCAGCGGTAATTCCGCGGTGACCGTCGTGATGTCCCGGGCAGGTTCGGTCAGCGTACTCAATTGATGCAGTTCGATGCGGGCCAAGGCGGCGGAGACCGATCGGCGCAGGTCGCCGCCGTGCTGATCATCTTCCGGAAGCGTGGCCAACAGCCGCAGCAGATTGGCTTTGATATCGCCGTCGAGGCGTGTCCGATCGCCGCGGCTGAGTTTGTTTTCCAGCAGAATGCCTGAATCGTCGAGCGCCTGTTGCAGTGCCCCGGTTTGAAAAACCCTGTCGGCGCCGGGCAGTCGATCGAGCAGCTGTTTGAACAAGTGCAGGGCCGGGGCCGGCAAGCCGCCGACGCCGCTGGCGTTGAACAAGCCATGGAGGACGGTGAACACCTGCTGCAGCGGCAATTGTTGGGGAAGCACGCCGCGCAAGGCTGTGGTCAGCGGATCGGCGCCGGGCGCGGTTTGCACGATCCGCAACACCGGTTGCGCGCCGCCTTGTACCACTTCGAGTTGCAGGGGGGTACGGAGAGCGAGCGGCGTGGATGTATTGGCTTCCACGGTATACGCGCCGATTCGCAACGACACGGTTTGTGGCGCGCTTTGGCCGACCACCACGGCGTTGAGACGTTGGCCGGGTTGCCAGGCAGGCAGGGCCGCCGCGCCGCCCGCGGGCGGCAAGATGGCAAAAGTGGCGGCGGTGGGTGCGACAGTCATATCGGTTTCCGGTCAGTCCCCGCGGACCTGGCGAGTATACCCCAGCGAGGCGAGCGGACGGCGCGGTGTTTGACGCTGTGTGTCGGCTTGGTTAGATTACCCCCATGTCGGCCATCAATGTCTGGTACATCCGTCGCAATGGCGAGGTCAAAGGACCTTTCCCCTCCGGTTTGGTTACCCGGCATATTCTGCTCGGCCGCGTGCGCGACGACGACGAAATCAGTCCCGACGGCCGGACATGGTCGCGGGTGAGCGACCATCCCGAACTCGTCCCCTCGGTCGTCAAGGAAAATCCCGGTGACCCCGTCTCGCAGGAGCGGCTGGTCACCGCGCGGCGCTGGGCCGATGAACGCAATGGCGAGCGTCGCGGCGATAATGCCGCCCCCGGCGCCGAAAAACGCCGCCGCACCGACCGGCGCACGCCGGAAACTCCCGAGGAAGTGGGCCACCGCTTGTTGCGCTCGGTGCGGACTCAGGACGAGCAAAAAGAATCGCATCAGAAAGCGATCCTGCTGGGTATCGTCGCGGCGCTGGCCGTCGGCTTGGGCGCCGTGGCGTATTTTTATACGCCGGCCGTGGATAGCGCCGGAGCGGAATGCTCGCGCCCGCCCGCGCCGAAGATCAATTGGAGCAATTGCAGCCTGGAAGGTGCAAAACTCGCGGGAGCGAATCTTGCCGGCGCCAAGTTGTACAGCACCAAACTCACCAGCGCCAATTTGCGGGGTGGCCAGTTGACCGGGGCGGATCTTTCCTACGCGTTTTTAAGCATGGCCGATCTCGACAACGCCGATTTGCGGCAGGCGAATTTGATGGGCGCCAACTTGCGCCGCGCCAATCTCGCCAACGCTCAACTCGCGGATGCCAATCTCGCTTATGCCGACCTCACCGGCGCCGAATTGAGCGGCGCGAATCTGCGCAATGTAAAACTCGGTCATGCCATCTGGCCTGACGGCACGATTTGCTCACCCGCTTCGTTAGGCCGTTGCGAACCCGTTTCAGGCAACTAAGCCTAGTTCAGTGGGCGCGATATTTTTATGTGCCGTTGGCGAATGTAACCATGGAGGACACGGAGAATCAGAGATTGCGGCATTGGCGAGTTCATCATCTGGGTGACATCGACAAAAACGCGTTGCCTTTTCCTCCGTATTCTCCGTGGTCAACTATTTCTTCAAATCACGGATCCGCGTCGATCGTCGTGGTGGTGTAATGGTAGATACGCAGTTCCTGTTCCCAGAATTGTTCCGACAATCCCGCCTTCAATTTAAGTTGCCGCACGAAGTCGCGCGGGTCCGGCAACGTTTGCCATACCGCGGGCAGGAAAGTGGCGCGCCGTGGTCCGTATTCCAAAATCACCCCGTCGATGCCGGGGCGCAGCGTTGCCAGTAAGGTTTCCTCATCGACCACGGACATGGCTGCCGGGGGCGACAAAATCGCCAGGCTGATGCGAACCGCCGGCCATTCCTGCCAAGTCAACGGTTCGAAACGAGGGTCGCGAAAAGCCGCGGCATAGGCATTTTCATGAACATCCATCACCAATGGCCGTACGGCTTCCAAGCTGCCGATACAGCCGCGCAAGGCCTGCCCCGTTTTGAGTGTCACGAAGCAGGCTAGACGCGCCCGTAATTCCGCGGGAAACTCCGCCGTATCGAGAGCGGAACATTTAGCGTGCCGTAAGCCATGTTCGATGGACGCTCGCGCGATGGCGAGCAGAGTTTGGCGCTGCTGGTCAGTGAAACCGCTCATGTTTGTTTCGCCGCGTCAATGAAACGCGTAAGCGCCGTAGCCGACCACGCGGTCGCGCGGCCCGGCGGTATCGCCGGAATTGCGCAAGTCCAGGGTCTCGGCGCGCAAGCCGTGTTGTTGCGCGGCTCTAAGGAGTCCGTTCACCGCCTCGCTGCCGCAGGCGTGATCGGCGTCGATGCCGTCGCTGCGCATGGCATTGATCGCCTCCGACGTGGCGCGGTCCATGGCGAGCGCCGTGGTGTAGTCGTGATAGTGGCTGAGGTCGGAACTCACCACGATTAAGGTTTCCGGGCCGCCCCATACTAACGATAAAACTTCGCTCACCGCTTGAGCGCTGGTTCCACTCACCACCAAGGGCACCAGTGTGAAGTGGTCCAGTGCTAATTGCAGAAAAGGCAACTGTACTTCCAGCGAATGTTCCCAGGCGTGGGCTTGATCCAATATTTGCAGTTGCGGCAGCGTGGTGAGCAGTTGCACGGCGGGTTTATCCACAGTCACGATTCCCAAGGGGGTGGCGAAACCGCCGACGCCGGTGGTGGCGAGACCGTGAAACGGAACGCGATGTGATGGACCCAATAACACCACGCGGTGAATAATGTCGCGGCCGCCCGCCACTTGCGCATAGGCGCTGGCGGCGACCGGTCCCGAATAAATGTAACCGGCATGGGGAACGATGATGGCTTTGGGTGGCTTGTTGCCGCTGGGATGTTCCGCCAGCATTCTCCGCACCATCTCGCGCAAGTGCGAGCCGTCACCGGGATAAAAACTGCCCGCCACCGCGGGCGCGCGTATAGTCGTCATGGTCATTCCTTCGATTGCCGTGTGACGCTTGAATAAAAATTCTAATTTATCCCGCGTGTTTCCTGGGCGGAGACAGGGTGTACGGAGATTTTTATTGAGTAAATGCCGCGCTACTCCTGTAACGATAGCCTGACGCGCGCACTTAGCAAGTGCGGCGGTCCTCAAGGGAGTTTGAACTATACTAAGTATTTTTACGGCAGCGTGAGTCGGTGGCGAGGTCGAGGAGGAAATATGCCGGGCGCGGTTGCGCAAAGCGTGGTACCCGTCAGCTATTGGCATGCTTTGGCCGACGGACGCGTGCAATGCGATTTGTGTCCGCGTTTCTGCAAGCTGCATGAAGGTCAGCAGGGTTTGTGTTTCGTGCGGGCGCGCCAAAACCACCAAATGGTGCTTACCAGTTACGGCCGTTCCAGCGGCTATTGCGTCGATCCCATCGAGAAAAAACCGCTTTATCATTTTCTGCCGGGCACGCCGGTGCTGTCGTTCGGCACGGCGGGCTGCAACCTCGCTTGCAAATTCTGCCAGAACTGGGACATGAGCAAGGCCCGCGCGATGGATGTGCTCGCCGACCACGCCCCGCCCGAACTGATCGCCCGCGCCGCGGGTGATCTCGGCTGTAGCAGTGTGGCTTACACCTATAACGATCCGGTGGTGTTCATGGAATACGCGGTGGACGTGGCTGAGGCCTGCCGCGCCGAGGGCATCAAGTCGGTGGCGGTGACGGCCGGTTACATCACCGAGCAGGCGCGCGAGGATTTCTTCCGGCACATGGACGCCGCCAACGTCGATTTAAAGGCCTTCACCGAACGGTTTTATCACAAGGTCTGCGGCGGTCATTTGCAACCGGTGCTGGATACCTTGGTGTATTTAAAACAGCACAGTTCAGTGTGGCTGGAAGTCACTACCTTGCTCATTCCCGGCGAAAACGACGGTGAAACGGAACTGGAAGCGATGAGCGCCTGGATGATGGAACACCTCGGCCCCGACGTGCCCTGGCACTTCAGCGCCTTTCATCCCGATTGGAAAATGCTCGACATCGCGTCCACGCCCCTGGCCAGCTTGCTGCGCGCGCGCGACATCGCCCGTAAACACGGCATGCGCTACGTCTACACCGGCAACGTGCACTATGCGACCGGCGACAGTACCTATTGTCATCGTTGCGGAGAAAAAGTGATCGGCCGCGATTGGTACGTCCACACCGCGTGGCATCTCAGCGACAGCGGTCATTGCCTGACGTGCGGCACGCCGCTGCCCGGCGTGTTCGCCGGTCCGCCGGGCGATTGGGGCGCCAAGCGCCGCCCGGTGCGATTGCGGGATTTTTCCGTCTGATGGTCGCGGGCCTGTTACTCATGTTGAGTGGAGATTACTCACGGTCCGTGCGGCTCAAGTGTAAATCGACCTCCACGTTTTCCCGCGAAGTGGCCAATAATCTCGACACCGCCAGGCCGGCGGCGTAGTAATAGTTTTCGCGCACCAAGGGGCTGTCTTCGAACACCGCGCCGCTGAGGCTGTCCAGCCGCGCGAAGCCGCCTATCCACCAATCGCCATAACGCTTTTGCGCGGTGAGAGTGAGCCGGCTGCCGGAGTAACCGCCGTCGGCATGGTATTCGGGACGCGCGGCGGTGGCTTGGCCGGGCAGCACTTCGTAAAAATAGTCGTGATAACCGCCGGTGGCGAACAACGGTCCGGCGCCGACGCCGACCTTCCAGGGACCGCCCGGCCCGGCGCCGCGGGTTTCGTATTCGACGAACGGCGCGAGTACCCAGCCTTGATCGTCGAACTCGTTCCAATTTACCGAGAAGGCGGCCCGCAACGGCAGGTGCAGCCACACGGCGGCGTCGCGATCACGGACACGCCACAACCGGTATTCCAATTGCGGGCCGATTTCCAAGGTCGGGTGCAGTTCGCGCATGCCGGCGCGGGCGCCGTCCCGGCTGGCGGGGACGGGCACGCCGGCCGCCACGCTGATGTCGAGCAGGAGCCGGTCGCTGGTGAACAGTTTGCCGCGCAGGCCGCCTTCGTCCACTTGCAGATAACGGCCGCGGTATTTGAGATAGGGAACGGGGAAGGCGTAGCTGCGGCCCGCGTCGGCGCCGCGGTAAAACGGTACGGAAATCACGCCCAGTCCCAATCCCACTTCCCACACCGGCAGGGATTGGGCACGGGACGGCGCGGCGGGCAAGGCGGCGACTAGCAGCGCGGCGGCGGTGAGAACAGCGCGAAAACGAGACGGTACCGGCATCCGGGTGAGGACCTTTTAGTGAGGGGTTCGAGCGGAGATTACCAGCGCCGTTCGACGATCTCGCGGATGTGGGCGACGATTTTGTCGAAATCCGCCAGCGCCACGCCGTAGTCGCGCAGGCGCGGCAGGCCCAATTGTTCCGTCCAAGCGACGAGTGTCGCGATCAGCGCGTCGCAAGCCGCCGTTTCATCGCCGTGCGCGCTGCCGCTCAACAGCGCGCCCAGCTCGGCGTATTTCTTGAGCGCCGGGCTGTCCGGCGCGCGGACGCGCAGTGCGCGGATATTCACTGCGCTGGCGGTCGCCAGCAAGCTGCCGCACACCACGCCGTGCGGGATCGGAAAAAACGCGCCGAGCGGCGAGGCCAGGCCGTGCACCGAACCGAGCCCGACCTGGGCGAGGGTGATGCCCGACAGCAACGCGCCGTAGGCCAGGCCCGCTCGGCCGTCGGCGGCGTCGGGGCCGTCGCCGCGCCAGGCGGGGAAGAAGCTGCCCCGCACCGCGCGGATGCCGCTCAAAGCCAAGGCGTCGGTCAGCGGATTGGCCTGGCTGGAGACATAGGATTCCAGCAACTGGGTGAGAGCGTCCATGCCGTTGGCGGCGATGAGTGCCGGCGGGCAGGTGCGCAGCAGTTCCGGGTCCACCACCGCGTAGGCGGGGACCAGGCATTCATGGCGGAAGGATTTTTTGAAGCCGTGCGGACCTTGCACACTGAGTACGGCGTTTTTGGTGGCCTCGCTGCCGGTACCGGCGGTGGTGGGCGCGGCAATGAAGGGCACGGCCGGCCCTTGATAGACGCCGCTGCCCACGCCTTCCAGATAATGCATGACCGACTCGTTATGCCGCAGCAGACCGGCAATGGCCTTGCCGCCGTCCAGCACGCTGCCGCCGCCGATGGCTATCACCACCTCGATTCCGTGGCCGCGTTGCCGGGTGACGGCCTCGTCGATAACAGCGGGCGACGGTTCGCCGCTGATGATCTCGTGTTCCCAGGTGACGCCTTGTTGGCGCAGGCCGTCGATGAACGGTGCCCAGCACGGCGAGGCAATCAAGGCATGTCTTCCGGTGACCAGCAAAGCGCGGCTGCCGAATTCGCGAGCCAGCCGCGGTACTTCGGTGAGCCGGCCCGCGCCGAAGATGATGCGCGGCAGGCGGGAAAGGCTGAAGGGGATGATGTTGAACATCAGGACACCTCGGGAAACAGGTCGGTATATCGCATCCCCAGCCGGGGTTCGGCCATCCACGGCGCGACTTGTTCCCGCCAGCGCGAACAATGGGCGGTGTTTTTGTGGGCGCCGGCCGCGGTGCGGTAAGCCTCGTACAACACGAAACGCGCGGGATCGGTTTCGTCCCGCGGGACATCGAAACGCCGATTATCCGCTTCGCGCACCGAAGCCTGGTGATTGGCCCGGCAGGCGGCGATGAATTCCGCGATATGTTCCTGTTTCACATGAATCTGAACGAGGGTGACGTGCATGGCCTGACTCCGTTAGTACCTGTTCCTGATCTCGCTGAAGGGCGCATCGTGGCGTTAACATCGCCCTCAAAATGCTCACGTACTCTGTCGTATGCTGCGCTTTTTCGATGATGTCGCCTTGCGCTGGGAACCCTTCGCTCGCTCTTCCCTTAATCGAGATCATGAACAGGTTTTAGCGCCGTCCGCCGCGTACCGGCCGGCGGGACAAAGGAGCTTATCTTCAAAGCTTCGCCGCTAGAGCGCAAGCCCCGTTCAGGTATTCCGTCTAAGCATTGCAAGTGATCTATATTTATCACTATGGAAAGTTCGCCGCGAGACAGGCGGTGGCGGGTACCCAGGGATAATCATGATATTTCCATCGTGCCAACACCTGTTCGCCACCGTACGAAATCGCAACGGGGCATCCATGCCCGCGCTGTGCACCGGATCAGAGGAATAGCCGATGGGCCTGGCCACTTCATTGGAGAGATATTTGATACGCAATGGCGTGAGCTACGAGGTGGTGGCGCACCGCATTACCGCGTGCACCGCCGCTGCCGCGCATATGGCGCAAGTATCCACCAGCCGCGTCGCGAAAAGCGTGGTCTTGAAAAGGGATAACACCGGTTATCTGCTGGCGGTCTTGCCTGCCTCCAGCCGGGTGTTATTGGGCCGTTTGCACCACCAGCTGCAGCGCGCCCTCGATTTGGCCAGCGAGAACGAGGTGCGCGGTTTGTTTTGGGATTGCGCCCCTGGCGCGGTGCCGCCTTTCGGTCCGGCCTACGGTCTCGAGGTGATCGTGGATGACGGCATATGGGATCTGCCCTATGTGTATTTCGAGGGCGGCGATCATGTCGCGCTGGTGAAGGTGCGGGGCGATGATTTCCGGCGTCTGTTGCCCGGCGCGCGGCATGGCCGTTTCAGCCGTCCCGCAGTGCCCGCTTCCCGCTCGGCCTGGGCCGCCGCGCTGGCTTGATTCCGCAATCACCCTCATCTGGGGCGGAGGATTTTAATCTTCAAATTCCCCGGCGATTATCGTAAGGTCAAACGGCGGGGATATTCAGGAAACAGCGTGTTGTCCCCCCTGGCCAAGCACGGGAATGCTTAATCCCGGCGCAGTCGAATCATTAGCGATATAAAGGAGTGTCGAGCATGGGTGACGAGTGTCTGTTCTGTAAAATGGCCAATGGCCAAATCAAACCCGATACCGTTTATGAAAACGAGGCGGTCATGGCGTTCAAGGACATCAATCCGCAGGCCCCGGTGCATGTGCTGGTCATTCCCAAGAGACACATCGCCACGCTCAATGATCTCGAACCCAACCACGACGTGCTGGTGGGCGAAATGTACTTGACGGCGAAAAAAGTGGCCCGGCAATTAGGCATCGCCGAGGGCGGCTACCGTACCGTGATGAATTGCAACGCCGACGCGGGACAAACGGTGTTCCACCTCCATTTGCATGTGCTGGGCGGGCGGCAATTGGGCTGGCCGCCGGGATAAAGCCGGCGCATAAAAAAACGCCGGCTAAGGCCGGCGTTTTAGATTTTCGCAAACAGGCTATGCGTTTATTTGCGCTTGGTGGGGAGGCGGGCGCCGTCCTCGACGCGGTAAACCTGGATCAGCAGATAGGTCAGCAGGACCGTCGTGACCGCCGAGACCGCAATGACCATATTGGTAATAAGACCTTCGGATAACATGTATAGCCTCCCATTGAAGAACATTGCCGGAGCCGGCCCGGACAGGCGCTACCATAACATAGCTTTTTCGGGCTGGGTAGGTGGCGCTGGGCGGCGATCCCGGCCATGAGGAAAGATTGGCCGGCGCAGTTCCGCCGTGGCGGAAAGTCAGGCCTGTCGAGGCCAAGCCGCGCTTATTTTTCGCCTCCGGTAAGAATCGTTTTACGCTGTCCAACCCGTTCCGCTTCATTCCTGGCGCCGGGAATCCGGGAGATATCGTCTTAATATTAACCCGGCAACCAAAAAGATGAATCGAACAACTCCTTCCCCCTTCCAGTGACAAGGTATCTACTGCAATCAGTGAGATCATCATTTCAAATGCCGGGTTAATAATTGGCATCTCAATCACGGTTGGAGCCAGGAGTGGAGTTTCGCCGGCGTCAGCCGCCGGATTTTTTGTTTTTATCTTGCAGCAATGCCACGAATTCCGCTTCCGGCAGAGGTTTGCTGAAGTAGTAGCCTTGGAATTCATCGCAGTAGACATTTTTGAGGAACTGCAACTGGGCCTCGGTTTCCACCCCTTCAGCTACTACGCTCAAGCCCAGGCTGTGGGCCAGGGTGATGATGGTGGCGGTGATGGCGGCGTCGTCCGCGTCGTCGGGAATATCCTTGATAAAGGAACAATCGACCTTCAGCTCATCCAGCGGAAAACGCTTGAGGTAGCTCAGCGACGAATAACCGGTGCCGAAATCATCGACCGAAAGTTTGAGTCCCATTTCCTTGATCTCGCGCAAGGCCGCCACGCTTTCGGTGGGGTTGGCCATGATCATGCTTTCGGTGAGTTCGATCACCAGATAGCGCGGATCCAATTTAGCCTGGGTCAGACTGTCGCGGATGATGCGTATCAGTCCGTCTTGGCGGAACTGTTGACTCGATACATTGACTGAAATGCACAGGGCACCGAGACCGCCGGCCTGCCATTGTTTGCAACGGGTGCTGGCGGTGTGCAAAGCCCACGCGCCGAGTTCGGTGATCAAGCCCGAATCTTCCGCGATGGGAATGAACTCGAGGGGCGGGATCATGCCGAATTCACTGTGATTCCAGCGCATCAGCGCTTCCGCGCCGATGATCGCGCCGTTACTGATATTGACCTTGGGTTGATAATGCAGGCTGATCTCGCCGCGTGCGACCGCTTTGTGCAACTGGGTTTCCAGGCTGAGTCGCCGCTCGGAACGGGCGTTGATTTCCGCCGAGTAAAATTGATAGGTATTCTTGCCTTGTTGCTTGGCGTGCGACATCGCGATGTCGGCATGTTTGATCAAAGTGTCCAAGTCCTCGCCGTCGTCGGGAAATACCGCGATGCCGATGCTGGAGGTGAGGAAAATTTCCTGGTTGGCGATGGTACAGGGTTTGGCCAGCGAGCTGAGAATACGCGTCGCCACTTGCCGCGCGTTGTCGGTTTTTTCGATCAGCGGGATGAAGATGGTGAATTCGTCGCCGCTGATGCTCGTCGCCCATCCGTCGGTCAACGTTAAAACGGTCCGTGAGATGATCGAACTCGCGAAGCGGAACCCCGGCGTCACTTTCTGCAACTCGGGCGTGGGCACCGTCACTCATATGAC
>CAKKSB010000121.1 GCA_919903055.1 Gammaproteobacteria bacterium | reverse complement strand
CGGTGGTGGTGGTGTTCAACGGCGAGATCTACAACTTCCAGGAGCTGGTGCCCGAGCTGCAAGCGGCCGGCCACGTGTTCCGCACCCGCAGCGACACTGAAGTGATCGTGCATGCCTGGGAAGAATGGGGCGAGGCCTGCGTCGAGCGTTTCCGCGGCATGTTCGCCTTCGCCTTGTGGGATCGCAATCGCCGGACGCTGTTCTTGGCCCGCGACCGCCTGGGCGTCAAGCCGCTCTACTACGCGCTGCTGCCCGACGGTCAATTGATTTTCGGTTCCGAGCTGAAGGCGCTGCTGGCCCATCCCGGTCTTACCCGCGAGATCGACGCCCGCGCGGTGGAGGATTATTTCGCCTACGGTTACGTGCCGGAGCCCAAGACCATTTACGACAGCGCATTGAAATTGCCGCCGGGGCATACGCTCACGGTGCGCGCCGGTGCGCCGCTGCCCGCGCCGCGTCAATATTGGGACATTCCCTTCAAACCTTTGCCCGCATTGAGCGAGGGTGATGCAGCGGAAGAATTAATAGATCGCTTGCGCGAAGCCATTAAGATACGCCTGATTTCCGAGGTGCCGCTGGGCGCGTTTCTCTCGGGCGGAGTGGATTCCAGCGCGGTGGTGGCGATGATGGCCCAGGTCTCGGGCGGCGCGGTCAATACCTGCTCGATCTCGTTCAACGATCCGGCCTTCGACGAAGCGCGTTACGCCGCGCTGGTCGCCGAGCGTTATCACACCAAACATTACGTCGATCGCGTCGAGTCCGACGATTACGACTTGATCGACACCCTCGCCGGTATTTACGACGAACCCTACGCCGACAGCTCGGCGCTGCCGACTTACCGCGTCTGTCAACTCGCGCGTAAACATGTGACGGTGGCTTTGTCGGGTGACGGCGGCGACGAAAATCTCGCCGGTTACCGCCGTTACCGCTGGCATTTGTACGAAGAGCGCATGCGCGGCATGTTGCCGCTGGGATTGCGCCGTCCCGTGTTCGGCTTATTGGGCAGCGTCTATCCCAAGGCCGACTGGGCGCCGAAGGTGTTGCGCGCCAAGACCACCTTCGAGGCCCTGGCACGCGACGGCGTGGAAGGCTATTTCCACGGCGTGTCGGTGATGAGCGATGCCATGCGCGGCCGTTTGTTCAACGCCGATTTCAAAAAACGCCTGCAAGGTTACCGCGCCATCGAGGTGATGCGCGAGCATGCCCGCAATGCGCCGGAGCATCCGCTGTCGCGCGTGCAATATCTCGACATGAAAACCTATCTGGTGGGCGACATTCTCACCAAAGTCGATCGCGCCAGCATGGCGCATGCTTTAGAAGTGCGCGAGCCGCTGCTCGATCACAAACTCATGGAATGGTGGTCGGGCCTTGCGCCGGATTTGAAGCTGCGCGGCACCGAGGGCAAATATATTTTCAAGAAGGCGCTGGAACCGCATTTGCCGCGCGAAGTGTTGTACCGGCCCAAGATGGGCTTTTCGATACCGCTGGCGGCCTGGTTCCGGGGTCCGTTGCGTGAGCGGGTGCGCGACGCGGTGTTGGGCGAGAGCTTGGCCGCCACCGGCATTTTCGATCGCGGTTATCTGCGGCAAATGGTGGAGCAGCATCAATCGGGCCGCCGCGACTACAGCGCGTCGCTGTGGACGGTGCTGATGTTCGAGGCATTCGTGCGCCGTACGCGTATCGCTTGAAATGAAATGTAGGGTGGGCGAGCGATGCGCGAGCACCGGATAACCCACCAAACGCGCATTATCAAGATTCATACTCTCCCTCTCCCGCAAGCGGGAGAGGGTTGGGGTGAGGGGGCCGACATGACGTTCGCGTCGTGTCGGCCAAACGCATCGTATACAAACACAAGGCGTCGCTGCGCGACGCGTTGGCGGGTTACGGCCTGCGGCCTAACCCACCCTGTATCGACTGATGAATAAAGAAGCCGACACGATGATGAAATTGGGACTCAAGGATATTGCGCGGGTGATACGGGCGGTGGGCACCGATCAGTTGGCGCGGGTCGCGCCGAAGTTTTATCTCAAGTTGACCCGCCAGACCGGACGGGGCGCGGCGGAAGAAACGCCCGCGAGTGTTGCCGACTATTATCGGCGCTGTTTCGCCGAATATCTTTTGGTGCTTGGCATCCAAGAGCAGGACGCCTTGGCTTATTTTCAAGGTAAACGCATTTTGGAATACGGTCCTGGTGATATGCCGGGCATGGCATTATTGTTCCATGCCCATGGGGCCGAGCAGGTGATCTGCGTCGACCGGTTTCCCATGGTCAATCGGTCGGACAAAAACCGGCGGGTACTGGAGACGTTACGCGACGGTTTGACGGGCGAGCCGCAACGGCGTGCCGCCGCCTGGTTGGCCATGTGGGGGCGTGACAGTAACGGCTCCGCGGCCAGTGAGCCGATTCGTTATCTGGTGACGGAATCGGGCTTGTCGTCGTTGCGGCACACGGTGGACTTGGTGGTCTCGCGCGCGGTGCTCGAACATGTCAACGATTTGTCGGCGACCTTTGCCGACATGCGGCGTGCTTTGCGCGATGACGGCATGGCGGTTCATCAGGTGGATTTGAAGAGCCATGGCTTGCATCAGCGCAATCCTCTGGATTTTTTGACGTGGTCACCGTGGCTTTGGTCGCTGATGTACGGCCACAAAGGCGTACCTAACCGCTGGCGGGTCGATAAATATCGCGCTTTAGTGTCGGAGCATGGATTCGACCTGCTTAAACTGGAGGCTACATTGCGGGCCGAACCACGGGATATCGCCGACGTGCGGCCTCATTTGGCGGCGCCGTTTCGTCATCTTGCCGATGAAGATTTGGCTTGGTTGGGTTTCTGGCTGGTAGCGCGTAAACGCGACCATTGAATGTAAGAGAAACGATTCGTCATGCGTGTCCTGCATATTTTTGATCACTCGATTCCCCTGCACAGCGGCTACACTTTCCGCAGCCGGGCAATTTTGCGCGAGCAGCGCGCGTTGGGTTGGGCGACTGATCATCTCACCGGCGCCAAGCATGGCCAGGAACTGGCGCGGCAGGGCAAGAGCGCGCCCGCCGAAGAGACGGTGGACGGCTTGCATTTTTTCCGTGCTGCGGCATCCCGCGGCGTGTTGGCCGGGTTGCCGGTGCTGGACCAGCTGGCGGTGGTGAACGGTCTCGCGACGCGTTTAACTGAAATCATTCCCGTGGTTCAGCCCGATCTCCTGCATGCTCATTCGCCGGCCTTGAACGGCTTGGCCACCTTGCGTGCCGCTAAACGATTCAAGCTGCCTTTGGTGTATGAGGTGCGGGCGTTTTGGGAAGACGCAGCGGTGGATCACGGGACGTGCCGCGAAGGTGATCTGCGTTACCGCGCCACCCGTGCTCTGGAAAGTTACGTGCTGAAACGTGCCGACGCTATAACTTGTATCTGTGAAGGTTTGCGCGGCGACATTGCGGCACGGGGTATCCCCGCTGAAAAAATCACGGTGATTCCCAACGCGGTGGACATCGAGCAGTTTCAAACGGGCGGTGAGCCCGATGTGGATTTGGTACGGACTTTGGGTCTCGCCGACAAATTAGTGCTGGGTTTCATCGGTTCGTTTTACGCTTACGAAGGTTTAGCGCTGTTGCTCGACGCCTTGCCGCGCATGCTGGCCCGGCAATCCAGTATCCGTTTACTGCTGGTGGGTGGCGGTAAAGAAGAAGCGGCCTTGAAACAACAGGCGCAACGTTTGGGTGTGACGGACAAGGTGATCTTCACCGGCCGGGTGCCGCACCAGGAGGTACAGCGCTATTACGATCTGGTGGATGTGTTGGTCTATCCCCGCTTGGCGATGCGGCTCACCGACCTCGTCACGCCGCTCAAACCGCTGGAAGCCATGGCGCAGGGACGGCTGGTGGTGGCTTCCGATGTGGGCGGTCATCGCGAATTGATCCACGACGGCGAGACCGGCTGTTTGTTCCGCGCCGGTGATGCGCAGCATCTCGCCGAAACAGTATTGCAACTGCTCGCCTCGCGCCGGCGGTGGCCGGTGTTACGCGCCGCGGCGCGCCATTTCGTCGAACGGGAACGTAACTGGCAGGCCAGCGTGGCGCGTTATCAAGCGGTGTATCAGGCGCTAATCGGGCGGATGCCATGAGCGAGCGGCGTCCGCGCCTGGTGGTGTTATCCACGTTGTTTCCACATCCCGGCCAGCCCAACGCCGGCGTCTTCATCCGCGAGCGGATGTTTCGAGTGGCGGAGGTGTTGCCGCTGGTGGTGGTCGCGCCGCTGCCGTGGTTTCCCTTGCAGGGATTGATCCGGCTATTTCGTCCCCATTTTCGGCCGCGCGCGCCGCGCCATGAACGGCAGCAGGGCATCGACGTTTATCATCCGCGGTTTTTCTCCGTCCCCGGTTTTTTCAAAGCCTGGGATGGCCTGTTCATGGCGTGGGGCAGTTACCGTTTGCTGGCGCGCCTGCGCCGGCAAGGCGCCTGCGATATCATCGATGCTCATTTCGCCTATCCCGACGGCGATGCCGCGACATGGCTGGGTAAGTGGCTGCGGGTGCCGGTGACCATTACCTTGCGTGGCACCGAAGTGCCCCTGGCCAAGGACCCGGCACGACGGGAGCGAATGGTGCGAGCCTTGGCGCGGGCCGACCGGATATTCTCCGTGGCGGCCTCGTTGAAACATCATGTGGTGAGCCTGGGGGCGGAGGCCGATAAAATCCGAGTAGTGGGCAACGGAGTCGATAGCGCTAAATTTTCGCCTATGCCCAAAGTCGAGGCGCGCACGGTGTTGGGTTTGCCCGCTGCTGCGCCCGTGTTGATCAGCGTCGGCGGATTAGTGGAACGTAAAGGTTTTCATCGGGTGATTGAAGTGCTGCCGGCCTTGCGCCGGGAGTTTCCCGACTTAAAGTATTTGGTGGTGGGCGGTGCCAGCGCGGAAGGTGATTGGCGGCTGCAATTGGAGGCGCAGGTGGCGCGTTTGAATCTCAAGGACGCCGTGGAGTTTTTAGGGACACTGCCGCCGGAACGGTTACGGCTGCCGTTGTCGGCGGCCGATGTGTTCGTGCTCGCCACCCGCAATGAAGGTTGGGCCAATGTCCTGCTCGAGGCCATGGCCTGCGGTTTGCCGGTGGTGACCACCGATGTCGGCGGCAATCGCGAAGTGGTGCGTGATGAGCAACTCGGCTGCATCGTTCCCTTTGGCGATGCCGACGCCTTGTCGCAGGCGCTGATGGCCGCCTTGCGTAAAACCTGGCGGCGTGACGCCATTATCGCTTATGCGCGGGAGAATGATTGGGCTCAGCGGGTGGCGGTGCTGATTGAAGAATTTGAGCGCCTTTATTTTCAGCGGCGGCTCGGTCATGACTGATTTCTATACTCGCCTTATAGCCGGTGTCGTGTTTCCCTTGCAGGAGCGCCTCAAGGGGCACGATACCGTCGCGGTGCGGCGGGAATTGGAAGAGAGCCAGTGGTGGCCGCGAGCCCGGCTGGAGGCATTACGCCTCGCGCGATTGCGAGTGCTGTTGCAACAGGCCTATCGCCATGTACCTTATTACCGTCAAGTGTTCGATGAAGCCGGTATGGCGGATGGCGCGATCGACGCATTGAGCGATTTGCAAAAACTGCCTTTGCTTACTAAAGCGCTGATCCGCGCCAATAGCGAAAACTTGAAGTCAACCCAGGCGCGGGGTTTGTCCCGTTTCAACACCGGCGGCTCCAGCGGTGAACCATTGATTTTTTGGATCGGCAAGCAACGGGTCAGTCATGACGTGGCCGCCAAATGGCGCGCGACGCGTTGGTGGGGCGTGGACATCGGTGATCGAGAGGCGGTGGTCTGGGGTTCGCCCATCGAACTCGGTGCTCAGGACAGGCTGCGTGTGCTGCGCGATAGATTGATGCGCACCCAATTGCTGCCGGCATTCGAGATGTCCGAGGCCAAGCTCGATGAATTCATCGCTAGCCTGCGCCGCGCGCGGCCGCGCATGGTGTTCGGTTATCCCTCGTCGATCAGCGTGATCGCCCGCCATGCCGCGGCGCGTGCTCAACGACTGGATGATCTCGGTTGCAAAGTGGTGTTCGTGACGTCGGAGCGGCTCTACGATCATCAGCGCGCCGTCATTGAACAGGCCTTCGCTTGCCCGGTCGCCAACGGTTACGGCGGCCGCGATGCCGGCTTCATCGCCCATCAGTGTCCGGCCGGCGGCATGCATATCACCGCCGAGGACATTATCGTCGAAATCATCGATGAGGCGGGCCAGGTGCTGCCTGTCGGCCAAGCGGGCGAGGTGGTGGTCACGCATCTCGCAACCGGTGACTTTCCCTTTATCCGCTACCGTACCGGCGACGTGGCGACACTGGATGATCGCGGTTGTTCCTGTGGGCGGGGTTTGCCGCTATTAAAGGAGATACAAGGCAGGGCCACCGATTTCGTGATGGCGGCGGACGGCACGCTCATGCACGGCCTGTCATTGATCTACGTGATCCGGGACATTGCCGGGGTGGAGAATTTCCGGATCGTCCAGGAATCGTTGCGAGAGACTTCGGTGCAATTGGTGACGAATCGGGGATTCGCCGATGAAAACATCCGCCATATCGAACGCGGCCTACAACAACGTTTAGGAGCCGAGGTCAAAGTGCGGGTCGAACGCGTGGCCCACATACCGCGCGAGGCTTCCGGTAAATACCGGTATGTCATGAGCCGGGTGACGGCGGGGAATTCTTGAGAGTGACGGCCTAATGCGTGACCTCTTCGTAACCATCGTGGTGCTGGGCAGTCTGCCCCTCATTCTTTATCGTCCCTTTATCGGGGTCATCATGTGGTCGTGGATCAGCTATATGAATCCGCATCGCCTGTCATGGGGTTTCGCCGCCGATTTTCCCTTCGCCATGCTCATCGCCCTGGCGACCATGACCGGCATACTGTTCATGCGCGAGGAAAAGCGGATCCCTTGGACCCGCGAATCCGTGCTGCTGGTGATATTCATACTCTGGATGTGCGTATCGACGCTGTTCGCTTTGCATCACGAAGCGGCGATGGAGCAGCTCAGCAAGGTGCTCAAGATTCAGCTCATGACCTTCATCACCCTGATGTTGATGAAGGACAAATTTCGTATCGAGATGCTGGTCTGGATCATTGCTTTGTCGCTGGGATTTTATGGTGTGAAAGGCGGCATTTTCACCATGACTACCGGCGGTAGTTATCATGTCCGCGGACCGAACGGCACGTTCATCGGCGGTAATAATGAAATCGGTCTGGCCCTGATCATGACGGTGCCGCTCATGCGTTATCTGCATTTACAAGCCAAACAGCGTTGGCTGAAGTGGGGTTTGGCCGCGGCGATGGGCCTTACCATCGTGGCGATTTTGGGTACCCAGTCGCGCGGCGCCCTGGTGGGTCTGGTGGTGATGGGTTTGATGCTGATCTGGAAAACCCGCAAACGATTTATTTTGTTGCTGGTGCTCGGTCCGGTTCTATATACAGGATTTCAATTCATGCCTGAATCCTGGCATGCCCGGATGGACACAATACAGACTTATGAACAAGACCAGTCAGCCATGGGGCGTATCAATTCTTGGCACTTTGCTTTCAATCTCGCTAAAGATAGGCCGTTAATCGGCGCCGGTTACCACGCTTTTACGCCCGACCTATTTGCTCGATACGCACCCGATCCCGAGGATGTGCATGATGCCCACAGCATTTATTTTGAAGTATTGGGTGAACATGGCTTCGTCGGTCTGGCCTTATTCCTGCTTTTAGGATGGTTCGCTTGGCGCAGTTGTTCGGTGGCGGCTAAGCAGGCGAGGCCCCATCCGGAAAGACAATGGATAGCTGATCTCGCCGCTATGTTGCAGGTCAGTTTAGCCGGCTACGCGGCCTGTGGCGCTTTCCTGGGGTTGGCTTATTTTGATTTTTATTATCACTTGATCGCCTTGGTCGTGCTAGTGAAGATACAGAGTCAAATGTTGGCACAACAGGCCGTGGTGCCCGAGGCACCGCCGGTAAAATCCAACGGCCGGTTGCCGCGCCAGACGGGTGTCGCCGCCGGGCGCCCCGCCGAAAAATAATGCCAGTGTTGAGGTGGGGCGCGGTCAGTCCGGACGCGCCGCGCCGCCGCCGT
>CAKKSB010000120.1 GCA_919903055.1 Gammaproteobacteria bacterium | reverse complement strand
ATTACAATCCGGTGAAACACGGACACGCCGCCGCGGTGGCGCAATGGCCCCACTCGACATTTCATTGCTGGGTGAGATGCGGTGCTTATCTGGCCGATTAGGACGAAGATGTTTCGGCGGACATGATCGGCGGTGAGCGGGGCGGTGAGCCGCGGCAAACATCCGGCGGGACGCCCCGTTGGGCTTCCGCCCTACGCTTGCTATTTCTTCCACCTTGCTTACCAAAGATACTCTTCCAAATAAAGAATAAATTTGTCCCCATTTTGCTGGACTTGTTCATTTAACTCGATTGCGCTCATTGACTCCGACTGCTTGGTTACAAATGTCCTGAACGATGCGCTTCAGGAAATCCTGTTCAGGGATCGTTCCACCAATGAACTCCCATCGATCAGAAGGAAATCTAGCTTTGTATCGAGTTGGCGTATGCATGCCGCGCGAGTACAGATGATTGAGATGTACCAACATTGCTGTGTCTTTATCTTCAATCACTAGGCCGACTCGCTGAGCCACGTCGAGGAGAACAACCAGATCATGGTCCCTCGGCACACGCTCTCCTGACGCACACAGGAACGATTTGAGAGAGCATTCCATGGCATGCCCGCTGATCTGGATCCAGGGCAGAATCAACGGGCTGTCGCGGCCGTGAAGCACTTCAGATGCGGAGAGATATTGCCTCGCAAAGCTGATCCACAAGCGCGTCATGTCGTAAGTCGATACGGCAGGACCCTGGTCGTATAGCGCCGGCAGAGATGTACGCATTTGTTCCGCAACGAGCTTCGCAAACTGCATGACCATGACTCCGTTGACGCCAACTCAAAGTAGACACTAAATCTGGTGCTTTAAACTGCGCCGTTTTGGTGTCTAATCCTTTCGTGTTTTTGTAAGTCATTACCTATCAAACGAGCCGGGGGCGGATTGCCCCAACTCTTTTTGAAGAGGGTGCATCTCCATGGAGAACGCTGTCAAGCCAAAGCTGTTGGACCAGATGCGGGAGAAAATCCGGGTCAAGCATTACAGCAAGTAGCCTGGGTTGAGCGTCGTTTGCGAAACCCGGGGTTGGGGTAAGGATGCCGCGAATTCGGGTTTCGCTCCGCTCAACTCAGACTACGCTTGCTAACCGCCGCACTGCTATCATTGCCGCATGAAATATCACGACCTCCGCGACTTCATCCAACAACTCGAACGCCTCGGCGAACTCAAACGTGTTTCCGTCGAGGTAAATCCCGCGCTCGAAATGACCGAGATCTGCGATCGCACCTTGCGTCGCGAAGGTCCGGCGCTTTTGTTTGAAAGACCCACCGGCCACCGCATGCCGGTACTCGGCAATCTGTTCGGCACGCCGCGCCGTGTGGCGCTGGGCATGGGACAGGATTCGGTATCGGCCTTGCGCGATGTCGGCAAGCTGCTCGCCTATTTGAAGGAGCCGGAACCGCCCAAGGGTTTTCGCGACGCCATCGAGAAGTGGCCGGTGTTGAAGCAGGTGCTCAATATGGCGCCCAAGGTGGTGAGCCGCGCGGCGTGTCAGGAGAACGTGATCGAGAAGGACGACGTCGATCTCGCGAAAATTCCGATTCAAACCTGCTGGCCCGAGGACGCCGGTCCGCTCATCACGTGGGCGCTGGTGGTCACCAAGGGGCCGCACAAAGACCGGCAGAACATGGGCATCTACCGCCAGCAGGTGATCGGCCGCAACAAGCTCATCATGCGCTGGCTCGCGCACCGCGGCGGCGCGCTGGATTTTCGCGACTGGTGCGCGGCGCATCCGGGCCAACCGTTCCCGGTGGCGGTCGCGCTCGGCGCCGATCCCGCGACCATCCTCGCGGCGGTGACACCGGTGCCGGATTCCTTGTCGGAATATGCCTTCGCCGGTTTGCTGCGCGGCTCAAAAACCGAATTGGTCAAATGTAAAAGCCACGATCTGCAAGTGCCGGCCAGCGCCGAGATCGTGCTGGAAGGTTTCATTTATCCGGGCGAGACCGCGCCGGAAGGTCCGTTCGGCGATCACACCGGTTATTACAACGAGGTCGAAACCTTTCCGGTGTTCACGGTCGAGCGCATCACCCACCGCAACAATCCGATTTATCACAGCACCTACACCGGCCGCCCGCCCGACGAACCGGCGGTGCTTGGCGTCGCGCTCAACGAGGTGTTCGTGCCAATTTTGCAAAAGCAGTTTCCCGAAATCACCGATTTTTATCTGCCGCCCGAGGGCTGCTCGTATCGCATGGCCTGCGTGAGCATGAAGAAACAATATCCCGGCCATGCCAAGCGGGTGATGTTCGGCGTGTGGAGTTTTCTGCGGCAATTCATGTACACCAAGTTCGTGATCGTCACCGACGACGACGTCAACGTGCGCGACTGGAAGGACGTCATCTGGGCCATGACCACGCGCATGGACCCGGCGCGCGACACGCTGATCGTGGAGAACACGCCCATCGACTATCTCGACTTCGCCTCGCCGGTGTCGGGCCTCGGCGGCAAGGTCGGCTTCGACGCTACGAATAAATGGCCCGGCGAGACCACGCGTGAATGGGGACGGCCGATCCAGATGAGCGACGAAGTCAAACGGCGCGTCGATGCCATGTGGGAGGAGTTGGGACTGAATTGAGGGGCCAGCCGTTGCGCGCATTCGCCCCCGCTCACCCTCGTTCCGCGTGACGGCGCAACCGGGAAGGGGATAATTTCCCGGCCGAAGAATATAATCCCCGCATCTATACGTTGAAGGAGTTTCCATGCGGTCCATCGTGCTGCTCAACGCCAAAGGCGGTTGCGGCAAAACCACCCTCACCACCAATCTGGCGGGTTATTACGCCTCGCGGGGCAAGTCGGTGCTGATCGCGGATTTCGACCCGCAAGGCAGCAGCATCGACTGGCTGGCGGCGCGTCCCGCCGACCGGCCGCCCATCGAAGGCGTCAAGGCCTGGCGCGAACCGGTGCGCGCCACCCAGCGCCCCGACTATTTCCTCATCGACGCCCCCGCGCGGGTGGCGGGCCGCGAGCTGAGCCATCTGGTGCGCCACGCCGAGGCGGTGATCGTGCCGGTGCTGCCCTCGCCCATCGACATCCGCGCCGCCACCCACTTCATCCGCGAGCTGCTGCTCACCTGCCACGCCCTGCGCCACGAAGGCCGTCTCGCCGTAGTGGCCAATCGCGTGCGCGAGCAAAATCTCATTTACCAGGATCTCGAACGCTTTCTTAAAAGCCTCGAGATTCCCTTCGTCGCCACCTTCCGCGAAACCCAGAATTACATCCGCGCCGTGCAACAAGGCTTGGGAATTTTTGAATTGCCCGGCGGGCAGGCCGCCCACGATGTGGAACAGTGGCGGCCGCTGTTGGAATGGCTGGAGGAACGGGACGAGGTGAAGCTGCTGGAGAGGGAAACGACAAACGAGGTGGCGCAAGCCTAGCGGCAGGGGATACCGATCGCGGTGATCCCCGGTTAGACAGATCGACGAATTTCTAATGTTCCTTGGCGGGTTCCATTAAGCGATTGGTATAGGCCATCGCCATCGCCGACAAGACGAAGGCCATGTGGATGATCACCTGCCACATCATCGTCTGCTGGGTCAGGTTGGGCGCTTCGATAAAGGTTTTCAAAAGGTGGATGGATGAAATGCCGATCAAGGCCATCGAGAGTTTAACTTTCATAGTGCCGGCATTGACATGCTCCAGCCACTCGGGCTGATCCGCGTGATTCTCCAAATAGAGACGCGACACGAAGGTTTCGTAGCCGCCCACGATCACCATCAACAGCAGATTGGCGATCATCACGACGTCGATCAACCCCAGCACCACCAGCATAATCTCGGTTTCGCCGATGGTGTGCGCGTGTTGCACTAGGTGCACTAATTCATTCACGAAGAGGTAGACGTACACGCCTTGCGCGATGATCAGGCCCAAATAAAGGGGAGCTTGCAGCCAGCGGCTGGCGAATACGATATTCGCCAAAAGCTTGACCGTGTTGTTTTGATGTTTCTTTTGCATAATTCAACTTCTGTTGCGGGGGAGTCGAGCGGGATTATAAACATCCATCAGTCGCATCGGCAATGACGGCCCGATCAAGCCGCCGCCTTTCGCCGAGAAATTTTCTCATCAATTATTGACGGTGCGCTGGGGAATATAACATCAAACAGCGCATCCGACCCGTTTTATCCGAACCCAAAATCCACTTGAGCATGTCCGCTGTCACGGCATTATTTCACATTCCCGCCTTATCCAATTTCACTGTCTCTCCGTTCGCCGGCCGCTAGTTTATGTCCACACCGTACCGTTGTTGGCGGTTATGCCATCCAGCGCGGTGACCGGGCATCACATTCAGAAACGAGGAGACAGTGTCATGAAAAACATCACGTACAGCGTATTCGGCGTCATCGGTCTTGGCTTGCTGGGACTGGTTGCGCAGCCGGCGTTGGCCCAGCCACCCACCGGCGTAACCAATTTGACCGGGACTTGGGCCAACGTTAATCCCACCACCGGCGGCGTCGTAAAAATCACCATCACCAACGACGCGAGCGGCTTTAAGATTCACACCTACGGTGCGTGCAGCCCGACGCCCTGCGACCACGGCGCGGTCGCCGCGTCGCCCTTTAGCAAGACCGTGTCTTCTTCGGTCGCCTATGGGCTGAACGGCCAATATAACTTTGGTTTTTCAACCATGCTGGTGACGGCGGTCCGCGCTTATGAATATGACGGCGGTAATTTTCTGGAAGTGGAAACCCGCACCAAATTCGCCGCGGGCGATACCCGTTATGATTACATGCGTACCGAACTTTTCCGTAAATAAGCGGCTAGGAAACGCGCCACGCGATAATCGCTGTTACGGAGAAATTATATCTGGATATTTAACCGGTAATTCGGCGTGAATGCGCGTGTCCTCAGCTCATCTGCGAGATGCGGAAATAAACAATGCCAAGATATATGCTTGGGGCGAATCACCCTTTCCCCTACCGGCTGCGCCCTCTTCGCTTCACTCTCCCCGTCAAGGGGGAGGGGAAATATTGAGCGGCAGGATTAATTGTTCCTTGGCGCAGAAGCAGTAATCGCGCATGCAGTTAAAAGGAGTATCGATGTGAGCTATCGACAACTGGCTTGGGCAGCGGGTATCGGATTCTCATTGCTCATCGCGATAATTCAGCCGTGGAATCACACTGACACCGTCGTCACGACGCATGATATCGACGGCGAACATCGTCCGGCGAAACCCGCGCCGGACGATCAAAACGAGGCGGGTGTTATCATAGATCAAACACCGTTCGCCATGCCCGTAGCGAGCGCGGCACCGCCAAAATTACCGGGCATTGAAACCGAGATCGATTTCACCGCGGTGTATACCGCGCTTTTCAGCGCAAACCCGCAAGCGCGTAGTGACGCGCTGGATTTGATCGCGCAACAGCCGGAAATTTTTTCCAGCCAGGATCGCTACACCGTCCGTCTGGAAGACATGACCGCGGATTACCAGCCGGAGGTGGCGGAACAAGCGGCGCTGGTATTAATGCAACTTATGGGCACGCGTGCGCGCGTCGAAGCTACAATCCCGCTAACCAGCGCGGCCTGGATGGCGGCTCGTACCACGTTGCCGGAGACGGCCGTTTCAGTCGCGCCGGATTTCATATCGGACGAAGCCCTCGATGCTGAGTTGGCCAATGAGGCCGCGCCCTTGGCGGATACTCGCCCAGTCACGCTGCCCGATCGCGCTCGTATGACCATGGCCGCCGACACCGCCGTCTCGCCATAAGATGAAAGTAATGCAGTTTCACTAAACGTTCAACGAAAATCCGGCGCGCGACGGCAACCGTCAGTGACGGCGCCGTCATGATTCACCCCTAAAACGCAAACACTACGGTCCGCTTTTTACGTGATGAAAACGGTGATCCGGCACCACATCGTCCTTACTGAATCAAAATGAATAAAGCTTCATCGCCGCGGCGCAGATTGATCAATAAACCCCGCTGCGCGGTTTTGACGATGCGTTGCAACGCGTCCAAATGCGGCACCGGCTGACGGTTGATCGATACGATCACATCGTTTTTGCGCAGACCCGCCCGCCACGCAGGCGAACCCGACTCGACCTTGGTCACCAGTACGCCTTCGATGCGACCGTAAGTGAGATTGCCTTCTTCGATGGCACTGAAGGTCGCGCCCTGCAACACCGGGCTGACCCGCTTGCCTTCCAGTGTTACGCTGACCGGTTCGGCGATAGTCACCCGCAAAGTGCGCGGCTTGCCGTCGCGAATCACCTCCACTACTACTACTTCGCCGATTTGCAGTAAGCCGAAGATATTGCGCAGCTCCGCCGAAGAACTCACCGGCTTGCCGTTGATAGCCACCACCACGTCGCCGGTCTTGAGTCCGGCTTTTTCAGCGGGGGAATCCTTCAAGGTTTTGGCGATCACCGCGCCGCGGGTTTCCTTGATGCCGAAGGCTTTAGCGAGATCGGCGGTCAAATCCTGGACGGAGAGACCGACCCGTCCGCGCCGCACTTCGCCGTGGGCCACCAACTGGTCCATCAGCGTGCGCAGCATATTCACCGGGATGGCGAAACCGATACCGATGTTGCCGCCGCCCGGCGCCAGAATAGCGGTGTTCACGCCCACCAGTTCGCCGCGCAGATTGACCAGCGCGCCGCCGGAATTGCCGGGATTGATCGAGGCGTCGGTTTGAATGAAATCTTCATAACCTTCGATGCCCAAGCCGCTGCGTCCCTTGGCGCTGACGATGCCCGAGGTGACGGTCTGTCCCAAACCGAACGGGTTACCGATCGCCACCACGAAATCGCCGACCCGTACCCGGTCTGAATCGGTAAGCGTCACCGCCACCAACTTTTCAGCGGGAATTTGGATCACCGCGACATCGGCTTCCGGGTCTTTGCCTATCAGCGTGGCGGTGAGGCTGCGGCCGTCCTTGAGTGTCACCGTGATCTCGTCGGCTTTATCGATAACGTGATTATTGGTGAGTACGTAGCCGTTTTTGGCATCGACGATCACCCCGGAGCCCAGGCTTTGGGTGGCCCGCTCGCGGGGCTGGTCCGGTACTCCGAAGAAACGGCGAAAAAATGGATCTTGCATCAGCGGATTGTCGGCGGCACGGACCCGGCCACGGGTGGAAATATTCACCACCGCGGGCAACACCTGCTCCAGCATCGGCGCCAAACTGGGTAGGGGCTGGCCCTGGCCGTCACTGACCGGCAGCGCGGCATGCAACGGCTGGCTCGAAACCAGCCCGATCAGGACCACGAAAATAAATCGCAAACCAGATTTGATGTCCATCAAGTGTCGTATCCTTCCAAATACGGATTGTCGGTAGGCTAGGCGGCGCGGCGCGCGAATGGCCGCTATCGCTTGCCTAAATTATAGGGTTGTTAGAGGCGGCCCTCACAGGGTGGTTCACTCACCCGTGTTAACACCCATGGCAACGCCTATTTATTCATGCCGCGCACCTATGAAAACTTCTTTCCCAAGAATTTACAGACACAACATATTGTGGCCGCGATTTTGCTTAACTGTTTTCCGCACTCAGCTAGGATATGTTGACTTTAGCTTTAAATAAATTTAACTGATTGTTTTTTATACAGTGAAAAAGATTCGACGAGTTCAGCAAAATGATTTGACAGCTTCCACGGCGCAGCCTAATCTTTGCCTGCACCCCATATCTTGTGTTTCGTCCAGATCCCAGATAAGCGGGGGAAGCCTATAATAATTAGGCCTTGAAGGACAATCACGCTCGCAGCTATGGAGGGGAACGCACCCTATGAAGACCGCGCATTTGAAAGCCGTTTCGGTCAAGGTTTCTGACATCCCGTATCAACCCGCCTCTCAGGATATCTGGGACAAAAAATACCGCCTGAAAGCCAAAGACGGCACCGTGGTCGATCAAACCATGGACCATACTTACCAGCGGGTCGCGCGCGCCTTATCGGACGTGGAAACCACCCCGGAACAACGCGAGCAGCATTACGACGAATTTCTGTGGGCCTTGCGCCATGGCGCGATTCCCGCCGGCCGCATCACCTCCAACGCCGGCGCGCTGGCCTACAAGCCCGCCACCTCGACCATCAATTGCACCGTCTCCGGCGCGATCCGCGACTCCATGGACGACATTCTGCAAAAAGTCCACGAGGCGGGGCTCACCCTCAAAGCCGGCTGCGGTATCGGCTACGAATTTTCGACCCTGCGTCCCAAGGGCGCTTACGTGTCCGGCGCCGGCGCCTATACCTCCGGTCCACTGTCCTTCATGGATATCTACGACAAGATGTGTTTCACCGTCTCCAGCGCTGGCGGCCGCCGCGGCGCGCAGATGGGCACCTTCGACGTCGGCCACCCGGACGTGGCGGATTTCGTCCGCGCCAAACGGGAAAACGGCCGGCTGCGCCAGTTCAACCTCTCGCTGCTCATCACCGGGGATTTCATGGAAGCGGTGAAGCAGGACGGCGACTGGAAACTGGCCTTCCCGATCAGCCGTAAAGAAGCCGACGCCGACCGCCTCGACCTCGACGATCCCGCCAAAGTCGTGTGGCGCGAATGGCCGATTCAAGAAGGCTATATCAGCGACGCCGCCGGACTGGTGGCCTGCAAGGTCTACAAGACCATCCGCGCCAAACGGCTGTGGGACGTCATCATGTCCTCTACCTACGATTTCGCCGAGCCGGGCTTCATCCTCATCGACAAGGTCAATGAGATGAACAACAACTGGTTCTGCGAAAACATCCGCGCCACCAATCCCTGCGGCGAACAGCCGCTGCCGCCCTACGGCTCCTGCCTGCTGGGTTCGGTCAACCTCACCACCTTCGTGCGCGACCCCTTCACCGAGCGCGCCCGTTTCGATTGGGAGGAATACCGCAAGGTGGTGGCGATCTTCACCCGCATGCTGGACAACGTGGTGGAGATCAACGGCCTGCCCCTCGCGGGACAGCGCCAAGAAATCCTGCGCAAGCGCCGGCACGGCATGGGGTACCTCGGCCTGGGTTCCACCCTCACCATGTTGCGCATGAAATACGGCTCGTCCGAATCGGTGGAATTCACCGAGCGGGTCACCCGCGAAATGGCGGTGGAAGGCTGGCAAACCGCCTTGCAGCTCGCCCAGGAAAAAGGCCCGGCGCCGATCATGGAAGAAGACTTCACCGTCAACGAAGAAATGCTGCGTAAACGGCCCGAGATGGCGCGCGACGGCTGGCAGATCGGCGACGCCATCAAAGGCAAAGTGCTGCACGCCAAATACAGCCGGTATATGCAGCGGGTGGCCGGCGTCGCGCCGGAGCTGGTGGAAAAACTCGCCGAGGTCGGCGCGCGCTTCACCCACCACACTTCCATCGCGCCCACCGGCACTATTTCTCTGTCGCTGGCCAACAACGCCAGCAACGGCATCGAGCCCAGCTTCGCCCATCACTATTTCCGCAACGTGATCCGCGAAGGCAAAAAGAGCAAAGAGAAGATCGACGTGTTCTCCTTCGAACTGCTCGCCTACCGGGAATTGATCAATCCCAAGGCCGTGCCGTTTTCGGAGAAAGAAGAAGAGTTGCTGCCCGAATATTTCATCACCGCCGAGGACATCAATCCGAAAGAACACGTGGATATCCAGGCCGCGGCGCAGATCTGGGTGGATTCCTCCATCTCGAAAACCGCCAACGTGCCCACCGACTATCCGTACGAGAAGTTCAAGGACATTTATCTGTACGCCTATCAGCAAGGCCTGAAAGGCTGTACCACCTTCCGTTTCAATCCCGAGGCATTCCAAGGCGTGCTGGTGAAAGAGAGCGATCTCGCCAACACCACCTATAAATTCACCTTGGACGACGGCACGGTGATCGAGGCCAAGGGCAACCAGGAGATCGAATACGACGGCGAGATGCACAGCGCCGCCAATCTCTACGATGCCTTGAAAGAAGGGTATTACGGAAAATTCTAGGATATAAAATCTATCGGCCACTCAGCGGGCATCCTGCGCAATGACCGATACATGGAGCAAACTCATGGCCATCAAGATCGACAAGAAGATCGTCAAATACAATGTGGTGAGCGAAGAGGACAAAGCCGCCGCCGAAGTCGCCGCGCGCAGCGAAGCCGATTCCAACGTCATCCACATGCACGAGAAGATCGAGCGTCCCGACATGCTGGTCGGTTCCACCTACAAAGTGAAGACGCCGCTGTCGGAACACGCCCTCTACGTCACGATCAACGACGTGGTGCTTAACGCCGGCACGCCCCACGAATTGCGCCGCCCCTTCGAGATCTTCATCAACTCGAAAAACATGGATCACTTCCAGTGGATCGTCGCGCTCACCCGCATCGTCTCGGCGGTGTTCCGCAAAGGCGGCGACGTGACTTTTTTAGTGGAAGAGCTCAAGGCGGTGTTCGATCCGCGCGGCGGTTATTTTAAAAAAGGCGGTAAATATATGCCGTCGCTGGTGGCGGAAATCGGCGACGCCATTGAAAATCATCTGCGCATGATCGGCCTGATTAAAAACGACGGCCCCGACGAGCACCAGAAAAAACTCATCGATGAAAAGCGCGCGCAATACGACAAGACCGTGCAAATGGAAGGTGCTCAGGAAAACAGCGGCTTTCCCGACGCCGCGCAGCTGTGCGCCAAATGCCACACCAAAGCCGTCATCATCATGGACGGTTGCCTGACCTGCCTCAATTGCGGCGATTCCAAATGCGGCTGAGCTGATCTCGCGGATTTCGCATCCAGCCGCATGGTTAGCGTCGCTGGCCATGCGGTTTTTAATCAGCGTTCCCGCACTGACCTTTTCAAACCGGCGAAATCGCCGACGATGCAAGTCGCGGGTTAAAGCTCTTAGTCCCGCCGCCGATAATTTTGACAGACCCGCCGTACCATGGCGGCGTTTTTCAATGGACGTTTTAAATCCAGCGGCGGGCACAGTCCACATGATGAACATGACCAAAAAAACTCGCGGCTTCACATTGATGGAGTTGATGATCGTAGTATCGATCGTCGCCATCCTCGGCGCGATTGCGCTACCGGCCTATCAAAATTCGGTGCGAAAAAGTCGCCGCGCCGACGCCATGACCAGCCTGCTGCAACTCCAAACTCTGCAGGAAAGATGGCGGGCCAACAACACCACTTACAGTAGCAGCCTGAGCAATCTGGGCTGGAGCGGCAGTGATTCCTCGGAAGGTTATTACACCATCGCTATCACGGCCGCTACCGCCAATGCCTTCACCGGCACCGCCACGCCGAAATCCAGCGGTCCGCAGGCCGGCGATTCCTGCGGCACACTCAGCATTACCGCCAACGGTCCGGTGATCGCCACCGCCGCGCAACGTCAATGCTGGAATAAATAAACTTGGTCTTCGCTTTAAACACCGCATTCATTCACCCGCACCGTGAATCCCGTCACAATTCCGCGGCGCGGAATCATGAAATTTCACCAAGTGCCGACATGATAATTAAAAGCAGGGGCTGGTTCGGCCCTTAGGCCATACGGCAACAGAGTGAGCGCGGGCCATGGCGAATGCGGTACACATTCCAACGCCATCCAACAAGACGGGCCTGGTATTGGCGGGCGGCGGCGCACGGGCCGCTTATCAAGTCGGCGTCCTCAAAGCCATCTCTACTTTATTGCCGCGCCGCGTCGCCAATCCGTTTCCGGTGATCAGCGGCACCTCGGCCGGCGCCATCAACGGCGCCACCCTCGCCATTCATGCCGCCGACTTTCATTTGGGCGTCCACCGGCTGGTGAACGTGTGGGAAAA
>CAKKSB010000119.1 GCA_919903055.1 Gammaproteobacteria bacterium | reverse complement strand
GCTTGCGTAATGGAGGTGGCGGTGCCGTGGCGGTCGAGCAGCGCGGCGACTTCGCGCAGTTCCTCATGGGCGCGCGGTGATAACGTGTCGGCGAGAGGATCGGCGGCGGAATCGATTTCAAGAGCGGCGGCGAGTCGCCGCAAAGCCCATTCGACGGAGGCGGTTTGCTCGAAGGCGTAAGCCCACCAATCGCTGCGGTAGTTGATGAATTGCCGCAATACGGCGCGGGCTTGATGCAAGCCGTTGCACTGGTCGAACAGCAGGCCGAGCGCTTGTCCGGCCGGCGCGTCCGGCGCGGCGGTGGCCTCGTTGACCAGGGCGTCCCAAGCCTGTTGTTCGAGCAGGCCGGGACTGTCAAGTACCTCGAAACCCGCCGGCACGTGCGCTTCCAGCGGAAAGCGCCGCAGCAAATCTTGGCAGAAGGCGTGAAAGGTGGTGAAACGCACCTGGCGGGTGTGGCGCAATTGCCGTTCGTAGAGATCGGCGGCGTTTCGCAGCAACTCGGCGGTAGGCGTGATGCCCATGGTGGCGAGGGCGGCACGCCGGCCGTGGTCGTCGAGACGGGCCAGTTCGGCGAGGCGCTGGGTGAGCCGCGCCGCCATCTCCGCCGCGGCCTTGCGGGTGAAGGTGACGGCCAGAATGGCGTCGGGGGCGGCGCCGTCCAATAACAAACGCACGACGCGGGTCACCAGCAGCCAAGTCTTGCCGGTGCCGGCCGAGGCCATCACCGTGGCGCTGGCCGCGGGTGCGCTGGCGGATGCGATGACATTCATGGACTCAGGATAAAGGGCGGAAGGTGAAGGGTAAAGCGGTAAAGGCGGGCGGCAGGTGATGGATGAGCGTTGTGCTGTAATTTTAAAATTCCCGGCGGCTTGCGGCGGGGACCGGACGATGGGGATTTGCAAGGAGAGGAGAGCGTCACGAGAGGCGATTCTCCCCTTTGAGCAAGGGCGGGATTCATTCCCCGTGCGAGGTCAGACCAATTTAATCGGAGATGTTTTGTCTCCACGTCTTCCGTAAGGCCGGTGTCGGGTGTCGGTGCGCGCGGAAGTAAAAGGTGAAGCGAACAGAGATAACAGATGATGACGATGAATGAATGGTGCCCCGGGCGCGATTTGAACGCACGACCTTCCCCTTAGGAGGGGGATGCTCTATCCAGCTGAGCTACCGGGGCTCGGGTTCGATTACGGTGTGTTGAGAGGGACAGCCGTCAGATGATCCGCCGTTCCCGCAAGCCGCGGCAGTTGCGCGAACTTACCCCAACGGATCGTCCGCCAGCGTTGCGTCGGTAGTATAAACAAAATGTTGATGCGCGGTTCACCAAACTCGCCGCATGGTTTTCAGATTACGGTGATGCGGCGGATTTAAATTACAGCGGGGATGGTCGGGGTCGCTGGGCGGCGGTAAGTGTTTATCGAATAGCTTGACGAATATAAATAAGAATCGTTACTATTACTATCTCTTCGCGCTGTTTATCTGTCCAATATTACGGAAGGACCAGCTCATGCGTTCAATTCGAATCATTTTCGCCGGTGTGCTCACCTTTGGCGTGATGCCGCAGGCTTTCGCGGCCAGTGAAAGCTACGAAATCGTGATCCTCAATCATCGCTTCGAGCCCGCGGAACTTACGATACCCGCCGGCCAGAAGGTGAAACTGGTGGTCGATAACCGCGATGCGACGCCCGAGGAATTCGAGAGCAAAGAGTTGCGCCGGGAAAAAGTCATTCCGGGCCATAGCAAGGCGACCATCTTGGTAGGCCCGCTGGTCAGCGGCGAGTACCGGTTCTTCGGCGAGTTTCATGAAGACACCGCGCAAGGCAAACTAATCGTAAAGTGAGATCCCCATGCTGGGCGCCGCGGTTATCGTATTTCGTGAAATCCTCGAGGCGGCGTTGATCATCGCCATCGTGATGGGCGCGTCGCGCGGTGTGGCCGGCCGCGGCCGCTGGGTGCTGGGCGGTATCCTGATCGGCATCGTCGGCTCGGTGATAGTGGCGGCGCTGGCCGGGACCATCGTCGAGGCCATGGACGGCCGCGGCCAGGAACTGTTCAATGCGGGCATTTTGCTGGCCGCGGTGATCATGCTGGCTTGGCACAACGTGTGGATGAGCGCCCACGGCCGCGCGCTGGCGTCGCAGATGAAACAAGTAGGCCGCGACGTCAGCGCCGGCATGAAACCGCTGTCGGCGCTGGCGTTGGTTACGCTGTTCGCCGTATTGCGCGAGGGGTCGGAAACCGTGCTGTTCCTCTACGGACTCACCGCCAGCGGGACCGGCGGTCTGGCCTTGGTGGGCGGCGGCGTGCTCGGTCTGGCCGCCGGCGCGGCGATAGGCTGGTTTTTGTATCGCGGTTTGCTTTCCATTCCCATCGGCCGGTTTTTTTCGGTGACCGGTTGGCTGGTGCTGTTCCTGGCGGCCGGCCTCGCCGCCAATGCGGCCGGCTTTCTGAATCAGGCCGGCCTGCTGCCCGCGCTGTCCATGCAGCTATGGGATACCTCGCAGATACTCAGTCAGCAGAGCTGGTTTGGCACTTTGTTGCACATACTAATCGGTTATCACGACCGGCCGCTGGGAGTCGAGGTGGTAAGTTATGTGGTCACGCTCACGGTGATTTATATGTTGATGCGCTGGGTCGATCCTAGCCCCGCGCGTGGCCTGCCTCGCCCGACCGGCGGAAGAAAAGGCGCGAGCGATTATTCTTGAGCGACCGTAAGCCCGGCATTTGCGAAATCAGGATTGTTGCGCCAAATATAAATACATGACCGCGTTGACCAGCGACAAAAAGCCCATGACCTGGATGAAGTAGCCGATTCCGCGGCCTTGCAGCCAAACCGGTCCGCTGGCATTGCCGGGTTTTTTCAGCGCGGCGTCCAGCCAGGCCACGATACGCATCGGCCGGCTGATGCAAATCACGCCGGCCAGTAAAAACATAAACGCCATCAATAAAGTCATGGGACTATCCACCGGGGATGTGGGCTGAGGCAATCTAAAAACCGTCGTGTTCGGCGTTCAGCGTAGCGCAGATGAAGAGAAAGATGAAGGCGCGTGTCGGTCCGCCGCCCGGTTTGATGATGTTAGCCGGACAGCCGTGGCATTCTGCGGCGACGCAGTAAAGACGTGAATTCCGCCGCCGGCATGGGCTTGCCTAGCAGATAACCCTGAAACTGATCGCAGGACAAGCGCATGAGTTTTTGCAATTGAGAATGGGTTTCCACGCCTTCCGCGACCACTTCCATTTTCAAGGCGCGGGCCAAGCCGATGATAGCGGAAACGATCGCGAATCCTTCAGCGTGATTCTTGTCGAGGCCGGCGACGAAGAATTGATCGATCTTGATTTGGCGTACCCGGAATTTCTGCAAATAACTCAGGCTGGAATAACCCGTTCCGAAATCGTCGATGGCCACTTCAAAGCCGACGCGCTGCAACTGATTTATAGTGGCGACGTTTTCCTCGGCGTCTTCCATCACCGCGCTCTCGGTGATTTCCAGCATCAAGAGGCGCGGGTCCAGTTGATACTCGTGGACGATGGCCAGAATCAGCGCGTCCAAATTACGTTGGCGGAGATGCTTGGCCGACAAGTTGACGGCGATTTTAATCGGTTCGATGCCGGCTTTGATCCACTCGACTTGCTGCCGGCAAGTTTGCCGAATCACCCATTCACCGATTTCGAGCACCAAACCCGAACGCTCGGCGATGGGAATAAATTCGTTGGGACTGATTTCACCGAGTTCCGCGTGGTTCCATCTCAGCAGGGCTTCCGTGCCGTTGAGTTCGAGATTGTCGCCGAGAAATTTCGGCTGGTAATACAACTTGAGTTCTTGATTGTCGAGCGCCTTGTGTAAATCCGCCTGAATGCGCAGAGTGCGTAAGGCATTGGTGTTCATGACCGGCTCGAAATAACGATAGGCGTTGCGGCCGCTGCGTTTGACTTCGTACATCGCGGCGTCGGCATTATGCAGCAGGGATTCCACCGAATCGCCGTCGTGGGGAAAAATCGCGACGCCGATGCTGGCGGTAATGTGCAGTTTGGTCTTGCCGGCTTCCAGCGGAATGCGCATCGCGGCCTGGATTTGTTCGCAGATCACCAGACAGTTCTCCGGTTGCGCGAGATTCTCGATCAATAAGACGAACTCGTCGCCGCCGACCCGGGTAAGCGTATCTTTCTGGCTCAATATGCTCAGCAGCCGTTGGGTTACGGATTTAAGCAAGGCATCGCCGATGAGATGACCGAGCGAATCATTGATCATCTTAAAGCCGTCGAGATCGAGGTAAATGATGGCGAACGGCCGATGATCGCGCCGCGCGGTGTGTATCGCCCGTTCGATACGTTCGGTCAACACCAGACGGTTGGGCAAATCGGTCAAGGCGTCATGGGTGGCGAAATGCAGCAGCTTGTCGTTGGCGGCTTTGAGCGATTGGGTAAAATTGCTGTTCTGCAAATCCAGCCGCGCGTCCAACATCGACAAGATGAGGGTGATGATCAAAATGCTCAATGAAATGGCCGAGACGGCGATGGTCAGCCAGGCATTATCGACGTGGGTGGCCAGGCTGACGCTGTGCGGCGCGAATTGTGCCGCCGCCATGCCCGTGTAATGCATACCGGTGATCGCGAACCCCATCACCGTCGCCGCCGATAATTTGCGGATTAACGCGTGCTTTTGGCTGTCGGCGCGCAATGAGAAAGTAATCCATAGCGCGACGATGGACGCGGTGATCGCGATCAGTACCGAAGCCGCGTACAACCAGCCATCGTAGACCATGGCGGGATGTATGGTCATCGCCGCCATGCCGGTGTAATGCATGGCGGCTATCCCGATTCCCATCGAGATACCGCCCGCCAGGAGATGAGTCAGCGACAGTCTTTCCACGGTCGCGGAATACAAGGCGAACCAGGAGACCACCAGCGCGATGGCCAGGGAGTATAAGGTGACCCATGGGTCGTAGCCGATTTTCATCGGCATGTTGAAAGCCAGCATGCCGATGAAATGCATAGCCCAAATTCCGACGCCCATCGCCAGCGCTCCGCCGATCAGCCAGAGGTGGCGATAACGCGAGACCTGGATCCGGCTGATGCGTTTGGCGAGGTCGAGCGCCGTGTAAGAAGCCAGTATCGCCACCAGTATTGACAGGATCACCAATCCGGTTGAATAGGTGCCGTTCATACTTCAGAATCCGGGTAGCGGACGGTAGCCGAGTCCCTCCCGACCGGCGGCGGGACGGGATGGGGCAACACACGGCAGGGCAATTCAATCGAGTACATAACCTTCAATATCGGTAATGCGGCGCTTATATTTAAAAAATCATTAATTAAACGCCCGATTATTTCGGCACAATAGTTAATGTTATCGATGTTTTATTGAATCGAAGCGGGTACGGACATAAGGAATGGCTCTAGCGTAGAAATGCCGCTGTCGTGCGCGGGACAGACTCTTGCCCGCCATCCATTCATTTCATTAACCGGCTTTCATCATGCACGATGGATCAAGCACGACTTCTTCCCCGCTCAGGTTTCGCCTGGCCACGGCCGGCGACGCGGCCGTGCTCCACGAACTTGTCAATGTCGCTTATCGCGGTGTCGCCGGCGTGCCGGGCTGGACACACGAAGCGGGATTGGTAGCGGGTCCGCGCACCAACCAGGCCGAGTTGGAAGCGCTGCTGATCCGGGAAGATACGCTGTTCATAGCAGCCATCGACGGCGTTCGGTTGGTCGCGTGCATCCGCTTGGAAAGAGACGGAACCGATGTCCATCTTGGTATGTTCGCGGTTCAGCCGGACCTGCAAGGTAGGGGTATCGGAAAACGATTGCTGGCGGAAGTCGAGCGTTATGCGTGGCAAGTCATGCACGCGCGCCGGATCGTCATGACGGTGATCAGTCAACGGAGTGAACTCATGGCTTTTTACGAAAGGCGGGGTTATCGACGCTTGGGAGACGTGTCTGACTATCCCGTACATTGGGACGTGGGTACACCTAAACGCGCCGGTCTGACGATCGAGTCTCTCGCGAAGTGGCCGGTTGCGGCGGAGTAGACCGCCAGCGGCTGGCGTGGCGTCAGGCGGCACCTGGTTTTTATTGCCTATGCGGAGAATCAAGGAAGGCAAGGCACCGTCTGGCCGCGTAATCGTGCGAGCGGTGAAAGGGCGATTGAAAAAGGCACCGTTCGGTTACATTATTAACCCGGCAACTAAATGATGAACTCACTGATTGCAGTGAGATCCCCTTCCTCCTGCAAGGGGGAAGGAGCTGTTCGATTCATCATTATTAGTTGCCGGGTTAATAGTTTGATTCCGAGCGGCGCGGAATCGGTCAAGCTGGCGGTAGCCGGCACGCTCGACGAATGATTAATAACACCACGCAGTCGAATGAGGAGGGGACGGGGAATGTCGCCGCTGGACATGCTGGATGCGCTGATCGGCTTGATGTTCGTTTATCTGGTGCTCAGCCTGATCGTCACCGCGCTGGTGGAAGTGTGGAATGAATGGTATGGCTTGCGCGGGCGCACGCTGCATGACGCCCTCGGCCGTTTGTTTTGCAGTGACAGTCTTCGCGGCGCTTTCTACGCGCACCCGCGTATCCTGGCGCTGCAGGATAAGAACGATCGTTATCCTTCTTACATCCGCGATGAACTGTTCGCCGAGGTGCTGCTCGATGTCATGACCGGCCGCCGTTACGCCGAGCTGCGACAATCGCCGCATCAGATCGCGACGGCCATCGCCGCCAAGGGCGAGGAGTACGGCGCCGCCACGGTCATCACCCTTTTAAATGGTTTCCTGCTCGAAGCGGCCGGTGATAGCCAACGCTTGCAGCAACTGGTCGTAGCATGGTTCCGCGATACCCAGGAACGTGCCGTCGGCTGGTTCCGCCGCAAACTTTCCTGGCGCCTGCTCGCCGTCGGCCTGGTGGTCACCTTGGCCACTAACGCCGATACGCTGCATATTTTCTCGGTGTTGACCGCGGACCCGGCGCTGCGCCAGCAATACGTTGAAAGTGTCGAACGGGCGCTGGAAGACGAGAGTCTGCGCGGTTGCCTCGCCGGCGAGGCAACCGGCCACGTTGCCCGATCCCAAGAGGGTGTCCAGTCTCCGGCTTCGAGCGACTGCGCTTGGTTAGCCGCCGCTAAACGCGAAGCGGTGCAGCTCACGCCGCTGCTGGGGTGGCAAGAACGCGTGCCGGTGGGATTGGCTTGGTTTTGGGCGGTGATCGGCTGGGCCTTGACGGCTATCGCCCTCTCGCTGGGCGCGCCGTTCTGGTTCGACATGTTACAAAAAATCATGCGGGTGCGTGGCTCGCTGCGGCCGGCGACCGCGGGCGAGACCCCGGCCGGCGGCGGACCCGCGCCATCGGATTCGATCTCGGCCGCCAACACCGGCTTTGCCGCGCCCGCGGCTCTCGCGGCGGCCGTCGATCTCGACGATTTCGCCGGTTTCCGCCCCGAGGCGGGCCGCTACGAACTCGTCAACGCCTTTTGGATGACGCGGTTCGCGGAACTCGCCTACCGTTCGGATCACGAAGTCAGCCAACGCTGCCAAGCCTGGGGTCTGCAAGTCCAATTCATTTCGGTGACCGGCGATCAAGTCGATAGCCAGATTTTCGTTACCTGGTCGGACCGGCTGCTGGTCGTCGGCTGCCGGGGCACGGAGCTTTCTCAATCCGGCGATATCCTCACCAATTTGCAATGCGGACTTGAAACCTGCGCTTGGATGCCGGCTGCGCGGATCCACGCCGGATTCCAGCAAGCGCTGAACGCGGCGTGGCCGACGTTGCGCGCACTGATTGAAAACCACCATCGCAATCGCTCGGTCTGGTTGACCGGACACAGTCTCGGCGGCGCGCTCGCGGTCCTGGCCGGCCACCGCTTGCTGGTGGAATCTCAGACCGCGCCGGCCGGCCACCCGCTCGCGGGACTGCGGATCGGCGGCCTTTACGTATGTGGACAGCCGCGCTGCGGCGATGCGAATTTCGCCCGTGAGCTGGAAGCGCGGCTCGGCGCGCGGTTGGTGCGCATCGTCAATAATCGCGATGTAATACCGCTGTCGCCCTTGGCGGCGATGGGCTATACCCACGCCGGTACAGTGTTGTATATCGATGAATTGGGCCGCACGGTGATCGATCCGCCGGTGTGGTACAAAGTTCTCGACAAACTGGAACTCGATCCCGATCAGTTGCGCGCGCGGCTGAAAGAAATGGTTGGCGATCATGGCGCCGCGCTGTATCTCCGGTTATTAGGCGAGGCATTGCGGCGCGCGCCATGATGATCGAAGCCATTTTCACTCACTCCATTCGAAGGCCTAGAATGAAACGGACGGTTTACTCATGCTGACAGCCACCCAAAAGAAAACCGCCGAGGCCATCGTCAATATTTTCGAGACCGGCGAGGTGCTCGGCGATTACAGCCAGGTCACTCTAATCGCGGGCGACACCGGCCGGCTCACTTTCGGCCGTTCGCAAACCACGCTGGGCTCGGGCAATCTCCACGGCTTGTTGCAGCGTTATTGCGTGAATCCCGGCGCGCGTTTCGGCGCCCGCCTCACCGCCTGCCTGCCGGACTGCGCGGCGCGTAAAGAGAGTTTGGATACCGACCTCAAACTGCACAATATCCTGCGCGCCAGCGCCGACGACCCGGTGATGCGCGATACTCAGGACGCCTTCTTCGACGAAGTCTATTGGCGGCCGGCCGCGCGCGCCGCCGAACGCATGGGCATCAGCAGTCCTTTGGGCGTGGCGGTGGTGTACGACAGTTTCGTGCACGGTGCGTGGAAAGCCATGGCGGAACGCGTCATCCGCGAGCTGGGCGATGTCGCCGCCGCCGGTGAACGGGCGTGGATCACCGCCTATGTCGCCACTCGCCGCGCCTGGTTGGCCGGCCATCCCCGCGCCGACTTGCGCGCCACGGTTTACCGCATGGAGGCTTTTCAGCGTTTGATCGAACAAGGTTATTGGGGACTGGATGCGCCGCTGGTGGTGCGCGGCAAGGAGATTTCCACGGCCACCTTGTTTGCGACACCGTCCGGTTGTTACGACGGTCCGCAACCCGGCACCCGCGCGTTGGCGCTGCAATCGCCGTTGCAGCGCGGCCTGGATGTCCGCCTGCTTCAACTCGGCCTTTCCGAACGGGGTTTGAACGTGAAGGCCGACGGCATTTTCGGCCAGACCAGTGTCCGTTTGATCAAGGAATATCAAACCGCGTGCGGCCGGCCCGCCACCGGCGCGGCGGATGCGGCGTTGATCACCGAACTGGTCGGATGAAACATGTAGTGCAGCATGCTGCGGATTCATGTCCGGCACGATTGAATATCTAGTGCAGTTCTGAATAATTCCACCCTGGAATTTTCAGAGCACGGCCGCTCCTGCGCATCCGTGCGCCCGCGGCATTGGGGCTTCTGCCCGGCAGAACGCGAAACATGTAATTTTCGCTTTCCTGTATTTTTAACGGCTAACCGCCATTGAAAATGGCGGCAGATCCCTGTGCCGCAGGAATCTCTGAATAAATCAGAGATTCCCTAGCGGGACATCTAAAATTCTGCTCATATAGCGGGCGGCAGGGATGTGATAACGCGCTGACAAGGAGTGAAGCCCATGAAATCCTCCAAGGAAACGCGGCGGACGGAACCTCATTCCCAAGCCGCCGTGCCGCGCCGCACTCGCGCGGCGTCCGGCGCCGGACAGCTTAGCCGCGCGGCGGGTTCGTCTCCGCCTGCCTTCACCGATCGGCGCGGCGAGGCCGTCCGCCAGCGGCGAGTGCAACTCATGAGCGAGCGCGGTCCGCAACGGTCGCGGCTCACTCAATTGCAAAACCGTATCGACGAGCATCTCGCCGGGCGTAGGCATCACGAGCAACCGGCCGGCGTTTTTTCCGGCGCGGCCGTCGGTCTGCCGGGCGCGCTGCAATCCGGTGTTGAAATGCTGTCCGGTGTTGCGATGGATGATGTCAAAGTCCATTACAACTCGCCGCATCCCGCCCAGTTGCGGGCCTCGGCCTACACTCAAGGTACGGCTATCCACGTCGCTCCCGGCCAAGAGCGTCATCTGCCGCATGAGGCCTGGCATGTGGTGCAGCAAAAGCAGGGACGCGTGCCGGCGACGACGCGGTTTGACGGCGTCGCGATCAACGATGACCGTGGATTGGAACACGAGGCGGACGCGAAGGGCGCGGCGGCCGCCCGTTTGGGCGCGCGCCCGTTTCAATTTCTGGCCCCGCGAAATGTTTCTTCGGTGCCTTGGGTCACGCAACGCGTGCGTGATGCGGGCGGCGCGGTCGCGCAACGCCGGATCACCATCGGCGGCGAGGCCTACACGCATGCCTCCCGGCGGGTCAACACGCTCTTCGACGAAGTCGTCACGCCGGTCTTGGAAAAAGAGGGCTACAAACTCTATGGCATCAAATCGCAACTGGTGGAATTCATCCGCCAGTATCGCGAAGCGCCGCGCGCCTTCGCCGACGGCGGGGAATTTCTGCGGGCCTTTTTCCCCTGGCTGGCCGACCGTGTCCGTCCCACCCGCGGCAGCCCCACGCCGGTGCTGAAAAAATTCGAGGTCAGCCGCATGTCGCGGCCGGCCTGGCCTAAGGATTACAACTCCAAACTCGGCGCGCAGTCCGGCGACAATATCCGCCATGTGGTGCGCAACGCGACCTTGAAGCGCGCCCTGGTCATCGAAGCGGCGCGCCTCAAGTCCGCGCCGCTCGCCGTGCAGAAAAAATACTTCGCCGCCATGGCGGGCCTGCTGGGCGTTTCGCTTTCGGAAGGCGCCAGCCTCGACGTCATCCTCCCGGCGATTTATCGGGTGTTGTATCTCAACGAGGACAATCTCTTCGCCGGCGACGGTCCCACCAATCAGATCATCGGTTTCGCCGCCGACGGAATACGCGTCATGGGTGAAGAGTATCTCGGCATGGGCGACGCCTTGGTCGACATGATCGAAGTCAACAAACGAATCTCGTATCACATCTACGCCCAGGCGGAAAAGGTGCGAGCCAATCCCTATTACAAGGAATACATCATCTCGCGCCTGCAGGAAACCATACTTGAATCGCTGAAGTCGCTGGTGGACGCCAACGACGGCGGTCTGCAGGTGCCGGCGGAAATCGTCGGCGACTTGGTTGCGGACATGGGCCTCAATTTCGGTTTCGATCTGATCGACGGCCGCCGCGGCGAGGACAGTATCGGCATCGGAGAGCGGCAGGCGCGTTTGCTGAAGGTGGAGAGGGCATTACAAGGTTATATCGAACGTGGCGGACAGGGTGCTTCACTGTTGAAGATTTTCGGAGAGTTCCTCGGCAAGAGCATCGACATCGATTTGGGCGCCTCCATGGGCAAGGGGCTGATGGAAATGCTCAAGGGCATGGACTCGGCCGCTCTCGAAAAACTGGCCAAACAATACGGCGCATCCAATCCGGGCGAGCTGGTCGAAAAACTCAAAGGCACCGGCCGTGACCAATTGGCGATGATCGGCAAAAGTGTGGCGCAAGCGCCGCGCAAACGGCTCGATCCCGTCGCCGTCGATACCGCCCTCGGCCACCTCGGTTTCGTCCGCGGCGGCTCCGACGCCTTCGAGTTCGTGTGCCTGATCGACTCCATTCATCAGCAGCTCAATTATCTGGGGCTGGGCGTAGACCGGGCCTTGTTGATTCAGCGGGTGCGCGAAGCGACCGGCACCGACGCCTGGCAGATGCTTGAGATCCTCGGCGCGCAAGGCACGCAGGTTCTGCGGGCGGTGGAGAACGTCGTGCATGCCACCCACGGCGCCCATGTCCAGTTCGACGTCAATGTCTTCATGACCATGCCCGACAGCTCGGTGGTGCCTTTTCTCGACGCCAACAGTTTCCGCGGCGTGAACGGCGGCGCGGTGCATATTTTCAATTTGCTTTTCATCAACAACAATCACTACGAACCGCTGTTCGGCGGTTGAGCGGGCCGGCATGGGGTCTGGCGCGGCTTGGCGCGATGCAGGTTCGTGAAATATTAATCGTTTCCACAAATCCCGGCGGTCTCTTCAAGATTTAATTCTAACCGCCGCTACACGCCCATGTGATAGAAGGGTTTTTAAGCCTTAGGAAACTTGGTTTTTTACTAGAGAATGTTCGTGTCGAGCAGTAACTCATCCAATGACGGTTCCATCATCGCGCTGAAGATCGTTTTCGGGTATTTCGTGTTGAGCGTGCTGTGGATCGCGGGATCCGATCAATTGCTCAAATCACTGGTCAGCGACGTCGAACTGTTGATCTCGATACAAATGATGAAGGGCTGGTTCTTCGTCACCATTACCGCCGCCTGGCTCTATTGGCTGATCAAGCGTTATATGCGCGCTTTGAGTGAAACCAATCAAGCGCTGGGCGAGCGTGACGCGCACCTGACGCGGTTAAATAGCATCCACAGTATGTTGAGCGCCAGCAACGGCGCGATCCTGCGGATTCGCGATCCCAACGAACTGCTCAACGAGGCCTGCCGCATCGCGGTGGATATCGGCGAATTCCGCATGGCCTGGGTGGCGTTGCTTGACGCCGCTAGCGACGAGGTGAAGTGCGCCGCTCATGCCGGAATAGGACGGCGCTTCATCGAACAGGTCACTCTCACGCAGCGCGATGATCAGCCGGAAGGCCAGGGCCTGATCGGCAGGGTTTTCCGCGAAGGTAAACATCAAGTGGCCGACGACATCGAGACCGATGCGCGCATGACGATGTGGGCCGCCGATTTCGCGGCGTTGCAAATTCACTCGGCCGCCGCGTTTCCCTTGCGGGTGCAGGGCCGGGTGGTGGGTGTACTGGCTTTGTACGCGGATCAACGCAATTTTTTCAATCAAGACGGCATGCGCTTGCTGGACGAAGTCGCGGCGGACGTGTCGCTCGGGCTCGAGCATATAGAAACCACCCGCCAACTCGATTATCTCGCCTATTACGATCCATTGACCGCGCTGCCCAATCGCCGTCTCTTCGAGGATCGTCTGCGCCAGGCCATGGCCGTGGCGCACCGTAACCATTTCCAATTCGCGGTGTTGGTGATCGAGATACGTGATCTCGGTGAAATCAGCGATACCTTCGGCCGGCACGTGGGTGATCGGGTCTTGCAGGAATGCGCGGCCCGGCTGAACGGCATGGTCCGCGAGAGCGATAGTTTATCCGCGCTGAGCATGCGTGCCGCGGCACGCATGAGCGGGCACGAATTCGGATTGCTGATCAGCGAAACGGCCGGCGTGGCCAATGCTCAGGCCGTGGCAACGCGGTTGCGAACCCTGTTGAGCCAATCGATAGCGATCGATGAAGACGAGAATGTCGCCATGCATGTCCGGATCGGCATCGCGCTGTATCCCGAACACGGCGATGATGCGGTGACACTATTGAGAAATGCCGAACTGGCCGTGCATACCCAGCAGCAGAAGTTGCCGGAGAGCTGCGTCATCTACAGTACGGAACTGAATCATCTTGCCCAAGGCCGCCGGGATATGGAGCGGGCGTTGCGGCAGGCCAGTGAACTCGGCGAGTTTTTTCTGGAGTATCAGCCCAAGGTGCAGGCCGTTACCGGCAAGGTGGTCGGCGCCGAAGCGCTGTTGCGCTGGCAACGTCCGCAGGTCGGGGTGGTGGCGCCCAATCTGTTCATCTCCATGCTGGAGGAAACCGGCCTGATCATTCCGGTCGGCCGCTGGGTGATTCAAGAAGCCTGCAATCAATATCGGCGTCTGGTCGACCATGCCGGCCGGCCCATCACCTTGGCCATCAATATTTCGGTCAAACAACTGGCCGCGCCGCAATTCATCGAAGAGGTGGCGGCGATACTCAAGACCTCGGATGTCGCGCCCGAACATATCGAGTTTGAGATCACCGAATCCAGCTTGGCGGAAAACGCTCAGGTGACCCTCGAGATACTTCACGCCTTGAAAGGGCTCGGCGTGCGCCTTGCCATCGACGATTTCGGGACCGGTTATTCTTCGCTGAGTTACCTGCGGCATTTTCCGCTGGACACCTTGAAGATCGACCGCTCTTTCGTGCGTGACATCGTGCAGAATCCCGAAGCGCATTGCATCGCCAGGACGGTGATCGCGCTTGCCGCCAGTCTGCGTCTCGACGTGGTCGCCGAGGGAGTGGAAACCGCAAGCCAATTGGGCATGTTGTTGAAGGAAGGTTGCGGCGTCATTCAGGGGTATTTTTTCAGTCAGCCGCTTGCGCTCGATGCTTTGCTCAAGGTGGCGCGCGGCGGTTTTCCGGTTCCCGCCCTCCAATCGCTCGGCAGCGATCCGCGTCCCACTCTGCTCATTCTCGACGATGAGCCCGCCGTGATCGCCGCGTTGAAACGGGTGCTGAGCGGTGAAGACTACACTGTTCTGGGCACCACCGATCCCGACGAGGCTTTCGCTATATTGGCCACGCATCGCATCGCCGTCTTGTTGTGCGACCTGCGTATGCCGGGCATCAGCGGGACCGAATTTCTGCGCCGTGCCAAACAGCTGCACCCCGACACCGCCCGCCTGATCCTGAGCGGGTACACGGATTTGAAAACCGTCACCGAGGCGGTCAACACCGGTTTTATATCCAAATTCCTGTCCAAGCCTTGGCAAGACGACGATTTGCGCACTACGTTGCGGGAAGTTTTACGCGCCAAGGAACGGGGTTTGTCGGAAAGTCCGGCCACTGTTCCGGGGCCGCGAGACAAGACCGCGGCCGCTGGTTGACCGCAAGTTACGGAATATGTCCCGCCTCTATCACCAGCGCGTCTTCGGTCAGGTTCTACGCCGATATTCAGCCGCCGGGTCGGCCACGGTGGCATGTCTTGCAGAAGCGGTTTTTGTATCAACCCCCGTATATCTAGCGCTTTAACCGACGCGACCGTATCCCTCGCTGGACGCATGCAACTGTTTTTATAAACTAATGTGTCCTATGTTTAAGCGGGGCGGTTTGCCGCCTGTTTTTTATCTCGGCCTTTACATACAGTCATGACTGTATATAATTTGCTCCTTAAACTCCGCGATTGGACCCCCTCATTATGACCGTACTTCAGCAAATGGACCCCTCGGACGGACTTGGCTACCGTGCCCGCCGTGCAGGCATCGTGATGGGCGCGCTGGTGCTCATGGCCGGCCTGGCGGCTTGCGGCAAAAAGGAACAGGCCGCGGGCGGCCCGCCCGCCATGCCGCCTCTGCCGGTTTCGGTCGTCGAGGTCCAGGTCCAAAAAGTGCCGACTTTGATCGAGGCGGTCGGCCAAGTCGAAGGCTCGAAAGATGTCCAGATTCACGCGCGGGTCTCCGGCATTCTGGAAAAACGTCACTACCAGGAAGGCGCCACCGCGAAAGCGGGCGACGTGTTATTCAGCATCGAACGCACGCCTTTCGAGATAGCGCTGGAACAAGCCCGCGCCGGTGCGGTACAGGCTAAGGCCAATTTAGAACAGGCCAAGCGCGAGGCCGGGCGGTTACAGCCATTGGTTACGGAAAAAGCAGTCAGTCAGAAGGAACTCGACGACGCCACGTCAACGTTCAAAACCGCCGAAGCGGCCGTCACCGCCAGCCAAGCCGCGGTGCGCAATGCCGAATTGAATTTGTCCTACACCAAAGTGACCGCACCGATCTCCGGCGTGACCGGCCGCGCCCAATATTCGGAAGGCAATCTGATCGCCGCCAGCGGCGACGCGAGCTTGTTGACCACCATGCAGGCCGTCGATCCGATCTGGGTCCGCTTCTCGTTTTCCGAAAGCGAACTTTCCAAATTGCGCCAGGCGGGCGGCAAGACCCGGGTCAATTTAATCCTGCCCGACGGCGGGACCTACGACGTGATCGGCAAGTTGAATTTCACCGCGTCGACCATCGATCCCAAGACCGGCACGGTGGCGATGCGCGCCGAGTTTGCCAATCCGAAACTCAGCCTGTTGCCCGGCCAGTTCATCCGCGTTCAGGCGGCCGTCGGCGAGCGCGAGGCTTATCTGGTGCCGCAGGCCGCGGTGTCGCAGACCGAGCAGGGCAAAGTGTTGTTCACGGTGTCCGCCAATAACACCGTCGAACCAAAACCGGTCGAGACCGCCGGTTGGCTGGGCCACGATTGGATCGTCACCAAAGGGCTGACGCCCGGCGACAAGGTCATCACCAACAATCTGATGAAGCTGCGGCCGGGCGCGCCGGTGGCGCCGGCCGCCAGCGGGAGCGATCCCGCCCAACCGGCTACCAAGTAAGCAGCGGTTTGTAATTCAACGGCACGGCAACGAGCGGAAATTCCATGTCTAAGTTTTTTATCGAACGGCCCATCTTCGCGAGCGTGCTGGCGATCATCCTGGTATTGGCCGGCCTGGTCTCCGCTTCGATACTGCCGATCGCCCAGTACCCCGAAATTTCACCGCCGACGGTCACCATCACCGCTACTTATCCCGGCGCCTCCGCCGAGACCTTGGCGAAAACCGTCGCCGCGCCGATCGAGGAGCAACTCTCCGGCGTCGAGAATCTGCTGTATTTCAATTCGACCGCGGCCTCCAACGGCCAAATCACCATCACCGCGACCTTCGATGTCGGCACCGATATCGATAAGGCCACTTTCAACGTCAACAACCGCGTGCAGCTCGCCACGCCGCGGCTGCCGGACGAAGTCAGGCGCAACGGCGTGACGGTCGCCAAACGTTCGCAAAACATTCTGCTGGTGGTGGCGCTCAATTCGCCGAAGAGCACCTACGACATGCTCTACCTGTCGAATTACGCGACCCAGAACGTCGTCGATGAACTGAAGCGGATTCCGGGCGCGGCGGACGTCATCGTCTTCGGCGCGCGTGATTATTCGATGCGAATCTGGCTGCAGCCCGACCGCATGGCCAGGCTCGGCCTCACCACCGCCGACATCACCGCCGCCATCAACGCGCAGAACGCCCAATACGCCGCCGGTAAAATCGGCGCCGATCCGGCGCCGGCCGGCCAGCAATTGGTTTACACCGTCACCGCGCGCGGCCGGATGCTGGAGGCCGAGGAATTCGGCCAGATCATTCTGCGTTCGGGCGGACCGGAAGGCGTGTTGCGGCTCAAGGACGTGGCGCGCATCGAACTGGGTGCGCAAAGTTACGATCAAGCCAACACCGTCAACGGCCAGCCGGCCATCGCCATCGCGATCTTCCTGCAATCGGGCGCCAATGCCCTCGACATGTCCGAGGCCGTTCGGGTGAAAATGGCGGAGTTGAAAAAAGACCGCTTCCCGGACGACGTGGATTATCTAGTGCCTTACGACACCACACGCTTCGTGTCGGCCTCCATCGAAGCGGTGATCGAGACGCTCATCGAAGCGGCGATTCTGGTGTTGCTGGTGGTGTTCGTCTTCCTGCAGACTTGGCGCGCGACTCTAATTCCCATGATCGCGGTACCGGTGTCGCTGATCGGCACCTTTGCCGGCTTGTGGCTGTTCGGTTTCTCGATCAATACCCTGACCTTGTTCGCGATGGTGCTGGCGGTCGGCATCGTGGTCGACGACGCCATCGTCGTGCTGGAAAACGTCGAGCGCTTGATGCGCGAACAATTGATGAAACCGTTCGAGGCCGCGCTGGAGGCGATGCGCGAAGTGCAGAACGCCATCATCGGCATCGTGCTGGCGCTGGTGGCGGTGTTCATTCCGGTGGCGTTTCTCGGCGGCATCGCCGGCCAGCTCTATCGACAATTCGCGGTGACCGTCGCCATCGCGGTGGTGTTGTCCGGTTTCGTCGCGCTGACCTTGACCCCGACCTTGTGCGCGGTGCTGCTCAAGCCGCGCGACCGCAGCAGCGGCGGTTTCATGAGCAGGATATTCAATCCGTTCAATCGCGGCTTCGAGTGGGTGACCGACCGCTTTCTCCATGCGGTCAAACTCGCGCTGGGCTGGCGCGCCACCGCGCTGACGATATTCGCGGTGTTTCTCGCGATCGTCGCCTTTTTATTCTGGCGGATTCCCGGCAGCTTCGTGCCGCCGGAAGATCAAGGTTACATCATCAGCGGTGTTGCGCTGCCCGACGGCGCCACGCTGTCGCGCACCATGAAAACCACCGAGCAACTGCGCGGCATGATGGCCGGCAACCAGTCGATAGAGAATATTTTCATCGTCAACGGTTTTGATTTGATCAGCAGCGGCAATAAAACCAACGCGGCGACGATCTTCATGCCGATAAAGCCTTGGCACGACCGCGAGCAGACCGCCCAGCAAATGGTGGAAGAGGTGAGCGGCAAGGGTTTCATGCTGGAAGACGGCATTGCTTTCGCATTCAATCCGCCTGCCATTCGCGGTTTGGGCGCGACCGGTGGTTTCGAAGTCTACGTGCGCGGCCGCAGCGATCCCGATCCGCAACGTCTGGCGCAAGTGACTAACGATTTCATCGCCGCTCTCGGTCAAAGCCCGATGCTGGAAGGACTGCGCACGCTCTACCGGCCGACCGTGCCGCAACTGCGGGTCGAAGTCGATCGCGAAAAGGCGCTGGCCCTCGGTATTCCGGTCGATCAAGTGTTTTCCGCGTTGCAGGCACAGATGGGTTCGCTGTACGTCAATGACTTCAACAAGGGGGGGCGCACCTACCGGGTGACCATCCAGGCCGATGCGCAATATCGCGCCAAGCCGGAAGACCTCGGCAATATCTACGTGCGTTCGGCGACCGGCGGCGGCATGATTCCGCTCAAGGCGCTGATCAAAGTCAACGAGATCATCGGCCCGGAACAAATTGAACGGTACAACGGTTATATCGCCGCCAAAGTACTCGGTAGCGCCAAGGCCGGCTTCAGTTCGGGCGAAGCGATCAAGGCGGTCGAGCGGGCCGCCAAACAATCGCTGCCCGCCGGTTATGACATTGAATGGACCGGTCAGGCCTTCCAGGAAAAACGTACCGGCAGCGCCTCGGTATTCGCCTTCGGTTTCGCGCTGATCATGGTGTATTTGATACTCTCGGCGCTCTACGAACGTTGGGGCGTGCCGGTGGCGGTGGTGCTCGCCGTGCCTTTCGCGCTGCTCGGTGCGCTTGGCTTCACTTATCTGCGCGGGCTGGAGAATGATATTTACTTCCAGATCGGCCTGGTGGTGTTGATCGGCTTGGCGGCGAAGAACGCCATCCTCATCGCGGAGTTCGCCATGCAAGGCATGGAACAAGGCAAGAGCGCGATCGAAGCGGCGGTCGAAGCGGCGCGGCTGCGTTTCCGTCCGATCGTGATGACCTCGCTGGCCTTCGTGTTCGGCGTGTTGCCGCTGGTGTTGGCCAGCGGCGCCGGCGCGGCGGCGCGGCAATCAATGGGCACCGGCGTATTCGGCGGCATGATCGTCGCGACTTTCATCGCGCCGATCTTCGTCCCGTTGTTTTTCACTTTGCTGGCGCGCAAGCCGCGGCCTATGCATCAGCCGGCGGCCGCGCCGCATCGCGACCCGCTGTTGGAGGACAAATCATGAGTTCGCACTCTTTGCCGGTGTGCCGCGCGGCGCTGGCCGCGGTGGCTATGCTGACTCTGCTCGGCGCGTGCGCGGTCGGCCCGGATTTTAAGCGGCCGGCCGTCGCGCTGCCGGCCGCCTATCCCGCGCAGAGTGAGAATACATCCGCGGCTCAACATGCTTTGGCCGCCGATTGGTGGACGCTTTACCGGGATACCCAGCTCGATGAGCTGGTCAAGGCGACCTTGCAAAACAACACCGACCTTGATCGTGTGCTCGCGCAAATCGAAGAAGCCGAAGCGGTGCTGGATGAAACCGGCGCCGGTCTTTTCCCCGAAGTGCAGCTCGGCGCTTCCAGCACCCGTTCGCGCAGCAGCACCTTAAACGCCCAGCGTTTGCCGGCGGGAACGCCGGCGATTTCCAATTCGCACCGGCTGGCCTTGTCGGCCTCGTTCGAAGTGGATTTCTGGGGCAAGCTGAAACGCGCCACCGAGACCGCGCGCGCCCAGGTATGGGGTACCCGCTACGCGCGCGACGTGACCGCGCTGACCTTGGCCGGTACTACCGCGCAGGCTTATTTCAACTTGCGCGCGCTTGATGCGCAGATCGCGGTGACCCAAGCGACTTTGACCTCGCGCGAGGATACCGTCGCGGTAATGACCAAGCGCGCGGAAGGAGGCTTGGCCTCCGATCTCGAACTCAATCAAACCCAGGGCGCCCGCGCCGACGCGGCGCTGCAATTGCGCGAATTGCAGCGGCAACGGGCGCTGGTCGAACACCAACTGGGGACGCTCACCGGCAGTCTCGATTTGCGCATCGCGCCGGGCGATCTCGCGCAATTGGCGATACCGGCGCCACCGGCGGCGGGTCTGCCGTCGACTTTGCTCGAACGCCGTCCGGATATTTATCTGGCCGAACAGCAATTGATCGCGGCCAATGCTCAGATCGGCATGGCCAAGGCCGCGCAGTTTCCCACTTTCTCGTTGCTCGGCAGCTTCGGCGGCCAGAGCGAGGAGTTCGGCAATCTGTTGAAAGCGGGTGCCCGCATCTGGTCGATCGGCCTCGATGCGACCATGCCGATCATCGACGCCGGCCGCTACGCCGCGCGCACCCGCCAGGCCGAGGCCCGCCACCGCCAGTCGCTGGCCGATTATCGTAAGAGCGTGGAGACCGCCTTCCAGGAAGTCGCCGACGCCTTGAGCAATGTCGAGCAAACCCGAACCGCGGTGGCCGACCAGCAGGTCAAAGTCGACGTGTCCCGCAATGCGCTGCGTTTATCGCAACTGCGTTATCAAGCGGGTTACTCCGGTTATCTCGAGGTGCTGGACGCCCAGCGTACGGCCAACGCCGCTGAATTGGCGCTGCTGCAAAACCGCCAGGCGCAACTCATCTACAGTGTCGATTTGATGAAAGCGCTGGGCGGCGGCTGGTCCCCCGCCGCGGCCGCGCCGGTGGCACGGCGAGAGTAGCCGGTACCACCGCTCGTTTTTTTCGCCAGCGATACTGTATGGTAGGTATGACAATAACCGGCATGTCCCGGCATGAGCGGATCGCCGGGTCCACGATGCCGCTAGGTATACCGGCTCGCCCTCTTCCGGCGGGAATGATTTAAAGAAAAAGAGCACGCGTCACCAAGCAGGTGACGAGTTGCATGTGTTGGGATGCAGGCTCAAATGACGGCGAGCCGTAACATTATAAAATTGGCGTTGCCCCCGCGCGGTGACCAACGCTTAAACACCGAGGTATAGCGTGGTCCGTCGTACTAAAGCAGAAGCCTTGGTCACCCGTGCTCAGTTGCTGGATGCCGCCGAGCTGGTTTTCAGCGAAAAAGGGGTGACCAATACGTCGCTCCAGGAAGTGGCCGACGCCGCCGGCGTCAGCCGCGGCGCGCTCTATCATCATTTCAAGAATAAAGTCGATCTCACCGACGCCTTGTTGGACCGCGTCATGCTGCCGTTGGATGAGATGCGCATGCGCGCGCCGCTGGCCGCGCCCGATGATCCGCTCAGCCAGATTCGTCTGCGCGCCATCTATGTCCTCCATCAAGCCGCCAACGACAGTCATACCCGCGCGGTGTTCACCATTCTTTTCCATAAATGCGAATACGTCGATAAGATGCTGCCGATCAAACTCCGCCATCTCCAAACCCGCAACGAATGCGCCGAGGACGTGAGCCGGGTATTCGCCTCGGCGATCGCCGTCGGACAATTGCCCGCCCATCTCGACGCCAATGACATCACCATGGGTTTATTTAGTTTCATCGACGGCCTGGTCTACAACTGGCTGCTCGATCCCGCCGGTTTTTCCCTGGAAAAAAACGCCGAGCTGTTCGTCGATATTTATTTGGAAGGTTTGCGACAAGCTAAGCCGAACAAGTAATGCGCCGAGCGCTCACCTATTCTGACCGGAATGGAGTCAGGCGAAAGCGCATGATCATAATAAGACGAGCTTGACGCCGGTCCGGGCGAGTTATACTTTCCAAATCCAGTTCACCCCGCTTAGGATCAGGTGCCATGAACACCCTTTCAGCTCCAGACCCCGCGCTTCCTGAAAGTCAGGATGACGCTGAGCATCCTGCCGGGGCATCCCGGGCTACTCAGGGGACGGCAATACCCGAGGCCGCCGCTGTCCGCATACCGATGGAGACGTATAATCTTACGCTCGTGGTGCTTACGGTGCTCGCGGTTATTTTCATGCTGCATTGGGCCAGCGCGGTTTTCATTCCGCTGATGTTCGGCGTGATGATCAGCTATGCACTTTCCCCGCTCGTTAATGTATTGCAAAAATGGCGCATCCCGCGGGCGATCGGGGCCGCCGTGTTATTGATGGCGATCGTGGGCGGGCTAAGCTCTCTGGCTTATTCACTCAGCGACGAGGCCGCCGCGACAATAGAAAGCTTGCCGGAAGCGGCGCAAAAGATCCGTCAAGCCCTGCGCAAGGAAAAAGGCACGTCCGAAAGCGCTATCGAGAAAGTGCAAAAAGCCACCGCCGAACTTGAGAAGGCGGCGAGCGATACGGTAACCCCTGCCCCCAGCGCGCCGCGGGGGGTGACGCGGGTACAAATCGAAAAACCCAAGTTTAATATCCAAGACTATTTTTGGGCGGGCACGATGGGTGCGGTCGGCTTTGCCGCTCAGTTCATCGTAGTCATGTTTCTCAGTTATTTTCTGCTGGTTTCAGGCGACGGTTTCCGGCGTAAATTGGTTAAAATCAGCGGCCCCACCTTAAGCAAGAAAAAAATTACCCTTAAAGTATTGGACGAGATCACCAGCCAGATTCAACGTTATCTGATGGTGCAGTTGTTCACCAGTTTCATAGTGGGAGTGGCGACCTGGCTGGCGTTTCTCTGGATCGGCGTGGAACATCCCGCGATTTGGGGAATCGCCGCCGCGATATTGAATACCATCCCCTATCTCGGTGCGATCATCATTACTATCGGCACGGCACTGGTCGGTTTTCTCCAATTCGGAACCATAGGCATGGCGCTGTTGGTCTCCGGCATCGCCTTGGTCATCACCAGTCTCGAAGGCTTTTTGCTGACGCCGTGGCTTACCAGCCGGGCCAGCCAAATGAATGCCGTGGTAATTTTCGCCGGCATGTTGTTTTGGGGTTGGTTGTGGGGCGTGTGGGGTTTATTGCTAGGCATACCCATCCTCATGGCTATCAAAGCTATCTGCGACCATGTGGAAGATCTGAAACCCGTCGGCGAACTTTTGGAAAAGTAACCGGAGTGTCCGCGGTTTATTTGCAATGATTTGAGCGAATCACATCCCCGTCGCTTCGTTTGTCACCGTTACCGAATTAAATCTTGAATCCGGTCTATTGCTATTGCTCAAGACGGCGAAGATGCTCAGGAGGGGAATCGCGGTTCTCCTCCTGAGTAAGCATGGCGACTACCGCATGTGTCATGAAACGATTAGCGATCGCCGGCAAGGCGCGGCGCGGTGAGGTCGGGACGGCGCAGTTCCCAAGCGTTTATCCACACCGGTAACTCGGCGGCCGGCATCGGCTTGGCGATGAAATAGCCTTGAGCTTCCGCCATGTCGCAGCCCGCCTCGCGTAAAAAATCCCAATCGGCCTGATCTTCGACGCCTTCGGCCACCACCTGCATGCTCAGTTGTCGCGCCATGGCCAGGCTCGCCTCGAAGATCGCCCGCAGCGATGGATTGACGGCGGCGCCGTGCACGAAGCCGCGATCTACTTTGAGTTCGTCGAAGGGAATGTCGCGCAATTGGGCGAGCGACGAATGGCCGGTACCGAAGTCGTCGATGGACAGCCCGATGTGTTTCAGGCGCAGGCGGGTCAGAATGTCCAGCGGCGTCAACAAATCTTTCATGAGCCGGCTTTCGGTGATTTCCAGAACCAGACTGGTGAGGGGAACCCCGGCTTTGGTTAATTCGTTCTCGACGAAATCGGGAAATTCCAGCGCGGCGAGATTATCCATGGAAATGTTGACCGCCACGCTTAAGGAGAGGCCGGCGTCCTGCCAGCGCCGCGCATGGCGCATGGCGCTGGTCAGCACGGCGCGCATCAAATCGTCGATGAGGCCGTTTTCCTCGGCGATGGAAATGAACTGGTCCGGAAACACCAGTCCGTCCTGAGGATGACGCCAGCGCACGAGGGCTTCCACGCCGGTGACGGCTCCCGAGGCGAGATTCACTTTGGGTTGATAGTGATTTTCCAATTGTCC
>CAKKSB010000118.1 GCA_919903055.1 Gammaproteobacteria bacterium | reverse complement strand
CTCCCGCGGGCTCGATCAAGACCGACAGCCCGGCCGGCAAGTATCTGGTCGGTCACGAGGTCGGGCCGGCGGACTTCAACTCCTACGGCGCGCGGCGCGGCAATCACGAGGTGATGATGCGCGGCACCTTCGCCAACATCCGCATCCGCAACAAGATGGTGGCGGGCGTGGAAGGCGGCGTCACCCGTCACCTGCCCGATGGCGTAGCGATGAGCATTTACGATGCAGCGATGGCCTATGCCGCCGAAAAAGTGCCGCTGATCGTCATCGCCGGCAAGGAATACGGCACCGGCTCGTCGCGCGACTGGGCCGCCAAGGGTCCGCGTCTGCTCGGCGTGCGCGCGGTGATCGCCGAGAGTTTCGAGCGCATCCACCGTTCCAATCTGGTGGGCATGGGCGTGCTGCCTTTGCAATTCCTGCCGGGGGAAAACGCCGACAGCCTGGGCTTGAGCGGCGACGAAACCCTGGCGATCGCCGGGCTCAACCGACTCACGCCGGGGCAGAAACTCGAGGTCAAGGCCACCGCGGCGGACGGCACGGTCAACACCTTCCGCGTGTTGTCGCGCATCGACACCGCCAACGAAGTGGAATACGTGCGCCACGGCGGCATCCTGCCCTACGTGCTGCGGCTGGCGGTCGGCAAATAAAATATAGCGGACTGCTCGCCACCCCGACCTTACGGCCGGGGTGGCCGGCGCCCATGCCCGCGATAACATCCGGGGTCACTAAAAACTCAAAACCACCCCCGCATTCAGCGAACGGTTGACGTAGACATGCGTAGCGTGCGCCGTGCGCACGGCGCACGCTACATCCGTCGCCCTGTCTATGTTACGCCGCACGCGGCGGGGAATTAAACCCACGGGAATTAAAAACTCAAGGCTACCCCGGTTGTAAAGGAACGGTTGACGTAGTCACCCAAGGAACTGCTTTGTTCCAGCACGTCCAGCCCTCGCAGCACCACCCCCACCGGTAGATTGGATTGGTTATAACTCGCGGAAAATCCCGCGAAGAAACGCACGTTGCGTCGATAGGCGTAATTGAGGGACAACGATCCGGAGTTGAGTAGATTGCGGCGATGTTCACCGCGCCGGGAAATGGAATCGGGATGGGTGTAATTCAACAAGGTGACGTTGTAACGAAGGCCACCCGATAGCCGGCCGACGATGTTCTGCTCCCAGCCCGCGTTCAAGCTGTGGCTGGTATAAGCATAGTCGCTGCCCTCGGTTTTTTTATTCTCGTTGATGGTATAGCCATAACCCAGCGTCAGAGCATTGGAGCGCGCGGGCTTGATGTTGAGGAATAATTGCGCGCTGTAATTGGCCGCATTCAAAAAATGATTGGTGGCGGATTCGTATAAGCGTGAATTCAAACGCCCGCGCAGCATCCAGGTTTGTTTGAACGGCGCGCGCGAACCCGCTTGGATACTGAGGAATCGCGGCGCGGTCAGCGGCGCACGGGCCTCCACGTAAACGCTGTTGCTGGCGCTGATGTCGCTGTCGTCGAGAAACGTGGTCAGATAATTATAGCTGTATCCCATCTCCACGCCGCGGTTGCCGGTGCCGAACGTCAGCACCGGACTGATCGCGATGTTGAAGAGATCGTAGCCGCCGATGACATACGCGGAATACTGCGAACCGAACGTGGTGCGCAGGCGCAGATCGGGACGGAATTTGTATTGATAGGTCAATCCCAGCGCGAAATCCGAACGGTAATCGTGGGCCGGTGCTTCCGCGCTGAAGTTCACGTTGTCGTCGAAGGACAGCGATTGGCTGAGGCTGTAACTCCAACCGTGCAGTATCTTGGCCACCGAAGCGGTACGCCGCTCCGCCTCTTGCACTATCCCGCTGCTCAAACGCGAACGGGTAACGATATTGTATTGCGTGAGCGCTTCTTCCTCGGACCAGGTTTGTTCATAAAGCCGGCCCAGATTGAGCCGGGCGCCCATATGGCCGGGCGTGAGGGTGATGACTTTTTCATAAGCGGACACCGCTTCATCGAGACGGCCAGTACGTTCGTAAATCAACGCGAGATAAAAATAGGCGAGATCGCTGTCGGCGTAACGATCAATGATGTTCTCCAATAAGCGCTCGGCGGTTTTGAGATCGCCTTGATCAAAGGTGCGCCGCGCGGTGAGCAGGGACAATTTCAATTCCAGTTCCCGCGACTGCACGTCGGAATCGGCTTTGAGCGTTGCCAAGGCTTTATTGTAAGCGCTGATGGCGTCCTCGAAACGATCGAGATCTTCATACAATAAAGCCAATTGATAGTGAACACGGGCTTGGTCGGGCGCGGTCCGGCGGGCTTGTTCAAGATAGGCGAGCGCCGCGTCCCGCTGCCCCCGCCGCACCTCCACTAACGCCAGCTTGTATAAAATTTCCACGTTGTCGGGATCGTGGGTCAAGGCGGCGCGATAGGAATTCACCGCGTCATTGATCTTGCCGAGCTTCAGCGATTTATTGCCCTCGCTGATATACAAACTCACCAGCATCTGGCGCGCCTGGCTGGTGGCGGCCGGTTCTCGATCGAGTTTTATCACGGATTCCAGCGTCCGGCGCGCCAGCATTTGTTTACCGCCGTCCAGATAAAGCTTGCCGAGATTGGCGAGTATCAGCGCGTTGTCCGGCGCCAGATCCGCCGCCTGCCGCAATAATGTCTCCGCTTTATCCCGCTGACCCAGCAAATCGTAAAGAATGCCGAGATTGGTCAAGGCCGCCACGTGTTCTGGCGCTACTTTCAATACGGCCTCCAATAAAGCGGCGGCGTAGCGCAATTGCGATTGTTGCTGCAATTGGGTCGCCCGCGCCAGGGCCGCTTGAATCGCCTGCTGTTGCGCCGCGGCGTCGGCCGCCTCGCGCAGACGGCGGGTCACGGCCTGCGCTTCCTGATCCAACTGCTCGTCGCGGAGTTCGCTGACCGGCGGCGACGCGCCCGCCGCCGCGGCCCGCAAACGCGCCAGCGCCTCTTGCGCCTTACGGCGGTCGTCGGCCGATGCCGACTGGGCGATGGTTTGGTACGTCTGTTCCGCCTTGTCGGTCTGGCCGGCTTTTTCGTAGAGCGAGGCCAAGGAAAATCGCACGCTCATATTATCGGGCGCCAAACTCACACTGCGTTCGATATGACGCACGCCCTCTTCATAACGTCCGGCGCGCACCTGCACGGTGCCCAGGCGGAAATGCGCTTCGGCGTTGGCCGGATCACGCGCCAACACCGCCTCGAAGGCGACGCTCGCCCGATCGAGTTCACCCTCCGCCGATGCGGCACGGCCGCGCCGCAACAGCTCGCTGATGCTCACGTCGACGTTCTCCAGGCCGGCGGACGAAAACGTTTCCGCGGGCCGCGCCGGCGACGAGGCAACGATACCGGCGAGCAGCACGGCCCAGATCACGGCACCCCGCGGCCAAACGGCGCGGCGCGGCTGGATGACCGGGCAGGTGCCGCTTTCGGTCACGCTACAGTTAAGAACCCTCATCTGTCGTGATACATCAACACGCTCACACCAGCCGGTCCTGATCGTTAATCCCACTACACGCCCATGGCTCATCGTCTGGCGGAGAAGCCGCCTACTCAATAATAAATGCTGGCGCGCAGCAACAGCTTCCAGCCATCCAATTCCAAAGGCATGTCGTGATAACTGGAACCGTCCGCCGCGAGATAACGTAAACGGCGCTGCGCGTCGGGTGCGACGGGCAGGCGCATGGAAGCCACTCCGTCATTGTCTTGCAGATCGGTGGTGATTTTGGGATCTTTCAGATAAAACGGTCGGACACCCAGCATATAGCTGCCTTCCACGCCGAGTGAGAAACGCTTGGCGATGGGAAAATCCACCCCCAGTCCGCCCTGCAAAGCCAATACGCCGGTGGACGCCGCTTTAACGATCACCGTGCGGCTGAAACCTTCCGCCGGCCCGGTGATGAATCGCAACACATGATCTTCGCGGTAATCGATGTCGAATATATTGCTCAAGGAGAGCAGTGAATAAATCCGATAACGACGCGGTTTATCGACCAATATATATCTGGCGCCGAACCGCATCTCATTGTAGGAAATCGCGACGCTACGGTTTTCCAGCACTTGGGTAAGCTGGCGTTGAAAAGGCATCAAGCCGCCCTGGGTACCGAACGATGACCCTTCCCAAGTACCGAATCCCACCAGCCAGAAAAGGTAATCATCCATTTGCCATTCGAACTCGACACCGGCATAACCGCCGCCCTCGATAACCGGCAAGGTATTGTTAAAACGAAATTCGGCGGTCTCATTGACACCGGCAGGCCCAATGAAATCCGCCGTACCGCCGAGAGGAGCCCGCATTACCCCGCTATTAATCAAACTTAATGCAGGGGCATGTACACCTAACATCGGCGAGACCCGCCACCGCGCGGGCGCGGCCGGGTCCGCGTAGGCAGCTTGGATGAAACATCCCACGCCACAAAGTACCGCTGTCCAAACCCGCAAAAAATAATTCATTAAACTTCATCGCGATTAAAAACCATACCACCGACCCGAAGCCGTACGGTCGCGGGGCCGGGCAACGCGTCATGAAGCGATACCGTCAGGGGTAGTGGTCAATGCGGCGCCTCGCCTGCCCCTCCGCTCCGCGAGGTGGGCGGCATGGTGCCCAGCTGGCGGCGCGCTTGTCAAGATGCGCGCTCGCGAGCCGCGGCGGGTCAATGCGCTTGACTTCATTTCCGCTTTGCGGTCTCCTTACGCCCCAGGGGAAATCTCCGCGTTGGGGTGACTGGATACATCTAAGGACGGATGCTTCAGTTTGCGCGGAACACGCCCGAGACCGATGACATTTATCGTCAAGAGCGACAAGAAATAAGGAGTCAGTATATGGGAAAAATGAAAGCGTTTTTATTAGTGGGTGCGCCGCTGTTGCCCGGCTTAGTCATGGCACAACCGCAATTCGACGAATGGACGGTGACCAATGGCTTGATCGATCCCTGCACGGGCATCACCAATGCTGTGAGCTGCCAAGTGCTGGTGAGCGGTGATGACGGCTTTACTCAAGCGCAAATCACCGGCACCGACGGCAAAATTTATATCAAAAGCGTATTGACCGACAACGACGCCGACGGCCCCAAGGCCGGCCTGGCCTTCTACGATGAAAACTTCGTGCGGATGAACTTTAGCAGTCAGTCTTCCAACAACACCACGGAACCGGGTTTCCTGGGTAAACAACACATCTCCGACAATGCAACCAACAGCGGCACGCTGTTCACCTC
>CAKKSB010000117.1 GCA_919903055.1 Gammaproteobacteria bacterium | reverse complement strand
GGCTGAGCGACGGGCCGGTGTTGCGGATGATCGGCTGCAGCTTCTCGAGGATGAACTCCTTGGAGCCCAGCACGGCGCCGCCCAAGGTGCGGCCCTGGCCGTCGATGTATTTGGTGGCGGAGACCACCACCAGGTCAGCGCCCAATTGCAAAGGCCGCTGCAAAGCCGAAGTGCACACCGTGTTATCGACCACCAATAAACAACCGTGCTCGTGCGCCAGCGCGGCGAGTTGGGCGATGTCGGCCACTTCGGTGAGTGGATTGGCCGGCGTCTCCAAAAACAGGATGCGCGTGGTAGGGCGGATCGCGGCGCGCCAGGCGGCGAGGTCGGTGAGCGGAGCATACGTGGTTTCGATGCCGAACTTGGCCAGATAATTATTGAACAGAATGACCGTGCTGCCGAAGATGCCGTTGCTCGCCACGATATGCTGGCCGCTCTTCAACAGGCCGAGGCAAGTGGCGAGGATCGCCGCCATGCCCGAGCTGGTGGCCACCGCCCGCTCGCCGCCTTCCATCGCGGCGATGCGCTGCTCGAACACTTGCACGGTGGGATTGGTGAAGCGCGAATAAATATTGCCGGGTTTTTCGCCGGAGAAGCGCGCCGCCGCTTCCGCCGCGCTGGAAAACACGAAGCTGGTGGAGGCGAAAATCGGCTCGCTCATCTCGCCCTCGGCGCTGCGCCGCTGGCCGCTATGCACCGCCAGGGTTTCGGGCTGATACTGAATTTCGTCGGACATCCCGTCTCTCCTCGTCAAATCGCGGGCACAAAAAAACCCGCCGTGATTTCTTCACTAAAGCGGGCCGCCCTCGCTTTAGCTGCATTTATTAGGCGCCCGCAAGCTGATCTCAAATCGGCGCACGACTACAGAGTAAAAAATCCCGGCTCGGCTTGTCAATCACCAAAACCCGGCGCTGATCAACTCTCGGCGTATCAGCGCCGCGCTTCAAGAGAGATTATGGATATCCACCGCCGCCGCCGCGACATTGGCGCGGATCGGCGCATCCTTGGCGCCGTCGTTGCGACGGCGCTCCAGCTCCGCCAGGTAGTCCGGACCGATATCGCCGGTAACGTATTTGCCGGTGAATACCGAATCGTCGAATTGTTCGAGCTTGCGGTTGCCATGATGCACGGCGCTGATCAAATCGGGAAGATCTTGATAGATGAGTTTATCGGCGCTGATCTCGCGGCAGACTTCGTCGTCGCTTTTATCATGGGCCACCAGCTCGGTGGCGGCCGGCATGTCGATGCCGTAGACGTTGGGATAACGCACCGCCGGCGCGGCGGAGGCGAAATATACTCGATGGGCGCCGGCATCGCGCGCCATTTGGATGATTTGCCGGGAAGTGGTGCCGCGCACGATGGAGTCGTCCACCAGCAAAACATTTTTGCCGCGGAATTCCAGATCGATGGCGTTGAGCTTCTGGCGCACCGATTTTTTGCGCTGGGTCTGGCCCGGCATGATGAAAGTGCGGCCGATATAACGGTTCTTGATGAAACCCTCGCGGTATTTCACGCCCAATTTATTGGCGAGCTGCAAGGCCGAGGTACGGCTGGTGTCGGGAATCGGGATCACCACGTCGATGTCGTGGTCGGGCCACTCGCGCAAAATTTTATCGGCGAGCGTTTCGCCCATCCGCAAGCGCGCCTTGTATACCGACACGTCGACGATGATCGAATCGGGACGGGCGAGGTAGACATATTCAAAAATGCACGGGGCGTACACCGGATGTTCGGCGCACTGCTTGGTCTGAATCCCACCGTCCAAACTGAAAAACACCGCCTCGCCGGGGGCGATGTCGCGTACCAGTTCGAAGCCCAGTACGTCGAGCGCCACGCTCTCGGAGGCCACCATGTATTCGAGGCCCTTGGCGGTCTCGCGCTTGCCGAATACCACCGGCCGGATGCCGTGCGGATCGCGGAAGGCGACGATGCCGTAACCGACGATCAAGGCCACCGCCGCGTAGGCGCCCCGGCAGCGGCGATGCACGCCGGCCACCGCGGCGAAGATGTCGTCTTCGTTGAGGCGTAGTTTGCCCTGCGCCTGCAATTCGTGGGCGAAGACATTGAGCAATACTTCGGAATCGGATTCGGTGTTGATGTGGCGGCGGTCTTCCAGAAACAAATCGCGTTTGAGGTCGTCGGCATTGGTCAGATTGCCGTTGTGCGCCAGCGCGATGCCGAACGGCGAGTTGACGTAAAACGGCTGCGCCTCGGCCGAGGACGCGCAGCCGGCGGTGGGATAACGCACGTGGCCGATGCCGATGTTGCCGTGCAGATCGCGCATATGGCGGGTATGGAATACGTCGCGCACCAGGCCGTTGTCCTTGCGCAGATAAACCCGCTTGCCGTCGCTGGTGAGTATCCCCGCCGCGTCCTGCCCCCGGTGTTGCAGCACGGTCAATCCGTCGTAAATGGATTGGTTGACTTGCTCTTTGCCCACAATGCCCACAATGCCGCACATATCGTTATCTCACCTCACCGCCGCGCCTGTTTGCCATCGAATCCGCCGCCGTCACCCGGCGGCCCGCCACTCGTATCATGCGGACTGCCGTATGCTGCTGCCCGGCAGCCAGTGTTGCCACTTGGCCAGCCACGGCGCCGTATAATCGATGATCGCGGACCCCCGCCAGGCCTGGGTTTCCACCAGCGGCGTGAGACCGACCACGATCAACACCAGCGCCACCACCAAACCGCCGCGCAACACGCCGAAGATCACGCCCAGTATCCGGTCGCTGATACTCAAACCGGCGCCTTTCACCAGCTTCGCTAAAAAATAATTGATCAGCGAACCCACCACCAGCACCGCCAGGAACAACATCACGAAGGCGGCGGCTATCCGCACCGCGGGAGAATCGATGATCCCCCTCAAGACATCGGCCACCGTCGCGCTGTAGCGCAGCGATAACCAAAAGGCGCCGATCCACACCGCCAGCGACACCGCCTCGCGCACGAAACCGCGCAGCACGCTGATCACCGCCGAAAACGCCACTACACCTAAGATGGTGACATCAACCCAGTTCATCAAGACCTACTCCGCCCCGGCCATGCGCAACGACAACGCTCCAGCCGCCAGCCCGGTCGGGTGCCGGCTGCCAAGCATATCCATTTCAACGACACCATGAAGAACAACAAGAGGCATGGGGCTAGCGGCCTTACGGCCTGACTGAGTAGTTAAGAGGCGACCGATTTTACCAGAATGACCGCGTTTCGGCAGCAAGCACCGCGCTCACGGATAGTGCAGCACGATGGCGCGCAATTGGGTCTCGCGTTCCACCTGCTCGCGCAGCGCATCGGCCCGCGTCCGCTCCCGCTCCGGACCGATGCGCACCCGGTAAACCGCGTCGCCGCCCGGCGCGTTACGTTCGACGAAGGCGCGAAAACCGCGTTTGCTCAGAAATTCGCCCAGATCGTCCGCGTTCTTTTTGCTGGAAAAACTGCCGAGCTGAACCACCCACGGCCCAGCCCCGGCGGCGCTCGCGGCGGGAACCGCCGACACGGGCGGCGAAGCGGGAATAACGGACGGCGGCGACGTTATCGTCGGCGTCGGCGATTTCAGCGCAACCGCGGGGCTCACCGGTGTTACCGCCGCGGGTGAGGTTACTGGCGCGGGTGCGGGTTTAGATGGGGGCGGCACGATCGGCTGATCCAGCGTATCCATCCCCGCGGCCAATTCCGAGTCGGCCTGCTGCGCCCAATTCTCGAGCGGCAACACCCGCGTCACGAAACCCTGCTCCGGCGGCGCGGACAGATTGTCGCGGTGTCCCCACCATTCGCGCTCATGACCGAAGTCCAGGACGAAGGGGATGACGATCACCGCCAATGCCACCAGTACCAGCCCGCCGACTATCCGCTGTTTGAGTAAGCCGCGTTCCACCTTCACCCCGCCTGCTGTTTCGGCGCCGCGGCCTGAGCGGTATCCCACCAGGCGCGCCGCTCGGGCGATAAAGCCTCCGCCACCGTATAAAACGAGCCGAACACCACGATGCGCTCGCCGCCCGCGGCCATCGCGCTCGCCCCGGCCAAGGCGGCGGCGACCTCCGCGTATTCACTCACCGCCGCCGCGCCCGCCACCGCGCGCACGGCGGCGGCCAAGGCCGCGGCGGTCGCGCCGCGGGCCACACTCAATCCCGCCACATGCCAATGATCCACCGCACCGGCCATGGCCTCGATCACCGCGGTTTGATCCTTATCCGCCAGCATCGCCACTACCGCGTGGGCCCGCCCGGCGCGGGGCAGGGTCGCCAACTGCCCGGCCAGGCTGCGCGCCGCCTGCGGATTGTGAGCCACGTCGCAGATGCGCAGGCCCTGGCCGTCGAGCACATGAAACCGTCCCGGCACATCCGCCGTCATCAAGCCCAGCCGCAGGGCCTGCTGCCCCACCGGCAGACGCGCCGCCAAGGATTCCAGCGCCATCACCACCGCCGCCGCGTTTTTACGCTGATAGGCGCCGCGCAGGCGCGGATACGGCAAGGCGTAACGCGTACGCGTACCGCCTTCCCAGCGCCAGCCCGCCGCGTCGGGCTCGGCGTGATAGTCACGGCCGGCCAGATACAGCTCGGCGCCGATGGCGCGGGCGTGTTCGACCAGGCTGCGCGGCGGATCGGCATCGCCGTACACCGCCGGCCGGCCGCCGCGGAAAATCCCGGCCTTTTCCCGGCCGATGGCCTCGCGGTTATCGCCCAGCCAGGCGCTGTGGTCGATGTCCACCGTGGTCACCAGCGCCACGTCGGGGTCGAGAATATTCACTGCGTCCAAGCGGCCGCCCATGCCCACTTCCAATATCGCCACATCGAGTTGCGCGCGGTAAAAAATATCGAGGGCGGCCAAGGTGCCGAATTCGAAATAGGTGAGGCTGGTCTCGCCGCGCGCCGCGTCGATACGCGCGAAACTCTCGCACAATTCGTCATCGCCGACCGGCCCGCCCGCCACCCGCACCCGTTCGTTGTAATGCAGGAGATGAGGAGAGGTGTAGGCGCCGACCCGGTAACCGGCGGCGACGAGTATCGCCTCCGCCATCGCCACGCAGGAACCCTTGCCGTTGGTGCCGCCGACGGTGATCACCGCGAACGGCGGCGGCCCCACGTGCAGGCGCCGCCACACCGCGGCCACCCGCTCCAGACCCAGGTCGATGGGATTGGGATGCAGTCCCTCCTGCCAGCGCAGCCATTGCTCGAGGGTGGGAAAACGCCCGGTCGGAGCTGAGGAATCGCGGGTAGTCGCGCCGGCGACGAGTTGATCAACGGTCATAGCGTTTTTACCCGCCGCTGCTCACCGGCGCGCCTCATGCCGCGTTCACGGTGGCGCTTGATGGGTCAACAGCGACAACATGCCGGCGACCCGGTCGCGCATCTCGCGGCGATCGACGATCATGTCGATCGCGCCGTGCTTCAATAAAAATTCGCTGCGCTGAAAACCCTCGGGCAAGGTCTCGCGCACGGTTTGTTCGATCACCCGCGGCCCGGCGAAACCGATCAGGGCGTTGGGTTCGCCGATATTGATATCGCCCAGCATGGCCAGGCTGGCCGACACGCCGCCCATGGTGGGATCGGTGAGCACCGAAACGAAGGGGAGGCCTTTTTTACTGAGTTTGGCGAGGGCGGCGCTGGTCTTGGCCATTTGCATCAGCGAAAACAGCGCTTCCTGCATGCGCGCGCCGCCGCTGGCGGAGAAACACACCATGGGCAAGCGTTTTTCGAGACAGAGATCGACGCCGCGCACGAAACGTTCGCCGACCACCGCGCCCATCGAGCCGCCCATGTAACCGAACTCGAAGGCCGCCGCGACGATAGGCTGGTTTTTGAGCTTGCCATGCACCACGATCAAGGCGTCTTTCTCGCCGGTGGCCTTTTGCGCGGCGATGATGCGGTCGCGGTATTTTTTACTGTCGCGGAATTTCAGCACGTCGTTGGGTTCGATATCGGCGCCGAGCTCCACCCGCGGCTCCGGATCGAGAAAGGTGTCGAGGCGGCGCCGCGCGCCGATGCGCATGTGGTGGCTGCATTTGGGACAGACGTCGAGACTACGCTCCAACTCGGAACGGTACAGCACCGCGCTGCAGGCCTCGCACTTGGTCCACAAACCTTCCGGTATGGATTTTTTAGGCTTGCCTTCGGTGCGAATCTTGGAAGGCAGGAGTTTTTCAAACCAACTCATAACTATCTATACCCCGAGTCGCAAGTAGCCGGCACTTGAGAACGACTGATGAATTTACCTTGAACCGCCAAGCCGCCGAGGGCGCCAAAAATTTGGTCTTTCATCGCAAAGATTTTTCTTGGCGCCCTTGCGCGCCTTGGCGGCTAAAAAATTTTCCGGCGTTTCTTCAGGCGGCAATATCTTTAATGCCCGCTACCGGTCACCTGAAACTGATTGATGGTCCATCGCCCGCCGCATCTCGGCGATCACCGCCGCGGCTTGCGCCGGAATCTTATCAGGCGTGCCGGCCAAGGCGCCAATCTTGCTCACCAGCGCGCTGCCCACCACCACCGCGTCGGCCACCGCCGCCACCCGCGCCGCGGAATCGCCGTCGCGGATGCCGAAGCCCACCCCGATCGGCAGATCGGTGACGGCGCGGATCTCTTTCAGTTTACGCGCCACCGCCTCGGTATCGAGGCTGGCGGCGCCGGTAACGCCTTTCAATGACACGTAATAAACGAAACCGCTGGCGGCGGCGCAGATCTTTTTCACCCGCGCCGGCGTGGAATTGGGCGCCAGCAGGAAAATCGGATCGAGTCGATGTTCGCGCAAACACGCTATCAATTCACTGCCCTCTTCGGGCGGCAGATCGACGGTGAGCACGCCGTCCACCCCCACCGCCGCCGCGGCGCGGGCGAAGATTTCGTAGCCCATCACTTCGACGGGGTTGAGATAACCCATCAGCACCACCGGGGTGATGTCATTGTCGGCGCGGAACTCGCGCACCATTTCCAACACGTGGCGCAGGCTGGTGTGATGCAGCAGCGCCCGCTCGCAAGCCTGCTGAATCACCGGGCCGTCGGCCATGGGGTCGGAAAAAGGAATGCCCAGCTCGAGGATGTCGGCGCCTGCCTCCACCAACGCGTGCATCAGCGGCACGGTCACGGCGGGATGGGGGTCACCGGCGGTAACAAACGGAATGAGCGCCTTGCGGCCGGCCGCGCGCAAACGGGTAAAACAAGCGGCGATGCGGCTCATAGCGTAATCCCCTCCCGCGCCGCCACGGTGTGGATGTCTTTATCGCCGCGGCCGGAGAGATTGACCACGATGATTTGATCTTCGCTCATGGTCGGCGCCAGCTTGGCGGCCTGCGCCAAGGCATGGCTGGATTCCAGCGCGGGGATGATGCCTTCGATGCGGGTCAACGCATGAAATGCGGCAAGCGCCTCGTCGTCGGTGATGGCGACGTACTGGGCGCGGCCAAGGTCTTTCAACCAGGCGTGCTCGGGGCCGACACCGGGATAATCGAGGCCGGCGGAGATCGAATGGGTTTCGATGATTTGCCCGTCGGCATCCTCCATCAAATAAGTACGGTTGCCGTGCAGCACGCCGGGCCGGCCCGCCGTGAGCGGTGCGGCGTGACGGCCGCTGGCGACGCCGTCGCCGCCGCCTTCGACGCCGATCATGCGCACGCTTTCATCGTCGAGGAAGGGGTAGAACAGACCGATGGCGTTGGAACCGCCGCCGACGCAGGCGACCAAAGCATCCGGCAGCTTCCCTTCGATCGCTAAAATCTGCGCGCGCGCCTCGCGGCCGATGATGGATTGAAAATCGCGCACCATCGCCGGATAGGGATGCGGCCCCGCCACCGTGCCGATGATGTAAAAAGTGTGATCGACGTTGGTGACCCAATCGCGCATCGCTTCATTCAGCGCGTCTTTGAGGGTCTTCGAACCCGAGGTCACCGGCACCACCCGCGCGCCGAGCAGCTTCATGCGAAACACGTTGGCGGCCTGGCGCTGCACGTCCTCGGCGCCCATGTACACCACGCATTCCAGCCCGAGCCGCGCCGCCACCGTCGCGCTCGCCACGCCGTGCTGGCCGGCGCCGGTCTCGGCGATGATGCGGGTCTTGCCCATGCGTTTGGCGAGCAGGGCCTGGCCGATGGTGTTGTTGATCTTGTGCGCGCCGGTGTGATTCAGATCTTCGCGCTTGAGATAGAGCTTGGCGCCGCCGAGATCGCGACTCCAGCGTTCGGCGAAATACAGCGGCGAGGGCCGGCCGACGTAATGGCTGAGGTCGGCGTCGAACTCGGCGAGAAAGGCCGGATCGCTACGGTATTTTTCGTAGGCCAGCCGCAGCTCTTCCAGCGGCTCCATCAAAGTCTCCGCCACGAAGCGTCCGCCGTAGACCCCGAAATGGCCGTTGGCGTCGGGCAGGCTGTCAATCAGTTTGGACACTCTTCACACCTCGTATAAAAGCCGCGATCTTGGCGGCGTCTTTCAAACCGGGCGCCGCCTCCACCCCGCCGCTGACATCCACCGCCCACGGCCGCACCTGCACCACCGCGGCGGCGACGTTGTCGGGCGTCAGGCCGCCGGCGAGTATCACGGGGCGGACTAAATCATTCGGCAGGCGCGACCACTCGAAGGCCAGTCCCGTGCCGCCCGCCACCCCTTCCACATAGGTATCCACCAACAGCCCCGCCGCGTCGCTATAAGTGCGGGCCACGGCCGCCACATCCACGCCCTCGCGCATGCGCAAGGCCCTGAGATAAGGCCGGCCGTAAATCCTGCACTGCTCGGGAGACTCGTCGCCGTGAAATTGCAGCAGGTCCAAGGGCGCATGCTGCAATACCTGACGGATCACGTCCGGCGCGGCATTCACGAACAGGCCGACGCTGGTGACGAAGGGCGGCAGCGCCCGCACGATGGCGTGCGCCTGCTCGATGCTCACCGCCCGCGGACTCTTGGCGTAAAACACCAAACCGATGGCATCCGCCCCCAGCCGCGCCGCGGCCAAGGCGTCTTCCATCCGGGTAATACCGCAGATTTTTACACGCGTGGACATAAGCTCATTGGGGACGGGGCGAAAGGGCCACAGGTTACCAGACCACTCCGGACGGGGAAAGCGGCGGCAAATCGAAGCGCGCGGGATAGGTGACCCCGGCGAGGTACAAACCATGGGGCGGCGCGGTGATCCCGCCCAGGGTACGGTCGCGGGTCTCCAGCACCTCGCGTGCCCAAATCGGCGGCCGTTTGCCGGCACCGATGTCCAGCAGCACGCCGGCGATATTGCGCACCATGTGATGCAAAAAGGCATTGGCCTCCAGGTCGAGAAACACCAGGTCGCGGTCGCGGCTGACCGCGAGTTCATAGAGGGTACGCACCGGACTCTTGGCCTGGCAGGCCAAGGTGCGGTAAGCGGAGAAATCCTGCTCGCCCCGCAGATAAGTCGCCGCCTGCCGCATCAGCGCCTCATCGAGCGGCCGGTATTCCCAGGCCACCCGCCAGGCGAGAAAGGTGGGGCGCACCTCGCGATTGAGTATCACGTAGCGATAACGGCGCCGCACCGCGGAAAAGCGCGCGTGGAAGTCGTCATCGACCACCCGCGCCCACTGCACGCTGACGCTCTTGGGCAGATTGGCGTTGGCGCCGTACACCCAGGCACGCAGAGTGCGTTCGACCTCCGCGTCGAAATGCACGACCTGCGCCGTCGCGTGCACCCCCGCATCGGTGCGCCCGGCGCAGATCACCCGCACCGGATGATCCGCCACCTTCGACAAGGCCTGCTCCACGCACCCCTGCACCGTGCGCACCGCGCCGTCCTGCGCCTGCCAGCCGGCGAAGTCGCTGCCGTCGTATTCGATGCCCAGGGCGATGCGCATAATCCAATGTCGGTCCGAGGAAGGAGGTCGACTATTTTACTTCAGAATGGGCCGGGAAGGCGGGCACGAATATCAGGATGGACGGGAATGTCTGAACACCATGGTTGCTGCTGTGGCTGGGTTGAATCCACTAGGGCAGTGAATGAATGTAATGAAGCAAAACAAATGTAGGCTGGGTTAACCGCGCCAGCGGCGTGACCCGGCCCACGGTCGCGCAGCGACTCATCGAGCAACTCTCATTGATGAGCGCATTCGTGACGGGAAGTTA
>CAKKSB010000116.1 GCA_919903055.1 Gammaproteobacteria bacterium | reverse complement strand
GCCGGATTCTTTCTTGGCGGCGAGATTGATTTGGCTGATGCCGAGCTCATTGAGCGTTTTGAGTTCGCCGGCGTCGGTTTTTCCATCGTGGTTGGCGTCGAGCCAGACACGGACGTTGTTGAACGCGGTGTCACTGCTGTTGAAGACATTATCGCCGTTGCTGTCTTGCGATTTGAGCGCGGCGAAGCCATCCGTGTAAGGTTTTGTGCCGGCATTGCCGCCGCTGCCGGTGATGCCGTTGAAGTATTCGGAGAAGGTTTCGCTGATGTTGTCGATCTTGCCGTTGCCGTTGCGGTCCATGACGAGGAGGCCGTCTTGCGGGCTGACCCAACCGGTCTGTTCGAGGCTGCCGCCGTCGTTGTCGATGTCGAAGAGGACGGGGTTGGATCCGTAGTCGGTGAGTTTGACGCCGTCGCCGTTGAGGTCGAGGACGAGGGGATCGATGTAGGCCGTGGCGCGGGCGTCGGCTGACCAGTTGTTGAGGCCGCCGCCCACTAGCAGACTGGTGCCGAGGTCGAAGAGGCCGGGGTCGTTGAGCATGGCGCCGATGGCCTCGTCGGCGATGTCGTTCAAGAAGGCGTCGCTCAAGTTGAAGTTGCCGGGGCGCAGGCCGTCCGTCACGATGCCGCCGAGTTCGGTGTGCCAGTAGCCGTCGCCGTTGACCATGGCGAGCGGCAAGGCCGCGAAATAAAGCGGGTCGCTCACGACCCGCCCGAGGCCGACTTGTCCGGCTAGGGTTTCGTAACTGGCAACGCTGTCGAAGGGCGATAATGTGGTGATGGTGCCGAGCGTGAGGCGGCTGTTGTCGGCGGGGCCGGTGGGGCCTTGAAAGGGATGGTACACGCCTTTCAAATCCCAGTAGTTGCGTTGCGTTAATTCGCCCGCGGCATAGGCGGTATCAAATAATCCGATGTTATTTATTTTCTTCCACCAACCCTGATTGTTGTTCACGCCATAAAATTCGTTGGGGGCGGCTACTTGGAAGTATTGCTGTTTGCTGAGATAAAATTCCACGTCCGATCGGGTCGGCGCAGCGTTGATACTATGGGGGCTCCCGTTGAACGTCACGGCGTTTCCGGCCAGATAACTCGCGAAGGTGCTTGGTGGTTGTCCCGTGCGATTGGTCCAGCTCACTACCGCCGCCCGCGAGACGGGGTCCGGATTGGCGGGGTCGAACACGCCGGTGCCGTAGCGGCCCGTCGTCGATAGGGTATCGAGAAATGCGCTAACCCGATCGGTCACCAGGTTGACGGTTTTATCATCCAGCGCGTTGATCAGCCGCTTGCCGTTGTCGGAACTTAGGGCGGTGTTGAGACGAGTCCGTTCCGCTTCGGTAAAAGCATTAGATGTTACCCCTGCAGTCACTGCTATGTTAGTAAATTGCGTGATCTCGGCAGCGGAGAAGTTTTGTAAACGCAAAATATCCTCGAAGGTCTTCCTTGCGTCAGAGTTCGCCGCCACGTCGTTCTGATAGAGCCCGAAGGAGAGACCGCTGTTGGCTTTTTGAGCAAAGCTCATCCCATATTGTTCTTGATAGTTCGTGGCCCCTTCCGCTTTGCTCAGGGCTTCCTGCACGAATTGCTTGAGTTCGTCACGATTGTTGAAATTCGCCATGGCTCATCTCCTTATGAGTGATTATTTGTTGCCGGTTAGTTTCTCGACCACCAGTTGATCAAAAGCATCGGGAACACTCTTTTCATCAAACCATCGCATCATGTCGTCTGCGGGCACCAGAAACAGGTCATCGCGCTCGCGAAGATAGGGCGATTCCAGGTTGGGACGGAACCGGATTACCAACGGATAGCCTTTATCCTTGATTAGAAAAGTGCCGTCATGCAGGTTCGCCATGACTATGTTTACGCCGCGCCCGCGCAGGCGATAGCCATAACGAGCCGAACAAGGGTAGGTATCCTTCAATTCAGGGTCCATCGGCTGGGGTTCGGGATAGATGCGGATCAGTGTGAGAGAGACGCGCGTTTGACCTTGCGGAGTTGTATATGCCGCACTCAGAAGAGAGCGTAACCCATAGGTACAGGGAGGCCACCCAATGAAAGGCGAGAGTTTGGGGAGATGTTCGGCTAAAACCCCCGTTGCGCCCTCAAATCCATAACTTTCCATACGATTTACACGCTCATCCGCAAGCAAGTAGGCGACCTGCTCCTTCTCGTAATTCTTGATGCGTTCGAGTATCTCGATGTTTTCCGCCTGCTGCTCGCTACCGCCATTGCCATCGCGCTCACTGCGCCACTCAGCCAGGATGGCCTTGTCAAAGAAGCTGTATGCCCGGTAGATACGCTCGGTGGCGGTGTTAAAGGCATACAGTACCTGTATCCGCCCCAAGTGATCTTCGAAGATGCGCGCCTCTTCCGCTCGCCCAGTTGCGTCGGTCGGCAGTTCCGCTCCCCAGACGTCCGGGTGGCGGCGTATCTTTTGATCCGGTTGTACCCCCAATGTCAACGTGATGATCTGGCTCTCATAGGCTGGTTTCAAACACGTGGCGGTCGTGCAGGCATTGCGCGTATATCGCAACCAGCCCCGCTGTTCTTTCTTCAACCAGTCACGTCCATCTGAAGCGGGCAAGGGTTTGTCCGGGGCCGACGCCAGTGCCTTCTTGTACATCCGCGTCATCTCATCATCGAGCCGGGACAATTCGGGATTCTGACAAATGAGTTTCTCCACCTCGCTCACTGCTTTTTTGCAGTCGAAACTGGCAGCCGAGACGGGTAAGAATATCTGCGCGCCCATAAAGGCGATGGCAACAATGAACAGGAGCTAATTTTCATAGCCGTTAACCCCGCGTTGAATTCTTTTTGCCTTTCTTTCGAGCGGGCATCGTGTGCCGTGCAGAGGGTCGTGGCTGTACGGCTACGCACGCCGCAGCACCCAGAATTGTAAAGAAAGAAAAAGGCCACGGCGGCAATAGACGCCGCTGACAGACACGCATCGCCCCGCCTACGCTGCGGACAGTGGATGGATTCATGTGAAGTATGCATGTGTGAGCGTCCATCTCTATGGTTATCCGTTCTCGCCGGCCTTCGCGGAAGGCGGGCCGGGTTTTATTTCCCCGCAGCCTCATCCTAGCGGGGCAGTGTGTCAATTTACTTCAATCAATGTTGTTCTGGTGGGCGACGGTGTGACCGCGTTCATCCGCTTACGCGGCGTGTTTCAGCCTATCCGCCCATCAGCAGATCATTCCCTTCCTCGCATACATAGTAATACGTCTAAATTTAGGAACTGAAATCTCCTCTTCTTGGGAGGGAAGCCCCAGTGGAGCGGATAATGACGTACTACACACCCGAGTAAGTCTATTCACTGCTGCTTTGAACCCACCAACCCGGCGCCAGCTTACTACCCCTCTTTTTGATGAGGAGGCGAGTGATGAAATAGTTTCTCTTTCGGGATACTTGACGACGAGTATTTGTAGTTTCATTTCATCTTTAGCCATGGTTGTAGTTCTGACTAAATGAAGATTGATTGTGATGGCTCTTTCTATTAGACCATGAGCGTGTTCTGTTTAAATGTTCCAAATTGGCCCGTGCCCGGGCATGGCCGCACAAGTACAGTGCATTATTCGACGTCACTTGCCATGCGGTGGGCATTTATCTTCCCGGAATTAGCCATCGATTTGGCGCTGCACTTGATGTGCCAGAAAACTGAAATTGTTTTTGATGGGGGGCGTCCGCAGCGGTTCAATATTAAGCTGGCGATGTGACCAAGTAGAAGCTGAAAAAAGAAGTGATAAGTCCTTCCACTTTCGCAAAGGTTGCTCGCTAGTTCACTTGGCGGTTTTTTAGCGCGGGGTTTTTCGAGGTTTTGACGGACTTGCCGTCCTGCAACATTTTATTCCGGGCGGTTGACGTTGACTGAGTCCTTGACATGATTACCATGACGATGATCAAACAATCACCCCAAGCGCACGGTCGCGTTCAAATCGCTCATTGCAGAGCAAATATTCTAGCAATTGCTAAACACTACACTAGGTCAGATCGCCCATTTCACACTGCTTGCACCAAGGCCCGCTCGCGCAACTGGTGTATTTCATCGCGGAGCCGCGCCGCCTGTTCGAATTCCAAGTCGCGGGCGTGCTGGTACATCCGCTGTTCGAGCTTTTTGATTTTTTGGGCCAGCTTCTCGGGCGGCAAGGCGGCGTATTCCAGCGTCTCCTCCGCCACTTTGGCGTAGTGGCGGGCGGTATCGGGGGCGCCAGGGTGGGCGCCTTCCATGATGTCCGCCACCGCCTTTTGGATGCCGCGCGGGGTGATGCCGTGGGCCTGGTTATAGGCGATTTGTTTATTGCGGCGGCGCTCGGTCTCGCCCATGGCGCGCTCCATGGAACCGGTGACGCGGTCGGCGTACAGGATCGCGGTGCCGTTGATATTGCGCGCGGCGCGGCCGATGGTCTGGATCAATGAACGTTCGGAGCGCAGAAAACCTTCTTTATCCGCGTCGAGTATCGCCACCAGCGACACCTCGGGAATGTCCAAACCTTCGCGCAATAGATTGATACCCACCAGCACATCGAAGCCGCCGAGCCGCAGGTCGCGGATGATCTCCACGCGTTCCACGGTCTCGATATCGGAATGCAGATAACGCACGCGCACGCCGTGCTCGTTCAAATAATCAGTGAGATCTTCCGCCATGCGTTTGGTGAGGGTGGTGACCAGCACCCGCTCCTTCGCCGCCACCCGTTTGTTGACCTCGGACAGCAGATCGTCCACCTGCGTGACGGCGGGCCGCACGATGATTTGCGGATCGACCAGGCCAGTCGGCCGCACCACCTGTTCGGCGATCTGATCGGAGTGCGCGCGCTCGTAATCCGCCGGCGTCGCCGAGACGAAGATGACCTGCGAACGCCGCGCCTCGAATTCCTCGAATTTCAGCGGCCGGTTGTCCATCGCCGACGGTAGTCGAAAACCGTAATCGACCAGATTCTGTTTGCGCGAGCGGTCGCCTTTGTACATCGCCCCCACTTGCGAAATGGAGACGTGGCTTTCGTCGATGATCATCAACGCGTCGGGCGGCAGATAATCAAGCAGGGTAGCCGGCGCTACGCCTGCAGCGCGGCCGGCCAGATGGCGCGAATAATTTTCGATGCCTGGACAATGGCCCAGCTCCACCAGCATCTCGATATCGAGCTTGGTGCGCTCTTCGAGGCGCTGCGCTTCCACCAACTTATTCGCCTCGCGCAGTTGCGGCAGCCGCTCGGCGAGTTCGGCTTTGATCAACTCGACGGCTTCGAGCACCTTCTCCCGCGGCGTCACGTAATGGCTTTTGGGATAAATCGTGATACGCGGCAATTTACGGATCACTTCGCCGGTCAGCGGATCGAACAGACTGATGTTTTCCACCTCCTCGTCGAACAGCTCCACGCGCACGGCCTCGGCCTCCGACTCGGCCGGGAAGATGTCGATGACCTCGCCGCGCACGCGGTACGTGGCGCGCCGCAGCTCGACGTCATTGCGTGCGTATTGCAGCTCGGCGAGCCGGCGCAGGATGTCACGCTGGTTGACGATGTCGCCGCGCGACAGGTGCAGCACCATGCTGTGATACGACTCGGGATCGCCAAGGCCGTAGATGCACGACACCGTGGCGACGATGATGACGTCGCGCCGCTCCATCAGCGCCTTGGTGGCGGAGAGCCGCATTTGCTCGATGTGCTCGTTGATCGAGGCGTCTTTCTCTATATAGGTATCCGACGACGGCACATAGGCCTCGGGCTGGTAGTAGTCGTAATACGAGACGAAATACTCCACCGCATTCTGCGGGAAGAACTCCCGCATCTCGCCGTAGAGCTGGGCGGCCAGGGTCTTGTTGGGCGCCAGGATCAGGGCCGGCCGCTGCACCCGCTGGATGACGTTGGCGATGGTGTAGGTCTTGCCCGAGCCGGTGACCCCCAGCAAAGTCTGGCCGGCCAAGCCGTTCTCCAAGCCCTCGACAAGGGTGCGGATGGCTTCGGGCTGGTCGCCGGCGGGGGCGAAATGGGCGGAAATCTCAAAAGTTTTGGTCATGGGGATTCAGTGAAAAGCGGCATTCAAGTATAGTACGCATCCTGTTTGGACCTGAACTGGAAAAGAAATTGGACGTTTTATTATCCACCCGCGTGCAGCGCATCAAGCCCTCGCCCACTCTCGCCATCACCGCCCGTGCCGCGGCGTTACGCGCGGCGGGCAAAGACATCATCGGTCTCGGCGCGGGCGAGCCGGACTTCGATACCCCCGACCATATCAAACAGGCGGCGATCAAGGCCATCGAGTCCGGTTTCACTAAATATACCGACGTGGGCGGAACGCCCGAGCTGCGGCGCGCGGTCGCCGCCAAATTCGCGCGCGAAAATAAACTCGACTATAAGCCCAACCAGATCCTGGTCTCGGTGGGCGGCAAGCAGAGCTTTTTCAATCTGGTGCAGGCCCTGCTGAATCCGGGCGACGAGGTCATCATCCCCGCGCCCTACTGGGTGTCCTACCCGGACATGGTGCTGCTGGCCGACGGCATCCCGGTAGTGATTTATGCGGGCATCGAGCAGGAATTCAAGATCACCGCCGCCCAACTGGAGGCGGCCATCACGCCGATGACCCGGCTGGTGGTGATCAACAGTCCCTCCAATCCCACCGGGGTGGCCTATACCCGTGAAGAACTCACGACCCTGGGCGAGGTGCTGCGCCGCCATCCCAAGGTGCTGATCGCCACCGACGATATGTACGAACACATCCTCTGGACCGAGCAGCCCTTCGTCAACATTCTCAATACCTGCCCGGATTTATACGAACGCGGCATCGTCCTCAACGGCGTCTCCAAGGCCTATGCCATGACCGGCTGGCGCATCGGCTACGCCGCCGGCCCGGCCCCGCTGATCGAGGCCATGAAGAATATCCAGTCGCAAAGCACCTCCAACCCCACCTCCATCTCCCAGGTCGCGGCCCAGGCGGCGCTGGAGGGCGACCAGTCCTTCATCCCCCGGATGTGCAAGGCCTTTAAAGAACGGCATGACTATATAGTGGGCGAACTGAACGGCATCGCCGGGGTGCGCTGCCTGCCCGGCCAGGGCACGTTTTACACCCTGCCCCAGGTCGAGGGCTTGATTAACCGTACCCCGGGGGTGAATAATGACGTGGAATTGGCCGAACATCTCATGAATGAGGCCGGGGTGGCGCTGGTACCGGGCTCGGCCTTCGGCGCACCCGGTTACTTACGCCTGTCCTTCGCCACCGACATGGCCACCTTGCAGGAAGCACTCCGCCGAATCAAAACCGTGCTGAATAACTAAAAGCGGCCTCAGGCCCGCAAGGGGGAAAACATGGCGAATCCAACTACCACCCGTCATCACGGGCAACACGGCTTTACCCTGGTGGAGGCCATGATCACCCTGGCCATCGCCGCCATCCTCTTCGCCTGGGCCGTGCCTTCGCTGCAAGACTTCATTATTCGTAATCGCATGAGCACCGAGGTCAACACCTTCGTCACCTCGCTTTATGTGGCCAGAAGTGAATCGGTGAAGCGTTTGCGAAATGTAGGCATCTGCCCCGCCCCCGCCGGCGCAACGACCTGCGCCGGCGATACCAACTGGAATCAAGGCTGGATCGTCATCGCGGACACCGACGGCGCCGCGGGCTTTAACACCGGCGATACGATCTTGCAACAAAACTCGGCTTTACCTAGCAACTTTCAGATCACGAATACTTTAGTAAGCATCACCTATCAGCCCAATGGACGGGTGGCGCCTTTAAATAATACTACTTTCACCTTCGATAACTGCGACGAAATGGCTAATAGCCGTGCAGTATTCGTTGCAACCACAGGCCGGGTCCGTACCGTGCAACTCGGCTCCTCGAATGGCTGCTAAGTTTTGATTCCGCGCTAAACTAATCACAACAACCTGTACGGAACGGCGTCGCTTTTACGTATTTAAGAAAGCCCTGAATAATTCATCCTGCAATTTTTCAGAGCAAAGGGAGTGAAAATGTGATTTTCGCTCCCTTCATGTTCATGGGCTAACGCCGTTGCACATGGGGCACATCCGTGTGCCGCAAGTCGTCCCCCCTTTTCGTTACCTCATTTTTTTTCGAGTACACTACTTATTGGGTAATTCAATCTCATAAGGAGAAATAAACATGGACGTCCGCGCCGCGATCGCCTACGAGGCTGGCCAGCCGCTGGTTATCGACACCGTTCAACTCGACGGACCGAAGGCCGGTGAAGTGCTGGTTGAAATCAAAGCCACCGGACTTTGTCATACCGACGCTTACACACTGTCCGGCGCCGATCCCGAAGGGCTGTTTCCAGCCATCCTCGGCCATGAGGGCGCCGGCGTTGTGGTCGAGGTCGGCCCCGGCGTGAAAAGTTTGAAAAAAGGCGATCACGTCATTCCTCTGTACGTCCCCGAATGCCGCGAATGCGAATACTGCACGTCGCATAAGACCAATCTCTGCCAGGCCATCCGCGTCACCCAGGGCCAGGGTTTGATGCCCGACGGCAGCAGCCGCTTTTCGCTCGGCGGCAAGAAAATCCATCACTACATGGGCACCTCGACCTTCGCCAATTACACCGTGGTGCCGGAGATCGCACTCGCCAAAATCCGCGCGGACGCGCCGTTCGACAAGGTCTGCTACATCGGCTGCGGCGTCACCACCGGCATCGGCGCGGTGATCAACACCGCCAAAGTGGAAGCGGGTGCCAACGTGGTGGTATTCGGTCTCGGCGGCATCGGTCTCAACGTGATTCAAGGTGCGCGGTTGGCGGGCGCCGACATGATCGTCGGCGTCGACATCAATCCCGCACGCCAAGCGCTCGCGGAAAAATTCGGCATGACCCATTTCGTCAATCCGAAGGACATGGCCGACAACGAACTGGTGCCCTATCTCGTCAATCTCACTAAAGGTGGCGCGGATTACAGCTTCGAGTGCGTCGGCAGCGTCAAGCTGATGCGCCAGGCATTGGAGTGTTGCCACAAGGGCTGGGGCGTGTCGGTGATCATCGGCGTGGCGCCGGCCGGCGCGGAGATCGCGACGCGGCCGTTTCAGCTGGTCACCGGCCGGGTCTGGAAAGGCAGCGCCTTCGGCGGTGCGCGCGGGCGCACCGACGTGCCGAAGATCGTCGACTGGTACATGGACGGCAAGATCAATATCGACGACCTCATCACCCACACGCTCAAACTCGAAGACATCAATCAGGGTTTCGATCTCATGCACGAGGGCGAATCGATACGCTCGGTGGTGGTTTACTAGAATCCACGCAAAATGAATCACCGCGTTTTTTGAATAGGCCCGTCGCCCTCATCCCCCTCTCCCCAACCCCTCTCCCACGAGGGGAGAGGGATAAAGAGGGCTGCGTGGTCGTTAAAAACGTCCCCCCTCCCCCGGGCGGGAGAGGGATAGAGAGCGGGGAATGATTTTGAGATAGGTTCTAAAGAGACTTCAACGCAAAGACGCGAAGAAATCCTTCAGGGCGTCACTCTTCCGATGGAAAAACGCGCTCGCCGATCAGATCTATTTTTTGATGCCGGGTAATAGCACTTAAGAAGACATAGCCATGAGCCTACAGACCCTCAGCGAACACCGATGCTTCGACGGCGTGCAAGGCTATTACAGTCACGGCTCGCGTGAGATCGGCTTGCCGATGCGTTTCTCGGTGTACCAGCCGCCGCAAGCGCGCGATCGCCCGGTGCCGGTGCTGTTCTATCTCGCCGGACTGACTTGCACCGAAGAGACCTTCGCGATCAAGGCCGGCGCCCAGCGTATCGCCGCGCAGTACGGCCTGATGCTGGTCGCGCCGGACACCAGCCCGCGCGGCGCGCGGATTCCCGGCGAAGACGACGCCTGGGATTTCGGGACGGGCGCGGGATTTTACGTCGATGCCACCCGGGCGCCGTGGTCGCGTCATTACCGTATGTACAGCTACGTGGCGCGTGAACTGCCGGAGGTGATCGCCGCGCACTTTCCAGCGGATGACGAGAGGCTAGGCCTCTTCGGTCATTCGATGGGAGGCCACGGCGCCCTGGTGATTGCGTTGCGTAACCCGGAGCGGTTCCGTTCACTCTCGGCCTTCGCGCCGATCTGCGCACCCAGCCGTTGCCCTTGGGGACAAAAGGCCTTCAGCGGTTATCTGGGCGAAGATCGCGATGCGTGGCGCGATTATGACGCGAGCGAACTGGTGAGGCATGTCCGGTTTAATGGACCGATTCTGATCGACCAAGGTCTGGCCGACCAATTTCTCGCCGAGCAGTTGTATCCCGAGGTCTTCGAGGCCGCCTGCCACGGCGCCGGCCAAGCACTCACCCTGCGCCGTCACGCCGGTTATGACCACGGCTATTTCTTTATCTCGACTTTCATCGAAGATCATCTGCGCCATCACGCGACGCAGTTGGGGGTGAAAATTTAAACTATACGCTGAGGCTGCAAATCGCCGCGTGTTTCCGTGAAGGTGAAGTGGAAAGGAAAAATCCGATTTCGCGGTCGCTTCTCCTGGCTAAGAGCAAATCACCCCGGCCCTGCGGACCACCCCTCCTTGGAACAAGGAGGGGATAACATCATAAACAGCGGCCGCCGCACGGGCCAACCCTTGATAATCCTGATGCGGTGATCAAACTCAACCGAGTCCCCGGCCAAACCGGAGACCGTCCCAATGAATTACATCACTGGCTTGGTCAGCGCCATCGACAACGGGGTCTGCTGAATACCAGCGATATACCAGTTGGCATTGGACTCATTCAGTGAACGCTGCACGTGCCAGATTTCGTCGAAGGATTCGACCGGTCCGTCGACTTGTTCCCGAAGTTGGCCGGTGTAGCGCACGCTGGCGGTGACCAGATCGCCCGCGGTGACCACATCCAGCACCTGCGCGTCTACGCTGAGCACTTCGGTATGTTGCGGGGCATCGCCCCTTTCCTGGATTTGCAGACTGATCTCGGCATACACCTCCGGCGTGGTGTATTCGCGGATATCGTTCAGATCCCTCGCATCATTGGCGGCTTGCAGGCGGATGAAGTGACCCTTGGCGAGCCGCGCGAAATTCTCTTCGTTGAACCAAGACGGACGCGTGCTAAAAGCCCGCGCTCCGCCGCCGCCAAAACCGCCGGCGGTTTGCTCAGGCAACGCGTCCAGCGCCGGCGCGGGCCCATGCGCGGCGTACTGCATATTATTCATGGCTTGCGCGGGACGCGGGCGGCGCATGGCCCGTATCACGAAGAAGATCAGCGCGGCGATCCCGAGCAGCATCAGGATATCCATGAACTTGATACCCTCGAAGGCCCCGCCCATGAACATCGCGGCCAGCAGACCGCCCGCCACCAGACCGGCCAGGGGTCCCAGCCAGCGGTTACCCGCGGGCGCGCCCGCGGCGGGAGCGGCCGACTGAGCGGGCGGCGCCTTGGGCGCCATCTGCTGATCCATATTCTGTCGTTGTTGGCCAAAACTCTTGCCGCCGCCAAAACGTTTGGCCTCGGCGTGGCTGACGATCAACAAACTACTGAGCAAGGTGACGAGAAACAATTGGATGAATCGAGACATGGTTGACTCCGTTCGCTGTGATGGCGGCATTATACACTGGATGGGCACACCCATCCGCTATGCATTTAAATGCAAACTCAGGTCAATTTCCCATCTTATAAAGATAAGCATTTGGATCGGAAGCTTTGGCGCTGGCAAAACATGGATAAAGTCGATATCAGATTGACGATACCGATAGCCGTTCGGGGTTATTCACCCACTAAACACCGGCTTTACCGAGAGGATGATTTATTTACTTCATGCATAAAAAACGGGAACCATGGTTCCCGTTTTAAAACCTATTTTTTAGGTTACTTACCTTAGAAGTAGTTATCCATTAATTCGCACCTGAATAGCGATCTTTGCATTTCCATTGATTGATTTAATCACTAGCGTTATTTGTTCTTAGAGCTTTGGCGGCCCGCTTCCGTACGCTGCTCCTTTGAACCGCCGCGAGTATTTTGATTGTCTTGCTGGCTGCCAGCACTGCCGCCACTGCGACTACTACCGCCACCACTACTGTTATTGCTGCTATCACTCCCACCTTGGCGGCCGGATGATGCGGACCTCTGCTCGCGCGAGCCGCTCCTGGAACCAGCGTTACCGCCGCCACTGGCTTCCCCGCCTTTACGACCGGCCTCACGCGCTTCTTCAGAAGTAAACTCGTGAGCATTGCCCGATGCGTGAGCCGCGCGACCGCCTTCACTGGCGATTTCGCGTTGCCTTTCTTCATCCATCGAAGCAAAACCCCGTTTACCGCCTTGATTGTTTCCCCGGTTATCGGTCTGTTTAGTTGCCATGTGTATCTCCTTTACAAAAGCCAATTAAAATGACATGCAAAAAAAATGTGGCAAAAACCAGACCATAAAATATAAATAAAAAATCAAATGTTTACGACTTTTGCTGATCAGTAGCTTTTACAGTTACAGAGAAGATTTTTACATCTTAGCCACTCAGCGGTTTTAAGCTCAGTCCCCAATTAAGGTAAAGCTAATTCGATCAAAGGTGGCTGCTTATTCGGACAAAAAATACGTCAACAAAGCGTGGGCACTACATAAACGGAAATCTGAGAGTTACCAAAAGGGGAAGGTATGGGATAGGGTACTCAGCATTGACGCGAGGCCCTTGCGAGCCTCCGTAAATTATTGAATTTGGCTCCCCAGCGCGGACTCGAACCACGGACCCGGTGATTAACAGTCACCTGCTCTACCAGCTGAGCTACTGGGGAAGGGTGGGTACAACGAGCTGCGTATACTACTGATTGGGCGCGTGACGGTCAATAGAAACGGTCCCTCTGTTATGATAGTTTCCGCATGCCACGCAATAGCTTGTCCCGGCGCGGCACACGACTAGGAAAACGGAGAAACTCATGCCTCGCAAACCCGGTATCAGCGCCGAAGATGCCGAATTGTTCCGCCGCGAAGCGGGGCCGGTGAAACCGTTGCGCCATAACCGCGCCGAGGTAAAAGGCGCCTCCGCTCCACCCCTACCTCAGCAAACTTGGCGGGAAGACGCTCGGGTGCGCGAAGACATGCTGCTGGGTGATCTTGATCTGACGGATTTGGAAACCGGCGAGGAATTGCTATTTATCCGTCCCGGAATACAACGGCATATTCTCCGCAAACTCCGACGCGGCCATTACAGCATCACGCGTCAGTTGGACCTGCACGGCCTCACCGTGCCCCAGGCCCGCCACGCCGTGAGTGACTTCCTGCGGGACTGTCTCGACCACGACGAACGTTGCGTGCGCATCATCCACGGTAAAGGCAACAACTCGCCGAATCAACAACCAGTGCTTAAAATAAAAATCAATACCTGGCTGCGACAGCGCAGCGAAATCCTCGCCTTCTGTTCGGCGCGACCGACCGACGGCGGTACCGGCGCGGTCTATATTCTGCTCGGTCGTTGAAACGGCTTGGGACCCACCTCAGGATATGGGAAAATGTGGTTCGGCGCCGCCCGCCTCGCGGGTGAAGGGCGCTGTTTGTGTTGTTCCTGCTGGAGTCATGATGAATACGCTGGAAACCCCGCCCATCCACGATAAACACAACCCTTTTGAGCCAGTACTTCCGCGACGGGTCGGTGAGACCCTGCATTGGCGGCGGCTGGCCGGTAGCGCATTGGGCCTCGCCGCCAGTCGAACCGCACGGCGTCACAACGGACCAGTGCTGCTGATCACCGCCGACACCCCTGAAGCTACCCGGTTGGAATACGAATTGCGTTTTTTCACCGGCGATGACCAAGCTCTGCCGGTACTGCATTTCCCTGATTGGGAGACCTTGCCTTACGACAACTTTTCACCGCACCAGGATATCGTCTCGCAACGACTCGCCACACTCTATCGTTTACCCGCGCTGGAGCGCGGACTGCTGGTGGTACCGGTCAACACGCTCATACAGCGGCTGGCGCCGCGCAGTTATTTGCAGGGGAATAGCCTGGTACTCGATACCGGCGAACGTCTCGATCTCGAGGCCATGCGCCAACGGCTGGAGGCCAGCGGCTACCGTTATGTGTCGCAGGTGATGGAACACGGCGAATTCGCGGTGCGCGGCAGCCTGCTCGATCTCTTCCCGATGGGTAGCAACCTGCCTTATCGCATCGACCTGTTTGACGAACACGTGGACAGCATCCGGACTTTCGATCCGGAGAATCAGCGTTCACTTGACACTGTGTCTAGCATCCGCCTATTGCCGGCACGGGAGTTCCCGCTCAACGAGGACGCCATCAGCCAATTCCGCCAAGCCTATCGCCTCACTTTCGAAGGCAATCCACAAAAAAGCGCGATTTACCGCGGTGTGAGCGAAGGATCGGCGCCGCCGGGCATCGAGTATTATCTGCCGTTATTTTTCAACGAGACCGCCAGCCTGTTCGATTATTTAGCTGCTGATACTCTCGTGATCACCACACCGGGCGTGACCGAGGCCCTCGACAAAGTCTGGGATGAAATCAACACCCGCTACGAATCGCTGCGTCACGATTTGGAACGGCCGTTGCTCGCGCCGGCGCAGGCGTTTTTTGCGCCGCCCGAGATCACCGCACGCAGCGCGCATCATCCTTTAATCAGCGTTGCTACTTTGAACGCGGATCATCACGCATACGCATTCGCCACCACGCCACCGCCGCCCTTGCCTATCGTGGCCCGCGCCGAACGGCCCGCCGAAGCATTGCTGAAATTTCTCGGCGATTTTTCCGGCCGGGTGTTGTTCGCGGCGGAAACTCCGGGACGGCGCGAGACCCTGCTCGATCTATTAAAAGGCCACGATTTACATCCGAGTTCCTTCGACAGCTGGCGCGCCTTCGCCGAGGGTGATGCGCGTCTCGGCATCACCGTGGCGCCGCTGGAACAAGGCCTGCTGGTGGAAACACCGCCGCTGGCCATCATCAGCGAGGCGCAGCTGTTCGGCGAACAAGCGGTGCAGCGCCGCCGCCGCAAGACTGCGCGCACCCGCGACGCCGATGCGCTGATCCGCGATCTCACCGAGCTCAACCCCGGCGCGCCGGTGGTGCACGAAGAACACGGCGTGGGCCGCTATCTCGGCATGCAGACGCTCGAGGTCGGCGGCATCACCACCGAGTTCATTACCCTGGAGTACGCCGGCGGCGACAAACTCTACGTGCCGGTGTCCTCGCTCCATCTCATCAGCCGCTACAGCGGCGCGGCGCCGGAGCAGGCGCCGCTGCACCGGCTGGGTTCGGAACAATGGATCAAGGCCAAACGCCGCGCCGCGGAAAAAGTCCGCGACGTCGCCGCCGAACTGCTCGATATTTACGCCCGCCGCGCCGCGCGGCAAGGCCACGCCTTCCCCGAACCGGATATGCACTACCGTTCTTTCGCGAGCACCTTCCCGTTCGAAGAAACGCCGGATCAGCAGACCGCCATCGACGCCGTGCTCGACGATATGCGCAAGACCCAGCCCATGGACCGGCTGGTGTGCGGCGATGTCGGTTTCGGCAAGACCGAAGTCGCGATGCGCGCCGCCTTCATGGCGGTGCACAACGGCAAACAGGTGGCGGTGCTGGTGCCCACCACGCTGCTCGCGCAACAGCACTATCAAAATTTTCAGGACCGCTTCGCCGATTGGCCGGTGAAGGTGGAAAGCCTGTCGCGTTTCCGCTCCGCCAAGGAACAGGAGGCGGTATTGAAGGGGCTCGCCGACGGTAAAGTCGATATCGTCATCGGCACTCACAAACTCTTGCAGTCGCGCATCGAATTCAAACGGCTGGGCCTGGTCATCGTCGATGAGGAACACCGTTTCGGTGTACGCCAGAAAGAATGGCTGAAGAGCCTGCGCAGCGAGGTGCATATCCTCACCCTCACCGCCACGCCGATTCCGCGCACCATGAACATGGCACTATCCGGCATGCGCGATTTGTCGATCATCGCCACCCCGCCGTCGCGGCGGATGTCCATCAAGACCTTCGTCCGCGAATGGGACCAGGGTTTAATGCGCGAGGCCTGCCTGCGCGAATTGAAACGCGGCGGCCAGGTTTTTTTCCTGCACAACGAAGTCAAGTCCATCGAAAAGGCCGCGCGAGATCTCGCGGCGCTGGTGCCGGAAGCGCGGGTACAAATCGCTCATGGTCAAATGCGCGAGCGCGAACTGGAACAGGTGATGCTCGACTTCTATCACCACCGCTTCAACATACTGGTCTGTACGACCATCATCGAGACCGGTATCGACATCCCGAACGCCAACACCATCATCATTCGCGATGCCGATCATTTCGGCCTGGCGCAATTGCATCAATTGCGCGGCCGGGTCGGCCGCTCGCACCATCAGGCTTACGCGTATTTGGTAGTGCCGCCGCGCAAGCTGATAACCGCCGATGCGATCAAACGTCTGGAAGCCATCGAGGCGCTGGAAGATCTCGGCGCCGGCTTCACTCTCGCTACCCACGACTTGGAGATCCGCGGCGCCGGTGAACTATTGGGCGATGAACAAAGTGGCCAGATGCACGAGATCGGTTTCACACTGTACACCCAATTGCTCGAACGCGCGGTCAAGGCCCTCAAAGCCGGGCGGCAGCCGGAATTGGAGGTGCCGCTCAACCACGGCGGCGAGATCGATCTGCGCATCCCCGCTCTCATTCCGGAGGATTACCTGCCCGACGTCCACAGCCGTTTAGTGATGTACAAACGCATCGCCAGCGCCGAAAACGACGACGCGTTACGCGAACTGCAAGTCGAGATGATCGACCGCTTCGGCCTGTTACCCGAACCCGCCAAAAATCTCATCCGCATTACCGAACTGAAACTCAAGGCGCAGGCCATGGGCGTACGCAAAATCGAAGCGGGACCTTACGGCGGCCGCATCCTCTTCGACAAGCAACCCAAAATCGACCCGGTCATGGTGATACGGCTGATTCAGACCCAGCCCAAGATATACAAACTGGATGGTCAAGATAAATTGCGTTTTACCTTGAATTTGGAAGACCGCGAAATGCGTTTTCAATCGGTCGAAAAATTATTGGAAATGTTGGCGGTGCGGGAGGCGGCATGAGCTTGAGTCTTCCCTACTGTATGCTCACGGAATAACACATTCTCTTTCCTTTCCATTCGACGGCATCGGAACAAGATTTTAGCAACTGGACCAAATAGTTCAGAAATGCTCACATTGGTGGCGAAACTAAGAATATTTATCTCAGACTGCTGCAATTTGAAGGTGAAACGTGGTTTAGTGGCGAGTTTCACCCATAAAAAAGCCCCGCTCATTGAGCGGGGCTTTACAAATTAATAAGTTTGAAATGTTTTTAAACCACTTTTCTTTTTGCGATAAAGAGTCCCATCAAACCGCCAAACATCAATAAAGCGATGCTGCTGGGTTCGGGTACCGAGGCCGGCGCAGGTTCGGCATATGTCCGGAAGGTGTAATCATAAATCGGGTAAGTTCCAAATCCGGCATTTGCATACACTTGACCACGGCTATACGGATTATTGTTGTCGCCACTGATGCCCATATTATTATTGGCGGAGGTAAACACCAGGAATAAGGTGCTATCGGGAATCACGTTGACCGGAGTCCAAAACACGTCAAACCAACTATTTTGTGTCGCAATGCCACTACCGCTCGCCAGCAAGCTGCCCCCCGCATTGGGCAGTACATCCCACAAAGCAATGGTAACGGTATCGCTTGAACCAACGCCAGACGTCATGAAAATACCGGCACCGGCAACGTTATTAGCAGCTTGTTTAAATGATTGAGCAAGATTCGTTTGTAAAAAATTAGCCATATAATTCGGAGTGTTAGGCTGATTTTGATCAATTACGGGCACCGCGTAAGCAGAAGCGCTCACAAAAACCAGAAAAAAACCGGCTAAAATATTGCTAATTAATTTTTTCATTTGAGTAATATCCAATTAGAACAACTTAGGTAAGTCAAATAAGGCAAAATTCAAGCCAATTATTAATTATTTATTAAATACAATATATTAAAATATATTGCACACGTTTTTTTAATATATTGTAAAAATTACTGACAGGAAATAGCGCGGAAAATAGGTGTTGAGATAGATGTATTCACTAGGTCTTAAGTGAACTGACTCGGCATCAAATAACTAGAACCCATCTCAAAATTGGGATAATAGACTTCAAACCGGTTAACCGTCTGCGCTCCATATCAGTATTTCTCGGGAAATAATCAATGTTCATAGGCGTCATAGGGGGCGAATACTCTTAAAATCAATTTTGAGATAAGTTCTAGAAAACAATACTTGTCTAGCGCTAAATATTGACAGTTCACCGAAGAATATTTACGCCAAACCCGAAATGCACGTTGGAGTGAGATTCGCCACTGTCGCGCGGCCATAAATAAATGTCGGTAGGCTCAATCACGGGATAGGCGTAGGACACCTCGCCGACCTGGCCGGCCTGGACCCGTTTCAACACGCCGCTGGTGCTGATGGGCCTACCGGCCATATAGTCCGCCGTTTCAAGACAGCCTGGCTTGATGATGAGAAAGCGCGCAGTGGGAACGGCGTCGATATCAGGCCGGAATGCGCTATCCAGCGGATAGCCAAGCACTTCGATTTGGGTGGTGTCTTTCAGGTTGGTGCTGGCGAGAATGACACCCCCCCAGATGATCCTGGCCTCGCGCAATGAATCGATATCCGTCATGGCGCGTTGCGGTGTCAGGCTGGTATCGACGCCTTGCGCGTTGAATTTAGGACCTGTGGCGCAGGCACTCAACAAGCACATCGCCAATAACCCCAGGGTCGATTTTGCGGCTAAAGACATGGCTCTACTCCTGATCACCAATAAGGAAAACGATGGCGGGAATGCCGTGGATAAAGATAGGGTGGATACGGCCACCGAAAGCCATCCCAGTACGGCGGCGGATACGATGACGGGGGCGGCAACGGCGCCCATAAATAATGGCTTTCGACAGCCACCACCGGAAAGCTGTAACTGTACTGATCAATCGGCCGCTGCTGCTCACTTTCCACGGCGCCGACCACGGTCACTAACCGTCCCTGGGTAAAAATCACCGGATCGAGGAAACCGGAATAACGCGCCAAAAACCGCCCGTCACTGGATCCATCTTCCACCGGCCGGCCATCTGCTTGGAGCGGCCGCGCTACGATCTCCAGCCACGTTTCCGCCGGGCGGTTTTCCACCGCCACGAGGGTGCCGCCCCAGCGCACTTTAGCGCCAAAATATTGCGGAACATGGCCACGCACCTGCTCCAAGCCGGGACTACCGACGGGCGCTTCTCGAATTTGCGGGGGAATCCGACTGGCGCATGCGTTCAACAAAGCAGTCAGGATAATAAAATAGGCCGCACGTTTCATCACCATGGTCTCCGCCAGCATGAACACCGGCAATTAATTTACATGGACCGGTTTATAACGCGTTTTCGCCGGGAGGCAATCATAAATTCCGTTCGCTGCAATTGTGCGGTGATTTTCCGCCCGCGAAACGAATACATCGTAACGATTATTCCGCTCCTTGTTCCGGAAACAAGTCTTCTTCAAAACCGAATTGGGTAAGATCGCGAATGCGGCGCGGATATAGAATACCGTCGAGGTGGTCGCACTCGTGCTGTACGACTCGAGCGTGAAAACCGTGCACTTCGCGCTCGAAGCGGCGGCCGGTTTGATCGTAGCCGCGATAACGCAAACGTGTGTAGCGCGGTACCAGACCACGCAAGCCGGGCACACTGAGACAGCCTTCCCAGGCCTCGTCCATCTCGTCCGATAAAATCTCGATCTCGGGATTGATCAGCACCGTCGTCGGCACCGGTTCCACATCGGGATAACGGGGATTACTTTCGATACCGAAGATCACCAGCCGTTGATTGACGCCGATCTGCGGCGCGGCCAAGCCGGCGCCGTCCAGGGCCGCCATGGTATCGAACATATCTTGAATCAAACGATCCAAAACCGGGCTGTTGAATTCGCGGATAGGCTCCGCCACCCGCAGTAAACGGGCATCGCCCATCCGTAAAATTTTTTGTACGGCCATCTCAGTACGCCCTTTGCCAAGCGTGGGTGGGTCCGGTATGGTTAGACCTGATTTTTCCGGACAAGATTCCAAACATGAGTATGCACAAGATTATCGCCGGGTTGTTGCTTTGCGCCCTGGCATCCAGCACCCTCGCGGACGATTTGTACAAAGTCGAACTCATCGTTTTCGAGAACTTGGACCCGGCGGCGCAACAGGCGGAACGCTGGCCCGTCGATCCCGGCCTGCCGGCCTTGGATAACGCGCTGGAATTGGCGGCGCTATCCGCCGCGCCGGAAAAAAATCAATGGCGGTTACTGAAACCCGCCGAGTTGGCCATGGGCGGGGTTTATCAACGGCTGCGCGCCTCGCCCCGCTACCGGCCGGTACTACACACCGGCTGGGTGCAACCCTTGGACAATACCGACCGCAAGGCCGGCGTACACATTTACAGCGGGATGCAAAACGAGGCGCCTGCCACCGCTGCCGACGTCGGCGTATTCCGCAAAATCAACGGCACCGTCGGCTTACGACGCGGCCGCTTCCTGCACACCGACGTGGATCTGATTTATACGATGACCGCGCCTGGCGCGGACGCCAACAGCGGCGCCACGCCGCCCGTTCGCCTGATCACTATCCGCCGCTTGCGTAATAACGAAGTCCACTATCTGGATCACCCCTTATTCGGCGTGATCATCTCCGTCAATCCGCTGGACGGCGATGCTTCACGTCCCCAATAAAGGCACCACGTGCTCCAGCACGTCGCGGACTTTGTCCATGCCCTGTTTCACCGACAGCTCGATCTCGTGCATGGAAATCGGCCCGGCACCCCGCCCGGCGGCCTTGTTGACCACCACCGCGAAAGTCGCGTAATGCAGATCCAGCTCGCGGGCCAATGCCGCCTCGGGCATACCGGTCATCCCCACCACACTACAACCGTCACGGGCCATGCGGTCGATCTCCGCGGCGGTTTCCAACCGGGGACCCTGAGTGGTACCGTAAGTCCCGTGGTCGATGAAATCTAAATTGGCCGCTTGGCAGCCGCGAATCAGCAATTGCCGTAATTCTTCGCTGTAAGGTTCGGTGAAATCGACGTGAGTGACATGGCTCAAACCGTCTTCGAAAAACGTATTGTCGCGGGCCGAGGTGTAATCCAATATCTGATCGGGAATCACCAAACTGCCGGGCTCAAGTTCGTCGCTGATGCCGCCCACCGCCGCCACCGCGATGACTTGTTTTACCCCGGTGTGATGCAAGGCCCAGATATTGGCGCGGTAGTTGATCTTGTGAGGCGGAATGGTGTGACCATAACCGTGGCGCGCTAAAAATACCACCTCTTTTCCCGACAACACGCCGTGGGTCAGCGGGCCGGAAGGTTCGCCGAACGGCGTATGCACTACTTCACGCTTGATGATATCGAGGTTCTTCAGCGTGGTGAGCCCGGTGCCACCGATGATCGCCAGTTCAGTCATGTCCATTCACACCTTTAAAGTTGAGCTTCATTTCTCGTAGAGTTGAGATTCATTTCTCGGCAATCGCGTAGATACCGGGCACGTTGCGCAGATAACCCTGATAATCCATGCCGCAACCGAACACATAGCGGTCCTCGACGTCCAGGCCTTTGAAGGTGGCGACCAGTCCGCTCTTGCGGTCGTGGACTTTATCGAGCAATACCGCGGTGAGTACTTCGCGGGCGCCCGCGTCGGCGCAGGCTTCGCACAAGGCCTTCAAGGTCACGCCTTCATCGAGTATGTCATCGATCAGCAACACCACCCGATCTTGCAGCGAGTACGTGGGCCGGACTATCCAGTGCAATTGCCCGCCCTGGGTTTTGCCCTGGTAACGGGTCGCGTGGATATAATCGATTTGCAGCGGAAAATCCAAGCGGGGCAACAATTGGCCGGCGGGTATCAAGCCCCCCACCATCACGCATAACACCAGAGGATTGCTGTCGGATAAACGCGCGGTGATTTGCGCGGCCATGCGGTCGTAAGCGGCCTCGATGTCTTGTTGGGAATAGATGCGATCAGCGCGGGCGTACACCTCGCGGATGGCTTGGATATGGCTGTCAGTCATGGAAATAAATTGCCCGGCGCGTTCCCGGCGTGATTATAGTGGGCGATGCCGCACCATTGCCAGTCCGCGTTACGCGGTTTTCCGCCGCCGATTGGCGACGCCCGCCAGCGCGCAGATCAGCAAGGATAATACACTGTCCCAACCCAGTGCCCCGCTCCCGCCTTGCGAGCAAAACAAATTGCCGCAAGCGCCGCGCACCGGCGTTTCGGTCCCGGAATCCACCGATATCACCACGCCGCCGGGATCTTTAATAATGAAATTAGCAACGCCGTCCCCGTCATTCGGGCCACCCTCCTGAATGGTGAGCTGCACACAGAGATGACCTTCGGTCAACCCCGCGGCATACGCGCTGTCACCGGGCGGCGGACATACACCCTCGCGGCCAGCCGCGGAAAAGACTTGATTTAAGCTATTGCGGACGAAATCCCGCCAACCCGACGCAGTGCTGTATTTACGGTATACCGCGTCCTTGGGAATCGCCGCGGTCTGCGGAATCACCACCGACACGGAAATGCCGGGCGCGGGCAGGCCGTGAATTTCAAAATCGTTGAAACCGCCCGAGTTGACCCGGCTATCGGTGGCGTTGGGGCCTGTTCGGCCTTCGCCGCCGCCCAGACTGATGATGTCTTCCGCGCTGACCAATGCTTGATCCCGTCCGGTGGCCAGTGCCGTATCGCCCAAACGTAACGACAGATCGGCACGGGTTTGCATCAGAAAAGCGTCAGCGCGCGGTGTTTTCTGTTGCAGAAAATTCGCGGCGAGCCGGCTGCTATCGTAATAGTCCTGGATACCGTCATTATCACTGTCGCCAACCGCTTCATCCCGGTCAGGCACGCCATCGAAGTCGCTGTCACCATCAGTGAAGAGGGGCCTGGTTTGAATCACCCTCAATTGCAGTTCGGCTTGCGTCGATTGAGGTGCGAGGCTGCCGTCCGTCACCTTGACCCTCACCTTGTAGTAGCCCAGCCCGAGCGTGCTGGGATTGAAAATAAACACATTACCCTGACTGCCTGACGTCAGCGCGGGATTGGTAGCGCTCCAGTCGTACTGATAGGCAGAAAGATCGCCACCATTGATATCCCGCACATCGACGCTGACCGTCACCAGACCGCCGTCGGTCATCACCACCCGGGTCGGCACAGTATTTTGGCGGGCCGTGAGCGACACCGCGGCCGGAATGTTTTTTTCCGTGATAGTCACTGTTTGCGTGCGAAAACTGCCGGAGCGCGCGTTAAAAGGCTGGCCCATATTAAACACCACGGTTTCGTCGGTGGGTTCGTCCAGAGTATCCGCCTTGGCGGTCAGCGTCACTTCCCCCCTGGTACCGCTGGTGATCACGATGGGGGAAGGCGTCGACGTCTCATAATCAATGCCCGCCGCGGCGGTGCCGGATAAAGTGAAAGGAATCTTGACCGGATACGATGACGGCGCTGCGTCCAGCACGACGCGCACCACCACCTCGCCGCCCTCCCCCACCATTTGGTCAAGCTGAAAATTCGCCTTGGGCATCGTCGCCGCGGGATCTTGGATAATCACCGTCACGGAACCCGCCCCAGCCGGAGCGGCCATGTAATTATCCCCGTCTTTTACGGTAATAATGATGGTCTCGTCGGGTTCAATATCTTGGTCCGTCCCTACGTTAAGCGTGCCGCCGACGGTCACTGAATTAGAGTTCCTCGAAAACCGCACTTGCCCTATGCTTAGATCGAAGTCCGCGTTGCCTCCCTGGGTAGCGGTGCCGGTGATCTCATAACTTACGAGTATGTCTTCCGTGGCAATTGGGTCCAGTTCTCCCGTCCGAATAAACGTTATGGGCGCCGAATTCGATTGCGCGCTTTGGCCTTCGATCAATACCGAGGAACCGACCGAGACGCTAATCGCGGGCAGAATACGCACCGTCGCCACGTTGGAGTCCGCGGTGCCGTCATTCACTTTAAAAGTAAAGGTATCGGTACCACTTACTCCCACGGTCGGAACGTAGGTGAAATCACCGGTGGCGGCGGTGATGGTGACCGTACCTCTACTGGACTGGGCAACGAGACTAAAGGTAAGCGCATCATTATCGGCGTCGGTCGCCGTGAGTTTGCCGCTGACACCGGCAACCGCGTAGGGAAAACGCGCATTGCTGGCCGCCGGCACGGCCGCGCTGACCGGCAAGGCCATCGCCCATAACAAACCAAGCAAGAGCAACCCTTGCAACACCGTCGCGAACCATGCCGCTGCACGGGGCCGAGGAACGTCGCGCAATTCAGCGGCACTATGCGGAAGAACGGTCCGAGATGATCGGGAAACCTGGCTGGCAAAGGATATTGTCATTATGTACACCGGCGGCGTGCCTCCTCGTCATTACCGGGACTGGCGGCGGCGCTTTTTTATTTAGGTAATCACATCAACAGTGTCGGCTATCGGTGATCCGGAGCGAGCCGCCCTGCCGGGACGACTCAAGGTCTGCTAAACCCAATGGGACATGCGTCCCGCGGCGGACGGTTTACCACTCTCTCGTTCAGCCAGTCCGTTGAACTATCAGCGTATTACCGAGGGCTTCCATGCGGAGGTCAGTGGGTCCAACCGCCAATTTATGATCAATTAAGCTTGGGCCACCGTAGCATAGGGCCCGGGAATTTTCCAGAGGACCGCCCGGCGGCGAGGCAATCCGCCGCCGTCAAAAATTAAACAACACGCCCAACGAAGGGAAACTGTCGGTGTATTCATCGGTCTTGACCAAACCCAGCGTGGTTTGCTGCCATTCGCCGCGCAGCCACCAGTTTTTATACAGCCGCCAATCCGCGCCCAGGCCGTAGATGAAACTCACGCCGTCATCGTGTACCGCCGACCGGTTGGACTGATCGGGATCGTCGACCACCGAGGTCGCGGCGATGGTCGGTTCATAAATCACCGTGGAATCCCAAAAGAACAACCCGCCCTTGGCGTAAACCTTCAAACGCTGACCAAAAGTCCAAGCGGCCACCGCCTCCGTACTTATGCCTTGCGCCTCGGTGTCGCCCGTCACATTGCCCGGCTCCCAGACCGACGGCACCCGTCCCGACGCGACGCCGCGGAATGAGGAATCGCCCAGGCGGATATAAGCCAGTTCGAGATCGAGATAATTATTGAAACGATAGCCGGTGAAAACTTTATACGCGACACCGCTTTCTTCGGCTTGGCCGCTGGTCAGCGAGCCGTCATCCCAATCGGCGCTGGTGATATCCAACGTACTAATACCCGCCGAGATACCCGCGTACCACGCATGTTGCCGCGTCTCGGCCGCTTGCGCCGCGCCGCAGGCGAGCAAGGCGGCGAGGCCAGCCGCGGTGGCTAATTGTTTGTGTCGTTGCATGACTTGATCACTTGCTTGGATGGGAAGACTTCACCGTCGCGCTCGCCCCGGCCACCGGCCGCTGCCAGGGCCAGACCACATCATGCGGGGTCGCCGGCAAGATCGGCAAGCTCTGCGGGGGTCTCACCCCGTTCAAGCTCTCCAAAAAGGCCACGATGTCCCGCACCTCGTCGTCCTTCAGGGTGAGATTGAGCTCGACCCGCCCCATCACCCGCACCGCCTCGCTCAAGGTCGAGACGCTGCCGTTGTGAAAATAGGGCGCGGTCAGCGCGACATTACGCAACAGCGGCACCCGCCACATGTATTTCTCGCCGGGGTCACCGCTGTACAACACCCGGCCGATGTCTTGCGTCAAGTCATAGACTTCATCGTAGGGGCTGCCCAGAAAATTGGGAAACAATTCGTAAAAGCCGTCGCCCATTTTCAAAAACGGTCCCGGCGCCGGACCGGCGAAGTTGACCCCGAAATGGCAGGACATGCAGCCGATGTCGCGGAAGGTCGCCAAACCCCGTTGCGCCTGGGCGGTCAAGGCCTTTTTATTCCCTTTGATATAGCGGTCGAACGCGCTGTCAGGCGTGCGCAAAGTGCGTATGTAAGTAGCGATGGCCTTGGCCAGCGTATCGAGCGTCACCGCGTCCTTTTCACCGAACACACTCTCGAACTGGGCACGGTAGCCGGGAATCCGATTGATGCGCGTGATCAGCTCGGCGAGGTCGGGCAGGGCCATGGTCGTGCTGTCGAACAAATGGCCGCGGATCTGCTCTTCCAGACTGCGGGCGCGGCCGTCCCAATACAGCACGGTTTGATACGCGACGTTCCATAACGTGGGGGCGTTGCGCGTGCCGGGCTTGCCCAGCGCGCCGACGGAGACCGGACGATGATCGCCGCCGCCCGCCGCGACGTCGTGACAGCTATTGCACGACACGCTGCCATTTACCGACAAGCGGCTGTCGAAATAAAGTTGCCGGCCCAAGGCCGCCTTCTCCTCGGTGAACGGGTTGTCGGCGGGCACCGGCACCTCGGCGGGCAAGGCCTGCATCATCTCGAAGGTCCAGGCCGTTGAAGACGCACAGATCGCGATCATCGCAACAATACTTCTCGCCCAATACATCGCACTCATCTCTCCCATTGATTAGAACCTATCTCAAATTCGAATATAAAGACCCAAACCGGACCGAGGCGTCATTCCCCCTCTCCCGGGAGAAAGCAGGGATGAGGGTGTCCAGACGCCGCCATCACTACGGCAAAGCTACCTTCCTCATCTCCCTCACCCTAACCCTCTCCCGCCCGCGGGAGAGGGGACGTGTTCTGAGGTTTTCAGTGTCGTCCCCCAACCGTCATCGCGCGGACTATCACACCAAACGCGGTTCATCGGGCCGGCCGCACTCGGCCACCGCTTGGATCGCCTCTTGCCAGATCGGCTCCAGCCGCAATTTATTATGAGCGACCCTACCCCGTCCGTGCATGCGGGCCAGCCGCAATTGGCTGACCGGATTTGCGGAAGCGTCGAGTCCATCCAACAACAGCGGTACCGCCGCGAGCTCGTTGCATACCAACACCATGTCGCAGCCGGCGTCCAGCGCGGCGCGGGCGCGGTCGAGAATGTCGCCGGCCGCCGCCGCGCCGCTCATGCCGAGATCATCGCTGAAGATTACACCTTGGAAACGCAGGCGCTTGCGCAACACGTCCTGCATCCAGAAGCGCGAGAACCCCGCCGGCCGCGGATCGACGCGCGGATACACCACATGCGCCGCCATGATCGCCGCGAGTCCGTAGTTGACCATGCGCTCGAAGGGCAGCATGTCCTCGGCGGCGATGTCTTCATAGGGTCGGGGATCGCTCACCACCACATGGTGCGAGTCCGCCGTCGCCGTACCGTGGCCGGGAAAATGTTTGCCGGTGGCCATCATGCCAGCCATGTCCATTCCGATCATGTAAGCATGGGCGAGATCGGCGATCACCTCGCCGTCGCTATGAAAGGCGCGATTGCCGATCACTTCGCTGTTGCCGCGATCGAGATCCAGCACCGGCGCGAAGCTGAGATCGACGCCCGCCGCGCGCAGCTCCGCCGCCATCAGCCAGCCCAGCAATTGCGCGAGGTGTTTAGCGCGCTTGGCGTCTTTATCGTAGAGACGGCCGAGTTGCCGCACCGGCGGCAGCTCGATGAAACCCGGGCGAAAACGCTGCACGCGACCGCCTTCGTGATCCACCGCCACCAGCAGCGGCGGCTCGCGCAATTTGTGGATGTCCTCCACCAGGGACTGCAACTGCTCGGTATCGGCGTAATTGCGCGTGAACAAAATCACGCCACCGATCAGCGGATGCCGCAGCATCTCCCGCTCTTCGGCGCTCAGCGCCCAACCCGCCACACCCACCATCAGCGGCCCCAAGGCCATAACCTTCTCCTTATCCGCCCAACTTGCCGGTCACGGCCGGGCGCGCACATCCAGGCGATCGCGCAACCGGTCTCCCAATAGATTCACCGCCAGCACCACCAGCATCAGCGCCACGCCCGGCGCCAGCACCATGTGCGGCGCCATCAGCATGTAGCGCGTGCCGTCGCGGATCATGCTGCCCCACGAAGCGGTCGGCGGCTGCACGCCGAGGCCGAGAAAAGACAAGCAAGCCTCGGCGATCACCGCGCCCGCCACCGCGAAGGTGCCCTCGACGATCAGCGGCGCCCACATCAGCGGCAGCAAATGCCGCAGCACGATACGCGGCCGCCGCACGCCCAGCGCCACCGCCGCTTGAATATGCTCGCGATGTTTCAGCGACAATACTTGCGCCCGCGCCAGCCGCGCGAAGCCCACCCAGCCCACCACGCTGAGCGCGATGACCACGTTGTTCACGCCGGGGCCGAGCACGCCCGCCAGCGCAATCGCCAACAGAATACCCGGAAAGGCCATGAAAATATCGATGATCCGCACTACCAGATGATCGACCCAACCGCCGAGATAACCGCTTACCGTACCGATCAAGGTACCGGTCAACACCGTCACCGTCACCACCGCTATCGCGACGATGAACGAAGTCTGCGCGCCCACCACCAGGCGTTCCCACACCGGCCGGCCGAGGTCGTCGTAACCCAGCCAGGCCTGCGGACCCGGGCCGGCGAGGATGCGCGCCAATTCGATGTGATTGGGGTCCGCCGCCAGCCACGGCCCCAGCAGCGCGCTCAAGGCCCAGGCAAACATGATCCCCGCCGGCAGCCACAGCCGCATCATTTGTCAGTCCCCAAGCGCACGCGCGGATCGAGCCAGGCATACAGCAAATCGGTGGCGGTGTTCACCAACACGTAGGTGACGCTGATCAACAATACGCAGGCCTGCACCACCGGATAATCGCGGCGCTGGATCGACTCGATGGTCAACTCGCCGAGCCCCGGCCAGGAGAACACCATCTCGGTCACCACCGCGCCGCCCAGCAGCACGCCCAATTGCAGACCCAATATCGTCACCACCGGCAGCAGCGCGTTGCGCAGGGCGTGATGCCACACCACCACCCGCTCGGGCAGGCCCTTGGCCCGCGCGGTGCGCACGAAGTCCTCGTGCAACACCTCCAGCAAGGACGCGCGCACCATGCGCGACAACACCGCCGCCAGCGCCGTGCCCAAGGTCAGCGCCGGCAACACCAGCGAACTCAATTCATCGCGGCCGCTCACCGGCAACCAGCCCAGCCACACCGAGAACACCAGAATCAACAACGGCCCCAACCAGAAATTGGGCATCGACACGCCGAGCAGCGACACGCCCATCGCACCGTAATCCCACGCCGAATCTTTGCGCACCGCGGCCAGCACGCCGAGCGGAAAGGCGATGAGCACCGCCACGCCCAAGGCCGCCGCCGCCAATTCCGCCGTGGCGGGAATACGCTCCCACAACATCTCCGTGATGGGGCGTTTGGAATGCAGCGAGGTGCCTAAGTCCAGCCGCAACAGCCCTTCCAAAAAATGCAGCAGCTGCACCCATAACGGCTGATTGAGGCCGAGCGCCTGCCGCAGCGCCTCGCGGTCGGCGGCGTGCGCCGATTCGCCCAACATCACCTCGACCGGGTCGCCGGGCACCAGATGCAGCAGCAGAAACACCAGACAGCTCACGCCCAGCAGCACCACGGCGGCACTCAGCAAACGGGAGATGATGAAGACAGGCATGGTAGGTTCGTGCGCCTTATTCGCTGATGATGACCGGCGTGCCCGCCGGCACGCGATCGAACAGCGCGATGATATCGCTGTTGCGCATGCGCACGCAGCCGCGCGAACCCGGCGCGCCCAGAACAACATGATCGGGCGTGCCGTGCAGATAAATGTAACGGCGCATGCTGTCGACATCGCCCAAACGATTGCGGCCCGGCTCGCAGCCGCTCAGCCACAAGATGCGGGTCAATATCCAATCGCGGCCGGGAAAACGCTCGCCCAGTTCGCGGCTGTAAATCTCACCGGTGGGCCGGCGGCCGACCAACACGGTGCCGGGCAAGCAGCCGTCGCCGATTTTGGCGCGAATGATGTGCTCACCGCGTGGCGTGCATTCGCTGCCCTGTTGTTCGCCGGCGCCGTTCTTGGCGGTGGACACCGGCACGTCCATCACCAGCGCGCCGTTCTCCCAATAACGCAGCCGCTGTTCGCCGATGTTGATCTCGATACGCTTCGGTTGATTCATCATCCGCTACTCATCTTTAATTTATGGTCACTCTATCCATCCACCACCCCTCTCCCTCGCCCTCTCCCGCAAGGGAAGAGGGATAGATGCCGGCAAACAAATCGGCCCGGCATCATCGCCGTCGCCCCGTATTAAGAGCCTCTCTCCTTCGAAGGAAGAGCGCAGCGAGGGGGGCGAAGCCGCTTGGGGAGAGGGTGAGTCAATCATCAACGACACTGTCATTCGTCCCCTCTCCCTCCCCCGCCAGGGGCGAGGGACGTTGTCATTCCGCCGTCCGCCGCACGACGGCCAACCCATCATAATTGCCGTCAACGGCGGGCGTATAGCCGGCGATGGTGCGCCGCGCCACGAACACCTGGTCTTCGTACCACAAGGGCACATAGGGCAATTCCGCCAGCAAAACGGCCTGCAATTGCCGGTAATACGCCGCCTGCCGCGCCGGGTCCTCCTCGCCGGCGGCCGCCTCGATCAATTCATCCGCCGCCCTGCTGCGAAACCGGCCGCGGTTCGCCCCGATCGGCGGCACCTGGCTGCTGTGAAGAGCATAATGAAAAATGTCCGGCGTTTTCACTCCCACCCAGGCCAGGCTGAACATTTGAAAACGCCCGGCCTTGATGTCGCCGTAAAACGTGCCCCAATCGTAGCTGCTCAGTTCGACGTCGATGCCCACCTCGCCCAGCTGTTGCTGAATGATGGTGGCGAGGCGCAGACGAAAGGCGTCGCTGGAGGTTTTATATTCGATGCGCGGCCGTTTTCCCTCGCCGTAACCCGCCTCCGCCAATAAGGTCCGCGCCCGCGCCGGATCGTAAGCCAACAAAGGCAGCGCCGGATTGCCCGCCCAATGTTCCGGCGGCAATAACGCGCTGGCCGGCCGCGCCGCGTCGCCCAGCACATAGTGAATGATGGCCTGGCGATCGAGGGCGTGGGCGATCGCTTCGCGCACCGCGTGTTGTCCCACCAACGGGTCGTCCATATTGAAACCGAGGTAGGCGAAATTCGAACCGCGGCCGCGTTGCACGCGCAACTCGGGCCGCGCTTCGGCGTAGCGGATCATCTCCGGCGGCAAATCGTTTTGTACCATGTCCAGTTCGCCGCGCTGGAGTTTGAGGATGCGCACGGTCGGATCGCGCACCTGCAAAAATTCCAGACGCTGGCCGTCACCCACCCGCCGCAATTGCAGACGGCCCGGCTCGGGCCAGGCGACGAAAGCGTAGGGGCCGCTGCCCAGCGCCGCTTGGTTAAACGTATGGCCCGCGGCGATGGCCGCGGCGGGCAAGATGCCGATCACCAGCCGGCCCGGGAACAACACGTCCGGCCGCGACAAATGAAAATCCACGGTATCCTCATCGATCACCGCGATGGACGCGATCATCTCCAGACTGCCGCGATGCGGTGAGGCGGTCTTAGTGTCGAGCAAACTGTCGTACGTCGCCTTCACATCGCGCGCGGTCAGCCGACCGCCGTCGTGAAAACCGCGGCCCTCACCATTCAGCAAATGAAAACGGTAGTGCAGCGGCGCCAGCCGCATCCACTCCGCCAAACCGGCGATGGGTTGCTGCGCCGCGTCGAACTCCACCAGTTGCCGGTAGAGCAGCCGGTTGATGCGCGCCGAGGTGGCGTCGGTGGCGAAACGCGGATCGAGGGTCACCGGCGCGCTGGCCAGGCCGAAGCGCAAGCTGTCGGGCGCGGACTTGCCGCCGCAGCTCAGCAGCGGCAGCACGCCTATCAGCAGCAGAAGTACCATGCCGAAACGGCGCGGCATAAATCGCCGCATCTTATTCAAGGGAGATATTCATCGTGATCGCGTTCAATAGCGGCCGTTCGCGCCGTCGGCATGTCAAGGCCGCCAATCCTTATACGGATGTTTGACCAGACAAACGTTGTAATAACGCGGATCGTGCGACACCTCTACACCCGCCCACGCTGGTTTCTCAAACACTTCATCCTCGCTGTCCAATTCGATTTCGGCGACGATCAGCCCGGCGTTATCGCCTTCGAACACATCCACTTCCCAGACATGCCCGGCGTATTCCACCGCATAACGGGTTTTTTCTATCAGCGGGCCGTCGCAAAAATGGTCTAATAATTCGCTGGCATCCCCGACCGGAATGGCATATTCATATTCGCGGCGGCTCACGCCCAGCGTCGCGCTTTTGATATTGAGCTGGGCGTGGTCCCCCGCGCTCCGTACGCGAATGGAACACGCCGCGCCGCTCGACAAATAACCCTGCCGCAGCCGCGCACCCGGCGCCGCTTGCCGGCGCCAGTCATCATTCAATACCAGAAATTTCCGTTCAATCTCGGTCGCCATCTTTACCTCTATTCACTATCCACCGCCGGTGGCGCTAATTTGCCGGGATTGTACACCAGCACCGACCGCATCGCCTCGCCGCAGCACACTCGACGGCACGCTAAAACAGATGTGGCGTAGGCGGAAACGCCGCTCCAAAAACTTGAACGCGGCAACCGGGCAATCGATCGATGGGTCAGTGCTAGCGCTGCCCGGTATTTCAGTCTTTGAATCACCCGCCGGCGGCCAGACTGGCCGCCACGCACGCTCGCTGTCGTGGCACACGAGCACAAGCCGGATAAGGTGCCCACTACATAATTCACAATACATGCACGGTAAGATCACCGCGCCGTGGGGAAATATATAAACCGTTCCGCGCCCGGATTCCTATGTTCTCTATAAACCTCTTTGGCGCGCTGATATTCCGACTTGCACATTCCGCCGCCACTCTTGGTACACTCGAGGTAGTGGTAAGCGGAGGAAGCTTTCATGAAAGCCATGGTGATGACGGCGCCCGGCGCGCCGAAGGTCTTGCAGCTGCTTGAAGTTCCTACGCCTACGTTCAGTGGTGGACGCCAGTTATTAGTACGATTGCATGCCGCCGGCGTCAATCCGGTGGACACTAAACTACGCAGCCGCGGCACCTATTTCCCCGAACGCATGCCGGCCATACTCGGCTGCGATGGCGCCGGCGTGGTGGAAGCGACGGGACCCGAGGCCCAGGATTTCCAAGCCGGCGACGCCGTGTATTTCTGCAACGGCGGCATCGGTGGCCATCCCGGCACCTATGCGGAATACGCCGTGATCGATGAACGGTTCGCCGCACCCAAGCCACGCTCCCTCAGCTTCGCCGAAGCGGCGGCGGTGCCGCTGGCGCTGATCACCGCATGGGAAGCGCTCCACGAGCGGGCTCACCTTCAGCAAGGGCAATGCGTGTTAATCCATGCCGGCTGCGGCGGCGTGGGTCATTTGGCGATCCAACTGGCCAAGCTGCACGATGCCCGCGTCTTCACCACCGTATCCGATCCGGCCAAGGCGCAACTGGCCCGCGAACTCGGCGCCGAATTGGCCGTCTCTTATCATAAGACGGATTTCGTCGCGGCGGTGAATGAATGGAGCGGCGGCCACGGGGCGGACTTGGCGCTGGACACCGTCGGCGGCGTCACCTTCGTCCGTACCGTGCGCGCCGTGCGTCATTACGGCGACCTGGTTACTTTACTCCAGCCCGGCGCCGAGGTGGATTGGAAAGAGGCGCGACTGCGAAATCTGCGGATCAGTTTTGAATTGATGCTGACTCCCATGTTGCATGGCCTGATCGACGTCCAACAACAGCAGGCCGACATTTTACGCCGCGCCGCGACTCTGTTCGACGCGGGGAAACTGCGCATTCATATCAGCCACGTTCTGCCTTTGGCCAAGGCGGCGGAGGCGCATCGGCTCATCGAGGCCGGCGGCATGACCGGCAAAATCGCCCTTACCCTCGCCGATTGACGGCGCATAGGATCCGCATGATCACCAACAACGTCCCTTTCGTATTTTTTTATGGCTCTTTACTCACCGGCACCGGTAACCGCCACTTCGACGCCCGGCTGCGCGGTGCGGTTTATCACTGGTCGGAAGGCTATATCCAGGCGCGGCTCTACGATCTCGGCGCTTATGCGGCGGCGGTCACCTCCAGCGAAAAAAACGATAGAGTCTATGGCACGGTGTTCCGATTGCGACGCGCCGATTTTCTTGACCGGATCGACCATTACAAACTTTATCGTCCCGACGTTCATCATCACAGCGAATTCATTCGCCGCCTCACTCAAATCACTTTGCTACCCGCGCGCCGCGCCTTTACGTGCTGGGTGTATTTCTATAGCGCGACGGTGGCCGGCCGTCCGCGCATCCGGCAAGGCGATTACCGAGGCCATCTCGCGTCGCAACGTTGAGGCAACCACACCGGCCCTGCCGGCCACCTCTGTTTAGAACAAGGAAGAGATAACACCGCGCAGATCAAATTTCGCGCTATAACTACCCTGCGTTCGCCGGCGGTTTACCTTGCTGACGCTTACCGGCTCACCCCCGCTCGAACAGCGCGATGCACTCGACATGGGTGGTATGAGGAAACATGTCCATCACCCCCGCCTGACGCAGACGATAACCGTGCTGATGCACCAGCTCCGCCGCGTCGCGGGCGAAAGTGGCGGGGTTACAACTGACATAGACGATGCGCGCCGCGCCCAGCTTGGCGATGCGCCGCACCACTTCCAAAGCGCCGGTACGCGGCGGATCCAATAAAATTTTATCGAAGCCCCGCGCCGCCCACGGCCACATCGACGCTACGTCGTCGAGATCGGCGGCGTGAAACTCGGCATTTTCAATGCCGTTGCGGCGGGCGTTGTCGCGGGCGCGCGCCACCAGTTGCGCGTCGCCGTCGACGCCCGTCACCCAGGCCGCGCGGCGCGCGATCGGCAAGGTGAAATTGCCGAGTCCGCAAAATAAATCCAGTACCCGCTCATCGCCTCGCAAGTCCAGCAACTCCAGCGCGCGTTTGACCATCGCGCCATTGATATCGCCGTTGACCTGGGTGAAGTCAGTGGGCCGGAATTCCAGTTCCACGTCGAATTCCGGCAAACGGTAACTGAGCCGCGGGTTTTCCGGCCATAACGGCAACACGCTGTCCGGCCCCGCCGCTTGCAGATAAATATAAAAATCCCGCTGCTCGCCGAACGCGCGCAGCGCGGCGAGGTCGTGCTCACTCAAGGGATCGAGATGGCGGAATACCAGGCCAATCGCCTGGTCGCCCGCCGCCACTTCCACTTGCGGAATTCGCTGATAACCGTCCAGGCCGCGCAGCAGTTCGCGCAACGCCTGCAGGTTCTGTCCCACCCGCGGATGCAACACCTCGCAGCGGCTCAAATCGGCGAGATAGGCGCTGCGCTTCTCGCGGAAACCTACCAGCATCGCCTGTTTCTTTTCGACGAATTTGGCGCCGAGCCGCGCGCGGCGTCGATAACCCCAATGAGGGCCGGTGAGCGGCGGCAGAATGTCCTCGGGAGTGACATCACCGATATAGTGGAGATCGTTCAAGAGAATTTGCTGTTTCATGGCGATTTGCGCGTCGGCGCGCAAGTGCTGTAGGCTGCAACCGCCGCACAGGCCGAAATGCGCGCAGTGCGGCGCGACCCGTTCGGGCGCGGCGCGCAACACGTCACTCACCCTTCCTTCGTCGTAGCGCTTGTGGCGCGCCACCAGAATGAAATCCACTTCCTCGCCGGGCAAGGCGCCTTCGATGAAAGTAGCCTTGCCATCGATCCTCGCCACGCCGCGGCCATCGTGATTCAGCGTGTCGACGGTGGCGCGTATCGCCGCGCTGGGCATGGGTTTGCGCTTACGGGACATCGGTCTTCCTCGGGAAAAAGCGGATAAGCGCGTTTCAGCGCGCCGGGGAAGATAAGGACGGTTCACGCCACGCGGCGAGAAATTCCTGTAAATGCGGACGCGCATCGCCCGCTAAAGTACCGCGTACCAGTTCGCACTCGCGTTGATACGCCTCGCGGCTGAGCTGGCCACGCATCAGTTCGAAACGCAGGTACACCAGATAAGTATTCAGCACGTCGGTTTCGCAATAATTGCGGATGCCGGCGAGATCGCCGGCGAGAAAGTGATCCCACACTTTGGCGCCGCTCATGCCCATCTTGCCGGGAAAACCCAACAGGCTGGCGATTTGATCCAGGGGCGCGGCAGCGCGCGGCTGATAACCGGCCAGCACGTCCATCAGATCGATATGCCGCCAGTGAAAGCGGCCGAGGTAATTGCTCCATTTGAACTCGCGGTCGAGTTCGCCCACGTCCCAATAACGCGGCGCCGCCAC
>CAKKSB010000115.1 GCA_919903055.1 Gammaproteobacteria bacterium | reverse complement strand
AGGTGATGACGCGTAAACCCAAAGCGTCCCGCGCCGAGAGCTCGGAAGTGTACTTACTAGCCAGGAACTATAAATTGTAATAAGGTCTATTCTAAGGATTATGCGGCCGGCTGATACGGCCGATAATTATTAGGTGGCCGCAGGCGGGCGGTGAGAAAATGAGGTGCAGACCTTGAGCGACATGGCGAAAAATTTAATCTTGTGGGTGGTCATTGCGATCGTGCTGATGTCCGTCTTTAACAGTTTTGGTCCGCCGCAAGTGGCGGCCAAACCTGTGGCCTATTCGGATTTCATCGAGCAGGTACGCCAGGGACAAGTGTCGGAAGTGGTGATCGAAGGCAGCGTCATCCAAGGCAAACGTCTCGGCGGCGAAGATTTCGTTTCCTATAGTCCGGGCGATGCGGGCATGGTCAACGACCTGCTGAATCACGGTGTGGTGATCAAAGCCCGTCCGCAACAGCAGCAAGGCCTGCTGATGCAGATGTTCATCTCCTGGTTCCCCATGCTGCTCTTGATCGCGGTATGGATATTCTTCATGCGCCAGATGCAGGGCGGCGGCGGTGGCCGCGGTGCCATGTCGTTCGGGCGCAGCAAGGCGCGCATGATGGGCGAGGACCAGATCAAGGTCACCTTCGCCGACGTGGCCGGCGTGGAAGAGGCCAAGGAAGAAGTGGCCGAATTGGTCGAATTTCTCCGCGACCCCAGCAAGTTCCAGAAGCTCGGCGGCAAAATCCCCCGCGGTGTGTTGATGGTGGGTTCGCCCGGTACCGGTAAAACCTTGCTCGCCAAGGCCATCGCCGGTGAAGCCAAAGTACCGTTTTTCTCGATTTCCGGTTCGGATTTCGTCGAAATGTTCGTCGGTGTGGGCGCGGCCCGCGTCCGCGACATGTTCGAGCAGGCCAAGAAACACGCGCCCTGCATCATCTTCATCGATGAGATCGACGCGGTCGGCCGTCATCGCGGCGCCGGTCTCGGCGGCGGTCACGACGAGCGCGAGCAGACCCTCAATCAGTTGCTGGTCGAAATGGACGGCTTCGAGGGCAGCGAAGGCATCATCGTCATCGCCGCTACCAACCGTCCCGACGTGCTCGACCCGGCCTTGCTGCGGCCCGGCCGTTTCGACCGCCAGGTGGTGGTGCCCTTGCCCGATGTGCGCGGCCGCGAGCAAATCCTCAAAGTGCACATGCGCAAAGTGCCGATGGCGGATGATGTGCAGGCCGTGATCATCGCCCGTGGCACGCCCGGTTTCTCCGGCGCCGATCTTGCCAACCTGGTGAATGAAGCCGCTCTGTTCGCCGCCCGCGCCAATAAGCGGGTGGTGGACATGATCGACTTTGAGAAGGCGAAAGACAAAATCATGATGGGCGCCGAGCGGCGCTCCATGGTGATGAGCAACGACGAGAAGAAGCTCACCGCCTATCATGAAGCAGGTCATGCCATCGTCGGTTTGAAGGTGCCGTCGCATGATCCGGTGCACAAAGTCTCGATTATTCCCCGCGGCCGCGCCTTGGGCGTGACCATGTTCCTGCCGGTGGCGGATCGCTACAGTTACAGCAAGCAGCGTCTGGAGAGTCAGATCTCCAGCATGATGGGTGGGCGTATCGCCGAGGAATTGATCTTCGGAGCGGATATGGTGACTACCGGCGCTTCCAATGACATTCAGCGCACCACCGAGATCGCCCGCAATATGGTGACCAAGTGGGGCTTGTCGGAAAAACTGGGGCCGCTCACTTACAGTGAAGAGGAAGGTGAAGTTTTTCTCGGCCACTCGGTGACGCAACACAAATCCTTGGCCGACGACACCGCCCGGTCCATCGATCAGGAGGTGCGGGCCATCGTCGATCGTAACTACGATCGTGCGAAGCGGATCTTGTCGGAGAATTTGGACAAGCTGCACAACATGGCCAATGCCTTGATCAAGTACGAGACCATCGACAGTACGCAGATCGACGACATCATGGCGGGACGCGAGCCACGGCCGCCCAAGGACTGGAACGTGGATGCCGGTACGCCGCCGCCCGGACAGGGGGCTTCCGTCGCCAGTGGTGACAAAGACGATGTGGCTGGCAAGATCGCCGATCATCCGGCGGGCCAGCATTAAAACAATCCTTTCAACCATTGTTGAGATTGACCAACGCCCCGCATCGCGGGGCGTTTTATTTATTGGCGGGTATTGAATAATTCGGTGAGGTAAATCTCCGGCGCCGGCGGGGAACGCACTTCAGTTTGACTTGGGCGGCGGTTGCCGTGGGTGAGGTTATCCTCTCTTTCACAAGGAGGGGTGACCCACAGGGCTGGGGTGGTTTTGTTTTGCTAAGGAGGGGTGGCGGTTATAGCGGGCGTGTTTTAAAGCGCCTGTGAGGCGCTCACACTATTAAGCCCCAGTCGCCGGGGTCCGCCAGCGAGGGTAAGGGGATATAAAATTGCCGGATGAGAAATTAAGGTCGGTATGCCGGAGGTCGGGGACCTTTACTCGCATTGAAATAATCCGCGTAGCCGTCGCGCGTTTAGTGGTGGCCTGATCATGCCCCATGTGCCCCATGTGCCCCATGTGCTGCATTGTGCCGATAAACCCCTCGATCTGTCCCGGCCGCGGGTGATGGGGATACTCAATGTCACGCCGGATTCCTTTTCGGACGGCGGACGGTTCGCGTCTCCCGCGGCCGCGCTGGCGCAGGCGCGGCGGATGGTGGCGGAAGGCGCCGCGTTGATCGACGTGGGCGGCGAGTCCACCCGCCCCGGCGCGGCGGCGGTGAGTGAGCAGGAGGAATTGGATCGAGTCATTCCCGTGATCGAGGCCTTGCGCGCGGAATTGCCGGCGGTGATCTCCGTCGATACCAGCAAGGCCGCGGTGATGCGGGCGGCGGTGGCGGCGGGTGCCGGTTTGATCAATGATGTGCGCGCCTTGCGCGAAGAGGGCGCCCTGGCCGCCGCCGCGGCGCTGGCCGTCCCGGTTTGTCTCATGCACATGCAGGGCGAGCCGCGCACCATGCAGGATGCACCGCACTATGACGATGTGGCGGCGGAGGTCGGCGCTTTTTTACGGGAACGGATGCGGCTGTGCGAGCAGGCCGGAATAAACCGCGCGCGTTTACTGCTCGATCCCGGTTTCGGTTTCGGCAAACGGCTCGCCGATAATCTTTCCTTGCTGAAACGCTTGGGTGATCTGGCGATGCTGGGCGCGCCGCTGGTGGTCGGTGTCTCGCGCAAAGCGATGATCGGCGCGGTGCTCGAGGTGCCGGTCGAGCAGCGCCTGTATGGTAGTATTGCCCTCGCCGCGCTGGCGGTGATGCAGGGGGCGGCGGTGATCCGCGCCCACGATGTGGCCGCCACGGTGCAGGCGGTGAATATAGCGGCGGCGGTGCGCGCCGCGCAGTGAGCGGTCACGCTTGAGTGCATGACGCCGATATCGAATGAGTGTTGAGTTATAGAATGACGCCGAGGAGGAGAGGCGCTGACCATGGATGCTTCGCAACGCCGTTTTTTTGGAACCGATGGGATACGCGGCAAGGTGGGCGCCACGCCCATCAACGCCGAATTCGTGCTCAAGCTGGGTTGGGCGGCGGGACGGGTGTTGGCCCGCACGCAAGGCGGACCGGGCAAGGTGCTCATCGGCAAGGACACCCGCATCTCGGGTTATATGTTCGAGTCGGCGCTGCAGGCGGGTTTGTCCGCGGCGGGGGTGGACATCCGTTTGCTGGGGCCCATGCCGACCCCGGCCATCGCCTATCTCACTCGCACCTTGCATGCCCAGGCGGGCATCGTCATCAGCGCCTCTCACAATCCGTATTACGACAACGGTATCAAATTTTTTTCGGCGCAAGGCAACAAGCTGGCGGATGAATTGGAACTGGCCATCGAGGCCGAGCTGGGCAAGCCCATGTTCACCGTCGATTCCGCGGAATTGGGCAAGGCCGAACGGGTCCGCGATGCCGGCGGCCGCTACATTGAATTCTGCAAAAGCACCATTCCCTCCACCATGGAATTCCGCGGCATGAAGATCGTGGTGGATTGCGCACACGGCGCCACCTATCACGTCGCGCCCAGCGTGTTCGAAGAGTTGGGGGCGGACGTGATCGCCATCGGCGTCGAACCCGACGGGCTCAATATCAATCACGAATGCGGCTCGACGCATCCGCGTGCCATCCAGGCGGCGGTCTTGGAACACGGCGCCGATCTCGGTATCGCCCTCGACGGCGACGGTGACCGGCTGGTCATGGTGGATCACCGGGGCGAGGTGCTGGACGGCGATGAGCTGCTTTACATCATCGCCCGATCCCGTTTGGAAACCGGTGCCTTGCGCGGCGCGGTGATCGGCACGGTGATGAGCAACCTCGGCCTCGAACAAAGCTTGCGCGGCTTGGGTGTGGATTTCAAACGCGCGGCGGTGGGCGATCGTTATGTCCTGGAAATGCTGCGCGAACACGATTGCCTGGTGGGCGGTGAATCCTCCGGCCATTTGATCTGCCTCGACCGCACCAGTACCGGCGACGGCATCGTCTCCGCCTTGCAGGTACTGGCCGAGATGATGCGCACCGGCCGTACTTTGCATGAACTCAAACAGGGCATGGCCAAATACCCGCAATGCATGGTCAACGTGAAGATCGCGGCGGGCTTCGACTTGGCGGGTTCACGGGCGGTGCAACGCGCTTACCAGAATGTCGTCGCCGAACTGGGCGAGACCGGCCGGGTCTTGCTGCGTGCTTCGGGCACCGAGCCGCTGATCCGGGTGATGGTCGAGGGCCGCGATGCCGGTCAAGTGAAAAGCCTGGCGCAGCAACTGGCGCAGGTGGTCGCGGAGGCGGCCGGTGTTTCGCTTTAAGCGCGGTTTCCGTTCGCGGGTTGAATGGCGAGCGGCGTTTTGTCGTTCAGCCGCGGCTTTTAAATTGATTTCTGTCCCTGGTATGGGTATTCTTGAGCGCCATTTTTGATCGGTTTAATTAGGTGAAGTGATGCGGCAACCGCTGGTGGCGGGTAACTGGAAAATGCATGGCACGCGGGCGGGAATCAATGACCTCGTCACCGGAATCAAGCAAGGCATGACAGCAGGCATCACGGCCGAGGTGGCTCTTTGTCCGCCTTTTGTCTATGTGACCGACACCGGGCGTATGCTGGCGGATTCCTCGATTGCCTTGGGCGCGCAGAATCTCTGCGCCGAACGGGGCGAGGGTGCGTATACCGGTGAAGTGTCCGGGGCCATGCTGAAAGACGCGGGTTGCACTTTCGTCATCGTCGGTCATTCCGAGCGGCGCGCCCTGTATGGCGAAGGTGATGCCCTGGTCGCCAAAAAGTTTTTCGCGGCCTTGGCCGCGGGACTGACGCCCATCCTGTGTGTCGGCGAGTTGCTCGGCGAGCGCGAGCGCGGCGACACCGAGGCGGTGGTGGCCCGTCAATTGGACGCGGTGCTGCTGCAGGAAGGCGGCGTAGCCGGTTTGGCGCAGGCCGTGATTGCCTATGAACCGGTATGGGCGATAGGTACCGGACGCACCGCGACGCCGGAACAGGCGCAAGAGGTTCATGCGTATATCCGGGGACGGGTCGCCGAGCACGACCGGGCGGTAGCGGATAAATTGCGGATTTTGTACGGCGGCAGCGTGAAGGCCAATAACGCGCCGGAATTGTTTGCGATGGCGGACATCGATGGCGGTCTGATCGGTGGCGCCTCATTGGATGCCGGACAGTTCGTGGCGATCTGCCGCGCGGCGTCATAAGCGGAACGCTAGAGGTTTATAGAAATGCATACGGTGTTGTTGATAGTACATATGGTGATCGCGGTGGCTTTGATCAGCCTGGTGCTGATCCAGCGCGGCAAGGGCGCGGACATGGGCGCGGCCTTCGGCAGCGGTTCCTCGGGCACCCTGTTCGGCGCGCGGGGTTCCGCGTCGTTTTTGACCCGCACCACCGCCGTGCTGGCCACCCTGTTTTTTATCACCAGCCTGTCGCTGGCGTTCATGTTCAATCAAAAAAGCGAAGTGAAAAGCGTGACCGATATCGTCGCGCCCGCCGCGCCGACGGCGCCCGGCGATTTACCGCAGGGCTTGCCGACCGAGACCGTGCAGCCCGCTCCCGCGGATGTGCCCGCGTTACCGAATCAATAATTTCAGGAACTCTGGAAAAACCATGAAGGGGTTTTTCCAGAAACGGAAAACGCGAGAGTAATTTCCGTTTTCTTTATTTTGCGGTCAGGCTCGTGATTGCAAATAGCGGTGCAGGGACGCGCCGTGGGCAATCTCTAATAAATCAGAGGTTGTTTATAAAAGTTGATATGTTCCGTGACGGAGATGTTCGGAACGACTATGCCGACGTGGTGGAATTGGTAGACACGCCATCTTGAGGGGGTGGTGGCGCAAGCTGTGTGGGTTCGAGTCCCACCGTCGGCACCATATTTATAGTTTTCATGATGCGGACTGGCATCATAACCTCATGAATTAAAATAATTTAACTCAACGATGCTGGCTTGACAGCACGTTTGATTGTGGCCTAGACTCCAACTACTTTTTTGGCACCGAGAGTGTTCATGGATACGCGGAATACCTGGTTCGCAAAGCCTTTTTCGCGAATCAGGGTGAACCTCGAATAACGGACGGTCAGCGCGGAAATGTTGGAAAACTACCTGCCAATTGCGATTTTTCTGGTCATGGGCTTTGTCTTCGGCATCGCCCCGGTGGTGATGGGCCGTTTGGTCGCGCCCCATCGTCCCGACGTCGATAAAAACTCCCCTTACGAATGCGGCTTCGAAGCCTTCGAAGACTCCCGCATGAAATTCGATGTGCGTTATTACCTGGTCGCCATCCTGTTCATCATTTTCGATTTGGAAATCGCCTTCCTGTTTCCCTGGGCGGTAGCGCTGAAAGAGATCGGCATCTTCGGCTTCGTGGCGATGTTCATATTCCTGGCCATTCTGGTAGTGGGTTTCATTTATGAATGGAAGAAGGGGGCCTTGGAATGGGAATAGAAGGCGTACTCGAGCGGGGCGTGGTCACCACCACCGCCGATAAACTCATCAATTGGGCGCGCACCGGTTCCTTGTGGCCGATGACCTTCGGTCTCGCCTGCTGCGCGGTGGAAATGATGCACGCCGGCGCGGCGCGTTATGACCTCGACCGTTTCGGCGTAGTGTTCCGGCCCAGCCCGCGTCAATCCGACGTGATGGTGGTGGCCGGCACGCTGGTGAATAAAATGGCGCCCGCTTTGCGCCGGGTTTATGATCAAATGTCCGAGCCGCGCTGGGTGATTTCCATGGGCTCCTGCGCCAACGGGGGAGGGTATTATCATTACTCCTATTCCGTGGTGCGCGGCTGTGACAGAATCGTACCAGTGGACATTTATGTGCCGGGTTGTCCGCCGACCGCAGAGGCTCTCCTCTATGGCGTAATCCAATTACAAAATAAGATCCGGCGTACCAATACGATTGCCCGTTGAGGGATAGGGGAGATAGGGGATTCATGTCTGAGGTCGATCAGGGTTTAGCCGCGCGCCTGCAAGAGCGCTTCGCCGCTCGCATCAGCCGCTGTGATGTGAGCCGGGGCGAGACCACCGTGGTCGTGCCCGGCGAGCACCTCAGCGAGGTGATGACCGCCTTGCGTGATGAAGCACCGTTCGGCTTCGAGCAGTTGATAGATTTGTGCGGCGTCGATTATCTGGGCTACGGCGAAAGCGATTTTCAAGGTCCCCGCTTCGGCGTCGTCTATCATCTCTTGTCGATACGCAACAACCAGCGCTTGCGGGTAAAGGTGTTGTCGAACGACGATCCGCCGCGGGTCGCCTCGGTGGTGCCGATCTGGAACTGCGCCAACTGGTTCGAGCGCGAAGCCTTCGACCTGTTCGGCATCCTGTTCGACGGCCACCCCGATCTGCGCCGCCTGCTCACCGACTACGGCTTCATCGGCCATCCGTTCCGCAAGGACTTCCCGCTGATCGGCCAGGTCGAGATGCGCTACGATCCGGAAAAACGCCGCGTGGTGTACGAACCGGTGAGTATCGAGCCGCGCATTCTGGTGCCGCGGGTCATTCGTCACGACAGCCGTTATGAAGGTGAAGTTCCAGACCTATCGGGAGTCAAGCGTGGCTGAGATCCGCAATTACACCATGAATTTCGGGCCGCAGCATCCGTCGGCGCACGGCGTGCTGCGGCTGGTGCTGGAGATGGACGGCGAGGTGATCGAACGCGCCGATCCGCACATCGGTCTGCTGCATCGCGCCACGGAAAAGCTGGCCGAGAGCAAGCCGTTCAATCAAAGCATCGGTTACATGGACCGTCTCGACTACGTGTCGATGATGGCCAACGAGCACGGTTACGTGCTGGCCATCGAGAAACTGCTCGACATCGAACCGCCGCTGCGTGCCCAGTACATCCGGGTGATGTTCGACGAGATCACCCGCATCCTCAATCATCTGCTGTGGCTGGGCGCCCACGCCCTCGACATCGGCGCGATGACGGTGTTCCTCTACGCCTTCCGCGAGCGGGAAGACTTGCTCGACTGTTACGAGGCCGCTTCCGGCGCGCGCATGCACGCCACCTATTACCGGCCCGGCGGCGTCTATCGCGATTTGCCCGAGCGCATGCCGCAATACAGCGCCTCCAAATGGCACGGTCAAAAAGACGTCGATCGGATGAACACCAACCGCGGCGGTTCGCTGCTGGATTTCATCGAGGACTTCACCCGGCGTTTCCCCACTTACGTGGACGAATACGAAACCCTGCTCACCGACAACCGCATCTGGAAACAGCGTACGGTGGGCATCGGCGTGGTGTCGCCGGAGCGCGCGCTGCAACTCGGTTTCACCGGTCCCATGCTGCGCGGTTCCGGCGTGGAGTGGGACCTGCGCAAGAAGCAACCCTATGAAGTCTACGATCGCCTGGATTTCGACATTCCGGTGGGCGTGGAGGGCGATTGTTACGACCGTTACCTGGTGCGAGTCGAAGAGCTGCGCCAGGCCAACCGCATCATCAAACAATGCGTGGACTGGCTGCGCCGCAATCCGGGACCGGTGATGGTCGACAACTACAAGGTGGCGCCGCCCAAGCGCGAGACCATGAAGGGCGACATGGAAGCCCTCATCCATCATTTCAAACTGTTCACCGAAGGCTATTGCGTGCCGGAAGGCGAGGCCTACGCGGCGGTGGAGCATCCCAAGGGTGAGTTCGGCGTGTACCTGATTTCCGACGGCGCCAACAAACCTTTCCGCATGAAGATCCGCGCGCCGGGTTACGCCCACATCGCGTCCCTGGACGAGATGTGCCGCGGCCACATGCTGGCGGACGTGGTGGCGATTATTGGTACGCAAGACATCGTGTTTGGAGAGGTTGACCGATGACCGCGCTGAAACAACGTAAAGCGGAACTGCTCTCGCCGGAGGTGCGGGCGCGCATCGACCGCTGGACCGCCAAATATCCCGCCGAACAGAAGCAGTCGGCGAGCATGGCCGCGCTGCGCATCGTGCAGGAAGTGCACGGCTGGCTGAACACCGAGTTGATGGACGCGGTCGCCGATTATCTCGAGATGGAACCGATCTCGGTGTACGAAGTGGCGACCTTTTACACCATGTACGATCTCAAGCCGGCGGGGCGCCATAAGATCACGGTATGCACCAATGTCTCGTGCATGTTGCGCGGTTCCGGGGAAATCATGACCTATCTGGAAAAGAAGCTCGCCGTGAAGCGGGGCCAGACCACCGCCGACGGCAAGTTCACCTTGAAGGAAGTGGAATGCCTCGCGGCCTGCGCCGGTGCGCCGATGTTTCAAATCGGCAAGGATTTTCATGAACACCTGACGCCCGAGAAGATCGACGCCATTCTCGCCAGTTTAGAGTAACGCGCCATGGCCAATGAAGTTTGTTTTCAGACATTGCAGTTCGACCGGCCCTACACCCTGGAGAATTATCTCAAGGTGGGCGGCTATCAGGCGTGGCGCAAAATCCTCACGGAAAAGACCTCGCCGGAAGTCATCATCAATGAGCTGAAGGTCTCCGCCTTGCGCGGCCGCGGCGGTGCGGGCTTTCCCACCGGTTTGAAGTGGAGCTTCATGCCGCGCAACGCACCGGGCCAGAAATACATCGTCTGCAACTCCGACGAAGGCGAGCCGGGCACTTTCAAGGACCGCGACATCCTGCGTTACAACCCGCACGCGCTGATCGAAGGCATGGCCATCGCCGGCTACGCGATCGGCGCCACCGTCGGCTACAACTATATGCGTGGCGAATTCTGGGAACCGTTCCAGCGTTTCGAAGAGGCATTGCAAGAGGCGCGCGACGCGGGTTATCTCGGTCAAAACATCCTGGGCGGCGGTTTCGATTTCGAATTGCACAGCCACCTCGGCGCCGGCGCCTACATCTGCGGCGAAGAGACCGCCTTGCTGGAATCGCTGGAGGGCAAGAAGGGCCAGCCGCGTTTCAAGCCGCCGTTCCCCGCCAGCTTCGGTTTGTACGGCCGGCCGACGACGATCAACAACACCGAGACTCTGGCGTCGGTGCCGGCCATCATGCGCAACGGCGGCAAGTGGTTTTTGGAATTGGGCAAGCCCAATAACGGCGGCACCAAGATATTTTCCGTGTCGGGCCACGTCAACAACCCCGGCAATTACGAAGTGCCGCTGGGCACGCCTTTCGCGGCGTTGCTGGAAATGGCGGGC
>CAKKSB010000114.1 GCA_919903055.1 Gammaproteobacteria bacterium | reverse complement strand
GACGCCGCCGTTGAAAAAGAAGGTGACGTGGGCGTATTTCTCGGTCTCGGCGATGCGCAATTGGTGCAGGCCGAGGTTGGCGATGTATTCGCCGAAGGTGTTGCGCAGCCGTTCCGGCGGAAAGGCCACCGGTACGTGAAACTCTTCGTTGTATTCGGTGAGGGTGACGAAGGCGCTGAGCTGGGGGATCACCGCCCGCGAGAAGCCGTCGAAGTCGGTTTCAATGAAGGCGCGGGTGATTTGCCGGGCCCGGTCGGAGCGATAATTCATGAAGATCACCGCGTCGCCGTCGTGGATGGCCACCGGCTGTTCGCCGGGCGGCACGATGGCGGTGGCTTGCATGAATTCGTCGGTCTCGCCGCGTTCATAGGCGGTTTGCAAAGCGCTGAGCGGATCGCCGGCGGTGAACAGGCCTTGGCCTTGGGTGATCAAGTCGTAAGCGGTCTGTACCCGCGGCCAGCGATGGTCGCGGTCCATGGCGAAATAACGGCCGACGAGGGAGGCGATGCGGCCGTGCCCCAGTTGAGCGAAAACCTCGGACAGCGCTTGCAGTGAACTGGTCGCGCTCTTGGGCGGCGTGTCGCGGCCGTCGAGAAAAGCGTGGACGTAAACCTGCTGGGCGCCGCGTTCCACCGCCAGTTTCACCATGGCCTGAATGTGTTCCTCATGGCTGTGCACGCCGCCGGGGGAAAGCAGGCCGAGGATGTGGACGGCCTTGCCCTGCGTGACGGCGGCATCCACCGCGTCGGTCAGGGTGTGGTTGTTGAAGAACGAACCGCTCTTGATCGCCCGGCTGATCCGCGTGAATTCCTGGTACACCACCCGACCGGCGCCGAGGTTGAGATGACCCACTTCGGAGTTGCCCATTTGATCGGCCGGCAGACCGACGTCGGTGCCGGAGCAGCGGATCAGCAGGCGCGGGTAATTGGCCCACAGGCGGTTCCAGACCGGTGTAGCGGCGTTCAAGATGGCATTGTGCGCCGTTTGTTCGCTGTAACCCCAGCCATCAAGGATAAGTAAAACAACGGGTTTATGACGTAACGGATTCATGCTGACGATGCTTTTCGAAAGTGGTTCCTGGAAACTCAAGCAGGTCTTTTTCAATCTGGCCGTGATTGCCGCGAGACCGGGGGGAATACCTAAGTTCCCTCAGACCGAAGGGTGATTGTATAATCTTTTGCCCTCAAAAGGCAGTATCGATGTGGAGTGGCGCGTTTATGGAGGTTGTCGTGACTTAAATAATTCATACATGAAGATCTATCTCGAGGGTAATAACAATGGAAAATATAACTGCCGCGCTCATAAATGACGATGATGAAATTGAGCAAGCGGCGCGTTCACTGAAGGCAATGGCCCACCCCATTCGATTGAAAATCCTCTGTGCGCTAGGCAATGATGAAGTCAGTGTTCAATGTATCGTGGAAATGGTCGGCACGTCCCAAAGCAATATCTCTCAGCATCTAGGTATTTTGCGCGAAAAAGGTATATTAATGACCCGCAAGAATGCCAACCGGGTATATTATCGGGTAGGAGATAAACGCACCCTGCGCCTGATCGGCATGATGCGTGAGGTGTTCGTACGGGTGTAGTTGTCGGATTCAGTCCCGGTATGGCTGTTAGTACATTTTGAAGTAAAGGTTTCGATTATTCCCATGGCTCAATTTGGCGAATTCGTGGTCAACCACTGGTTGTTGGTATTGGCCTTGGTAGTGATTCTTGTGTTGATTATAGCCGGTGAGGCTCAGCGCAAAGTGCTGGGGTTCGCGGATATCAAACCGCAGGAGGCGGTGCGTCTGATGAATCAAGAGGACGCGATCGCCTTGGATGTCCGCGACGATCAAGAATACAAGCAAGGCCATGTGATCAATGCCGTCCATATCCCGCTGGGGTTATTGGATAAGCGGCTCGGCGAGCTGGAACCTCATAAAGACAAGCCCATCGTGGTTTATTGCCGCACCGGGCAGCGTTCGGCGCAGGCCGGCGTGCAGTTGCGTAAGCAAGGCTACACCCGTATTTATAAGCTGGGCGGCGGCATGTTGGCCTGGCAAGGGGCGGATTTGCCGGTGACCACTAAAAAATAAAGTGGCGCCAAGCCGGCTGCGGGCAGTATCTCTATAGTGAATTTATATGCTGTGACGCGGCGGTGTTCGGCCGGCGGGTCCAGTCCATTTAACCGACCGTGTGAAGGAAATGACGATGGCAGACGCGCCGCAACAAGAGTCCCGGGCCCAGTTCACGATCCAAAAAATCTACGTGAAGGATTTGTCTTTCGAAACCCCTAATTCGCCTCAGGTGTTTTTGGAGAAGTGGGAGCCTGAAGTGGGCCTGCAAATCAGCAACACCGCCACGGTCTTGAACGAGACCACCCACGAAGTAGTGCTCACTCTCACGGTGACCGCCAAGCAAAAAGACAAGACCGCTTATCTGATCGAAGTGCAGCAGGCCGGCATTTTCAATATCGAAGGCTACCAAAAAGAGCAGGTGGCGATGATGGTGGGCAGTTATTGCCCGCATGTCTTGTTTCCTTTCGCGCGGGAGACGGTGTCCGATGTGGTGACGCGCGGCGGGTTCCCCCAGTTGTTGCTCGCCCCCATTAATTTCGACATCCTCTATCAGCAGCATGTGGAACAGGCGAAGCAGCAGCAAGGCCCGGCGGCGGCCTCCGAGCTGACGCACTGATCTCGCTCAAGGCGGGCGGAGTGTCAACCGGGATGTGCAGCACTCGTAACATGTGCCGCGTGAGTTGGACGGTTCAATGAACTTGCCCCGAACACCGGTGGCGGTGTTGGGCGCCGGTTCCTGGGGAACCGCGCTGGCGGTGCTGCTGGCCGCCAATGGCCAGCCGACCCTATTGTGGACCCGCGATCCGGCCCAGGCCGCGGCCATGGTCCGTGAACGGCGCAATCCCCGTTATCTCGCCGATATTCCCTTGCCCGCGTTATTACAGCCCACAGCCGATCTCCAGGCCGCCTTGAGTGCGGCTGACGATGTGCTGGTGGCGATACCCGCCGCGGGTTTTCGCGCTTTGCTGGTGGAATTGGCTGGTCACTTAATGCCCGGTGCGCGGCTGGCCTGGGCCAGCAAAGGCTTGGAGGCCGGTAGCGGACGATTACTGCACGAGGTGGCGGCCGAGGTGTTGGGCGCGCAGCGTTCCTTGGCGGCGGTATCGGGCCCGACTTTCGCGCGGGAAGTGGCCTTGGGCCTACCGACCGCGGTGACCGTCGCTTCGCGGGACGGTAATTTCGCCGCCGACCTCGCCGCCCGTTTACACAATTCGCGGTTTCGCGCCTACACCTGCGCCGATGTGATCGGCGTGGAGCTGGGCGGCGCGGTGAAAAACGTGCTGGCCATCGCCGCGGGCATCGCCGACGGTCTGGGTTTGGGCGCCAACACCCGCGCCGCCCTGGTGACGCGCGGGCTGGCGGAGCTGATGCGGCTCGGTGTGGCGATGGGCGGGCAGCGCGAGACCTTCATGGGTTTGGCGGGATTGGGTGATCTGGTGCTGACCTGCACCGACGACCAATCGCGCAATCGCCGGATCGGCCTGGCCTTGGCGCGCGGCCAAAATCTGGCGGAGGCCTGCGCGTCGGTGCAACAAGTGGCGGAAGGCGTGCACGCCGCGCGCGAGGTTTGGCGGCTGGCGGAACGGCAGGGGGTGGCAATGCCGATTACCGAACAAGTCTGCCAAGTGCTGTATCATGATGTGTCGCCGCGGGAAGCCGTGCAAACTTTACTGTTGCGCGAGCAAAAGGCGGAAGTGAGATGAATCGCGCGCCGCGGTGGGCGGCGGGATCAGCGCCATGAAAGCGATGATACTGGCCGCGGGCCGCGGCGAGCGTATGCGGCCGCTCACCGACCTTACGCCGAAACCGCTGTTGCGGGTCGCGGGTAAAGCCCTCATCGAATATCACTTGGACGCCTTGGCGCGCGCCGGTTTGCGCGAGGTGGTGGTTAATGTCGGGCATTTGGGCGGGCAGATCGAGGCCGCGCTCGGTGACGGTGAATCTTACGGAGTCCGCATCCAATATTCCCGCGAGGACGCGGCGATCCTCGATACCGGCGGCGGGATATTGAATGCTTTGCCCTTGCTGGGCGACGCGCCGTTCCTGGTGGTGAATGGCGATGTGTACGCCGACTATCCGTTCGAGCAATTGCCCGCCGTCCCCGCCGGGCTGGCCCATCTAGTGCTGGTGCCCAATCCCCCCCAGCATCCCGGCGGCGATTTCGCCCTGCGCGACGGGCGGGTGATCGGTGAAGGTGAATCCCGCCTTACTTTCAGCGGCATAGGCGTTTATCGGCCGCAATTGTTCGCCGATTGCCGGCCCGGCGTCTTCCCCCTCGCGCCGCTGCTGCGGCAGGCCATGGCCGCCGGGCAGGTGAGCGGCGAGCGTTACGACGGCCGGTGGTGGGACATCGGCACGCCGGCACGCTTGGCCGCGTTGGAGGCGCGGCTGACCGCCCGCTAATCGTTGCTCAATCGCGGGTGGGCGTGATGCTGAATTCCTGAATCTGCTCCATCTTGCTCAAGGTTTCGGCCAGGTAGCGCAGATTGACGGCGTTGCGGGTGCGGATGCTCATTTGATATTGGAACATTCGCCCTTCGTCCTCCAATTGATAGCTGGGACCGCCCGCGGTGATGTCATGGGCGCGGATGATTTCGACCAGTTCATCCTGATTCAAATGGCTGTGGCGGGAAAAACGTACCGTGAGCTGGGCATAACGGATGGCCGGCATGATCGACTCCACCCAGCGGAACACCGCCAAGGTGCCGAGGGCCATGGTTACGCCTAGGCCGGCGGCGGAATAAAAACCCATGCCGATCACGATGCCGATGGCGGCGGTGATCCAGATCGAAGCGGCGGTGGTGAGGCCGCGCACGGCGAGCCGCTCCTTGACGATCACTCCCGCGCCGAGAAAACCGATGCCGGTCATGATGCCCTGGGCCATACGGGTGGGGTCGATGCGGATAGCCTCTCGCGGTGCGTGGGGCAAGAGCTCCCATTGATACACCGAAACCAATACCAGCAGCGCCGAGGAAGTACAGACCAGCACATGGGTACGAAAACCCGCCGGCCGGCCATGGTAGGTGCGTTCCAGGCCGATGATGCCGCCGGCCAGCAGCGACAAGGTGAGACGGGTAGCTACCGTGATAAATTGCTCATCCATTCGACACCGAACTCCTGTATTGATTGATGGTTAACCGTGGCATGGGATCAGGGTGCGGCAAGACGGTCGCGGCTGTCCGGGCGGGCCGGTGGATTGGACGTCCTCGGTTTTTTTGAATCTTAATCTCATTGGCTTGAAGGTAGTCGGATCGCTCCCGCTTTTGGTGAAGGGCCGCCGATAAAGAGAGCTATGTTATGCTTGGCCGAACCCGCTGATTAACAGCCTCCATGGCGGGGGTAAACGATAAAGCGGGCGGTTTCCACGGAGACCCGCGGCCGTGAATAAGCATACTAATGATTAACAGGGCCGCCGCCGACATATCTTGAACTTACGTGAACCGTGGAAATTATAACGACCCTGGGCGGATGCCGATATTGTTGGTGCCCGACTGATCTGGAGGTTAGGCGATGAAAGGCAAAGACCGCCGTCTGGCGGAGTTGAAAAACGTCATTCCGGAAATTTCGCCGGAAGACGCCCTGGTCGAATACAAGCAGGGTGCGGTGCTAGTGGACGTACGCGAGGCCGACGAAGTGGCCAATGGCAGCCCCAAAGGGGCGCTGCGGCTGAACCGGGGTTTCCTCGAGCTGCGCATCGAAGAGCAAGTACCCGACGTGGCGCAATCTATCCTGGTGATGTGCGCCGGCGGCACGCGCTCCTTGTTCGCGGCCGAGGCGCTGAAACAGCTCGGTTATCAAAACGTGAAATCGGTGGCCGGCGGTTTCAACCGCTGGAAAAATAAAGGCCTGCCTTTTGAAATGCCGCGGACGCTCGACGACGACGCCCGCGAGCGCTATTCCCGCCACCTGTTGTTGCCCGAAGTCGGCGAATCAGGTCAGCTGAAATTGCTGGACAGCAAAGTCTTATTGATCGGCGCCGGCGGACTGGGCTCGCCATCGGCGTATTACCTGGCCGCCGCCGGCGTGGGCACGCTGGGGCTGGTGGACCACGACGTGGTGGATCGCAGCAATTTACAGCGGCAGATACTTCATACCGATGCGCGAGTGGATGTCTCCAAGGTGGCGTCGGCCCGCGAGGCGCTCGAAGCGCTCAATCCGCGAGTCAAGATCGTCGGTTACGAGACCCGCCTCGATAGCGGTAACGTGGAAGAGATTCTGGCCGGCTACGACGTGGTGGTGGACGGCTCGGACAATCTGCCCACGCGTTATCTGATCAACGACGCCTGCGTCAAGCTGGGCATTCCCAATATCCACGCGGCGGTGTATCGCTTCGAGGGACAGATCACCGTGTTCTGGCCGGGCTACGAGAAACGCCGCGGCGGCTGTTACCGTTGCATGTTCCCCGAACCGCCGCCGGCGGAATCGGCGCCGTCCTGCGCCGAGATCGGCGTGCTCGGCGTCTTGCCGGGCGTGCTTGGTGTCTTGCAGGCGGTGGAAACCTTGAAAGTGCTCTTGAAAATCGGCGACTCGCTGGTGGGCAGGATGCTGTATTACGATGCTCTGCACGGCTCGTTTAACGAATTTAAACTGAAGCGTAACTCGGAGTGTAAAGTCTGCGGCGACCACGCTCAATTTACCGGCTATAGCGATTACGCCGAAGTCTGCGCCACCCCGGCCGCGGCGGGGTGAGCGCGGACGGTTTCGTTTTAAAGCGGGGGAAGGAAGGCGAAAGCCATCCCCTCGCCGGGCCAGATGGCGACTTCGTACGCGATGAGCGCGGTATAAAGGGCGAAGATCGAATAAATAACGTGCCGGATTTTGAGGCGCTTGAATAACGAAAGGTGCTGGCAGCCCACCAGCACCACTAAACAAGCCGCGGTCATTCCGAGTTTGACCGTCACAAATAAATCAATGTCGCGCCGGATCAGGTAGTCCATCAGTGAATTCATTTCTTTGGCGCCCAGCTGCAGCAATTGCAGCGTGTTGTGGGCGTCGGCGACACATAGCAGCATGATGCCGAGGGTGAAGTAAAGCAGGTGCGGCGGGTGCCAATCCAGACTCAATTGCGCGTCGAGTTGATCTTGCTGGCGGCGGTAGCGGCGGCGGCGGCCGCGTAGGCCGTGGATATGCAAGAGGCTATGGCCTTGCGGGCGGCGCCGATCGGTGCGCGGCTGGTATTGTTGTTCTAATGGCATGCTCGAATCCGGCGCCGGTTTTATTAAGAAAAGAGCAGTATTCATGCCAGTAAAATTATTCCTTTTTCGCTCAGGTTGCTGAGCCATCCGGGCTGATGCCGGTCGATGGGAGTGTAAAAGTCATCGACACCCCGGATCGATTAGGTGTTGGCGCCCTTGAATCCCAGCCACTGATGGCCGATAACCCGGTACGAATAGTATGCCGTCGTCAGGTCATGCCCCACGGTGGGGATACGGTGGCATAAGGAGGCATAAATGCCCATTGCGGATAAATTGAGGCAATACCTCGATAGAAAACATATTATTTACGACGTACACGAGCTGCCGCCGTTCACGTCGCTGTTGCAGGCCTCGGATGCGGCCGGGATAACCGCCGCCTCGGTGGTGAAAACCGTGGTGTTAAAAGACGAAGTGGGTTTGGTGATGGTGGTGATGCTGGCCACGCACAGCCTCGACGTCGATGCCTTGAGCAAGTTGTTGCACCGCCGCATGGAATTGGCGAGCGAGGCGCAGATTAAACAAGTGTTCCCCGATTGCGTGCCGCGTTTCGTGCCGCCGCTGGGTGAGCCGTACGGCATCCGCACCATCGTCGATGATGCGCTGGTGGCGTGCGACGGCTTGTATTTTTCGGGAGGTGATGCCTCGCATTTGATACAAGTCAATAATAAAGATTTCTTCAATCTCTTGAGCAATGCTTGGCTGGCGGGCAATTTCTCGCGGGCCATCGGCAGTTATGACGATCGCGATCCCGCCGCGTCGGGCGATGCCGGCGGGACCGGTGCCGACATCAAAAAACGTATTCAATCGCTGAAAGAGCTGCCGGCGATGCCGGAAGTGGCGCGGCAAATTTTCGAATTGCGCGCCAATCCCCTGGCCGATGTGGAGCGGCTCGGCAAATTGGTCGAGCAGGATCCCAGTTTGGCGGCGCAGGTGATCCGTTACGCCCGTTCGCCGTTTTTCGGCTATCGAGGCAAAGTCGATTCCGTGAATATCGCCATTTCGCGGGTCCTCGGTTTCGAGATGGTGATGAATCTGGCGTTGGGTATCGCCAGCGCCCGGCCATTCAAAATCCCGGTGATCGGTCCGTTGGGATTAAACGCGTTCTGGCGGCATGCCACTTACAGCGCCGCCCTCGTGCAAGCCTTGGGACGTGAATTGCCGCAGGCCGTGCGGCCGCCGGCGGGCATGAGTTATCTCGCCGGTTTACTGCACAATATGGGGCATCTGTTGTTGGGGCATTTGTTCAAGCGCGAGTTCTGCATGCTGAACAATGCGGTCAGCGCCCATCCCGGCGTGCCGGTGGTGGAACAGGAAATGGCGATGCTGGGTGTCGAGCACGGTGAATTGGGCGCTTGGTTGATGGAGAGCTGGGATATGCCGGAAGAAATCATCGTCGCCACCCGCGAGCACCACAATCCCCGATACAATGGCCCCCACGCCGTCTACGCGCAGCTGACCTTGTTGGCGGACCATATGTTGAAGGGGCATGGCATCGGCGATGCGCCCAGTCATGACTTGCCAGTGGAGATCATGGCCGAACTGGGTCTGGAAGAAATACAAATCGTCATGGTCATGAGCCGGATTCTGGAAGGATGTGAGGGGCTCAACACCATGGCGCGCAATCTGGCCGCGGCTTAAATCCGTCGTGACGCCATTGGTTTCCGCCGTCTAGCGTGCTGACTTAGGTCATCACTTAAGTTGGACGACGTTTAACGGTTTTCCCGCTGTACCGAAGGCGATACCCAGGTTGTTGCGTAACAGCTGCAACGGCCGTGCTTGAGACGAGGGAGAATGCAGTGCGCGGTGGGACGTGTTACCGTCCCGCCGACGCACCGCTGGTCCGCTAAGCGTCAATCCTAGAAATTGAAATGCGAATGTTCGTCGATTTGTCCGCGTACTTCTCCCGGCGGATTGGCTCTGGTGTGAACATTCACGTAAGTGTTACCGCGCAACAGATTGGCGATGGCATCCTCGAATGTGTTAATCCCCAAATTAGGTTGTGGAACCAAATTGGCGGCGGTGAGCGTACCGGAAATTTCTCCCGTAAAAGGACCGTCATCACGCGGTAGAGGCGTCCCGGCCGGATTGTTGCTGCTATCTCCAAACAACCACAACATCACGGGTCCATTCTGTCCTTTGGGACCGAGATGGATGTGAGCCATGAAGATGGGAGTGGCGGTATTGCTGACTTTAAGCCGGTAATTAATGGTGCTACGGTCTTTGGAAACGGTGATGAAAGCCTCGCCATAAGCGCCGGTGACCAGGCCGATCACCGGGATGACCGTGCCGGACACATTGGTGTTGATGACTTCTTCGGCTCCACTCAAATCTGTTTCGAATCTGTTGGTTCTGGCGTCGACGCTCATGGCGGACAGGCTGGCGAGAGTCGCGGCGGTGAGGATAATGAATTTATTCATATTGCTTATTCCTTCTTGAAGGCGTGGATTGAATAAAGGAATCGCACGGGTGTGGTCACGGTAGACCGTGCGAAGTCACATCAGAAGTAGCTTGGTAAAATGCAAGGGTGCGAATGCGGATTGCACTGCGGACGGGGGTGGTGTTGAACAACACCGAACGGCGACCCTGCCCTTTGCTAAGGGTAGCAGTCTTTTTGGAGTCCGCAAGTCGAATATTTATCTTACAAATGTTAATGAATCAATTGCTTGTATTTGACGAGCGCAGATCATGAGTTTCCTGTTCAAAACAATTTGATACACTGAGCCCACAACCGAAAAGAAATAGGTAGTTGGGGGTAGTGTATGAGTAGTTCAGGACAGGAATTTGATTTTGACTCTTGGGCCAAGCTTGCCGCAACGGATTCGCAAGCCTTTGAAGAAAAACGCCGCGAAACAATCGAACACGTTATCGAGCAAATATCCCCTGACCGGCAGCCACGTCTGCGCGGCTTGCAATGGCGAATTGATGTGGAACGTAAAAAGCATCGCCATCCGCTGGCGGCATGTTCCCAGTTATTTAATAAAATGTGGGCATCGGTGTATGGTGCCGGCGGTTTGTCCGATGCGTTGCAAGGCCGGTTGCAGCAACAGCCTGAATACCCGGTTGCCGCTGTGCTGACTTTTTCCCTTGATCGGCGTCAACGGGCCCGTAGCGTAGTGGGTTCTTAAGTCGAGTAAACAAAACTGTTGCCCCGATTAGGGGTGATCAGGACATTCTCCGCACGTAAAGTGTCACGGGTGTAGTTGAACATGGTTTGCCGGTGATGAGTAATGATTATCCCACCAAGCTGCTGCCACTGCCGCTGTCCAGGCTGCGCCAAGTCAAGTGAGATCGCTCGCGAGCATGGATCCTCGCGGGCGATCAAAGGGGAACGCTGCGCCGCTCCCCTTTGGAAACCCCATCGCCAAAGTCACCGCAGCAAGCTGCGGGGTATGTCGAATAAACCGCGCCAATGCGTCGCGTTATGGCAGCTACGCGATTTGATACGGTTAGCGGCGGTCCGCGCTCAGTCGGTGGGCAATTTTTCGGTCATGCGTGCGATGGAGCGGTCGGTGGTCAGGCGGCCGATGTCCTCCAGCGCCACCCACGCCAAGTCTTTCGATTCGCTACTGATCACCAACGGCGCGGCGCGGTCCGCTTCCAGCAGCCAACGCACGTCGTAGTGCAAGTGGCGGGGTTCGTCGCCGCGGGCGGGGATGGAATGCACGTCGATGTCGAACGGCGTAGTCAGCAGGGGTTTGATACTTTCCACCCCGGATTCTTCACGCGCTTCGCGCAAGGCCACCGCCAGGACATCGGTTTCGCCGTCGGCATGTCCGCCCAATTGCAGCCAGCGATCCAATTTGCGATGGTGAGTCAATAATACATGGCGGCGTTCGCGATCGACGATCCACGCTGAGCCGGTGATGTGGCCGATGCGCAAGTGGCGCTCGAAACATTGGCTTTGGTTTTCCACGAAGCGGACCAGCATTTCGTACATGCCCCGTTCGTCTTTGTCGTAAGGCTGATAGTTTTTCAGCAACGTCAATAAATAATGTCTATGCATAGTCCGGCAATCGTGAATAACATGGTGCGGCGATTATACTCAAAATCACTTAACGTGCGCGCCAGGCCGGCTCGGCTAGCGTGCCTAAATCTATCCACACCATTTCCTTCTCGACGCGAACCGGCAGAGCGGTAAGATGTTGGCGCAGGCAAGGGCCCCAAATACACAAGCCATTCTCGATGCGGAACTGCGCGCCGTGCAGCGTGCATTGTATGAGGCTGCGGTCGAAATTCAGGAATTGATCGTTTCCCCAATTGAGCGGCGCGCCGGTATGCGGACAGCGGTTGAGGTAGACGTAAATCCGCTGCTGATGGCGAATCGCGAACACGCTGCGCGTGTCGCCGTCGGGTAAAGGAAACTCCCGGCTTTCTCCATGCGCGAGTTCATCGTAGCGGCAAAGCGCATGTAAACGGGGCGGTGTGTCAGGCATGGGATGGCGGCGCGATGCGCGGTCTCGGCGCTTTTCCTCGAACAATAATCACGACTTTAGCACAATGGAAAAAGCGCGTCTCTGCGATCGTGCAGCGTTCGGATTGTGGACAGGATTACGCATGCCGATGTGATACACCGTGAAAATTCTCTAAATGGACTTTTAGGATACTTGCTGGGTTTGATAGATAAGGCTATGGAGAAGTACGGGTTTACTGTCGATATCTTGGATAAGTATTCTTAATGAATGATGCAGTATGAAAGACCTCACATTGATCGGCGTCGCCAGCGGTTGGGGCGCCCGCGACCGGCGCTGCGAAGACGGGCCGGATAGGTTATTAGCGACGATGCCGTTGTCCTGTCTCGCGTCGGAGGGACATGCTCCACCGTCTTATGAAATTTTACGCGCCGCGCCGCCCTCGACCGAACGTGACGTGACCGCGGCGGTAGTGGAGATTAATCAACGCTTGGCGAGTGCGGTACGACGGTGCGTGTCGGCCGATTATTTCCCCATCGTCATCGGCGGCGATCATTCGTGCGCGGTGGGTACGTGGAGCGGCGTGTACGGCGCGGTGGCCGAGCGCGGCACTCTCGGCTTGCTGTGGGTGGATGCGCATATGGACAGTCACGTGCCGCAAACCAGTCCCAGCGGTGCGTTGCACGGTATGCCTTTGGCGTGTTTATTGGGGCACGGTTTAAATGAGCTGACGCATCTCGCCGGCCCGGCCGCGAAATTAAATCCCGCTCATGTGTGTTTGTTGGGTGTGCGCAGCTTCGAAGCCGGCGAGGCGGCGTTGTTGGCTGCTTTGGGCGTGCGGGTAATTTTAATGGACGAGGTTGCGTGGCGCGGTTTCGCGACGGTGTGGCGGGAAGCCGTGGCGCGGGTCTCGGGCGCTAGCGCCGGTTATGGAATCACCTTGGATTTGGACGCGCTGGATCCTCGCGACGCACCCGGCGTGGGTACGCCTTCCCCCGAAGGGATCGGCGCCGATGAACTGGTGCGGGCGCTGGCGGCGACACGCTATGATCAAAATTGCTTGGCGTTGGAAATCGCCGAATACAACCCGCACCTCGACCACGATCAAATGACCTTGCGTTTGCTGCGGCGTATTTTGTGCGCGGTAAGTGCGGGAGCGGATGAATGAACCCTACGATACAACTCGAACAACGTTATTGCGCGCATAACTACGCGCCCTTGCCGGTAGTGCTGGTGCGGGGCGAGGGCGTATACGTGTGGGACGATCAGGGCAAACGCTATCTCGATATGATGAGCGCCTATTCGGCGGTGAGCCATGGCCATTGTCATCCGCGCCTGGTGCGCGCGCTCAGTGAACAGGCGGCGCGACTCGCGGTGGTGTCGCGGGCATTTTATTCGGACCGGCTCGCGCCGTTTTTACAGCGACTTTGTGACATCACCGGCTTCGATATGGCGCTGCCCATGAACAGCGGCGCCGAGGCGGTGGAGACCGCGTTGAAAGCCGCGCGCAAATGGGCCTATACCGTAAAAGGCGTCGCGCCGGAGCGGGCGGAGATCATCGCCTGCGACGGCAATTTTCACGGTCGCACCATCGCCGTGGTCGGCCTCTCTTCGGAGCCGCAATATCGCGAGGGTTTCGGACCGTTTCCACCCGGCATGAAACGCGTTGCCTATGGTGACGCGGCGGCTTTGGAGGCGGCGATTACGCCCGATACAGCGGCGTTTCTAGTTGAGCCCATTCAAGGTGAAGGCGGCATCGTGATTCCACCGGTGGGCTATCTCGCCGAGTGCGCCCGCATCTGCAAAAAATATAATGTATTGTTGATCTGCGACGAGATTCAAACCGGCATGGCGCGCACCGGCGCGCTGTTCGCGTGTTCGCACGACGGCGTAAAACCTGATGGGGTGGTGCTCGGCAAGGCCTTGGGCGGTGGGTTGCTGGCGGTGTCCGCCTTCCTCGCGCGCCGCGAAGTGATGGAGGTGTTTCAGCCCGGCGATCACGGCAGCACCTTCGGCGGTAATCCGCTGGCGTCGGCGGTGGCCTTGGAAGCCGTCAATGTAATGTTGGAAGACCGGTATGCCGAGCGGGCCGCCGAGTTGGGCGATTATTTTTTGGGACGCTTGCGGGAAATAAACAGCCCTCTGATACGCGAGGCGCGCGGCAAAGGTTTATTGATCGGTTTGGAAGTAGATACGGTCCGGGTTTCCGCGCGGGCTTTGTGCGAGGCGCTCATGCAGCGGGGAATACTCAGTAAGGAAACCCATCACACCGTCGTGCGGTTCGCGCCGCCCTTGGTCATTACCCGCCAACAAATAGATAACGCCCTCGATCAGATTCAGGACACTTTACAGGCATTCACCGTTAGTTAAAGCTCGGATGAGTGGCGAGTTGAATAGTTAAAGTCCTATTCCAGCACGCTTTAAACTGGTATGTGCTTTGCATTATCGGTTCCGTTGTTAATAATGCGCCGTCATTCTGGCGCTTGAGTTATAGTAATGGAGCTTGCCAGCCGCAAGGAGGGAAACAGAATCATGTTCACTGACAGTCGGTCAAACTCACGCTTACCCATTCCAAAATATTTCACTGGCGGCGCTTTTCATTTGGTCGATGGTGAACGCGAGTATCACTACATCCGTGCCAACGACGTCTGCGTGTCGGGTATCGGTTTGGATGTGCCCTCGCCTTTGGAATGCGGTTCGCAAGTTAAAGTGCGCTACACCACGGAAGGATGGCGGTCGGATTTGGACGGAACGGTAATGTGGTGCGTACGCTCGGACCGGGTGGGTGTGAGCATGCGTGCCTATCAAAATTTTCGCGTGGGTATTCGCCTCAATCCGGTGAATGCCCAGGCGAATGCCTTGTTGTTTCTCACGCTGAAAGACGATTTACAGCAGCCTCGCACGGAGGCGAGGGGCTAACGCCATTGGCGTTGTGTCACGCCGTCGAGTGCGCTGCTGTGTGTACAAAAGAAGCGCGGCCGTCAGGTCGCGCGATATCCTCCCTCGTCTCCGGCTGTTGTGCAAACCCGCCGTTTCATTCGTAAACCCGTCAGCACCAATAATGATTGTGTAAAACCGCGAATTGGCGGGGTGCCATGACCGCCAGTTTTATTTCATGCTCTTTTACCCTCCCGACGAAAATCTCGATGCTCTCGTACGCGAATAATTGATACGCCGGGAGTTGAGATGAGGCGGGCGTCTTTAGTTTGATCTCCACCGAATGGCCGGGTCTGCAAGTGATGATGCGCATAGGGTTCCTTTTTCTTGGCGAACACGGGATGCGAGGTACGGCTGTGGCCGACACGGTTGTGGTCGAGAGTGAGAGTCCGTCTGCGCATCGACTTCAATTATAAGAATTACTAAATAAATGTCAAGTTAGCAACACTTACATTGCAAGCTGCCGGTCACTGCTAATAATCAGAGCCGTATTTTTGGCAGGTTGAGTTGGATGGAAATCGGGGAACGTATCAAGTTGGCGCGTGAGGCGGTGGTGATGACCAAGTCCGAATTGGCGCGGCGGGTGGGGGTGCATCCCAGCGCCTGTATTCAATGGGAGAGCGAGGGTGGCACCCATCCCAAGGTAGAGCATCTCTCCCACGTGGCGGTGGTGCTGGACGTGCGTTTTGAATGGCTGGCTACCGGGCGCGGTGAGATGCGTTACGACCCCGCTGTGCGGGATGAGCGGCCGGCTTACAGCGGGGCCGAATCGCGTTTGAGTTCTGACGAGAAGCGTTTGCTGGATCTTTACCGCGGCCTCAGCCCGCGCAAACGGAAATCGTTGCTGGACGTGATTGATGGCATGGCCACGGGAAGGGAAGATCACCCATCCTAAAAAGCCCTGTGCGCCGGTTTATTCACCGCGGCCTGTAAAGCGGGCTATTTGACGGCGTTGACGCTTGGTCGGCCGTTCACCGGGCTGGGGACCCGTCGCCGCCAGGAGTCGGTGCTGTTCGGCGAGTTGTTGCCGGCTCGCGATACTCGCCGGCGTTTCCTCATACAGCAATGCGGCCACGCTGGCCGGGCCGCGGCTGCGCGAAATTTCTTTGACCGCCACGGTGAATTGGTAAGGTCCTTTGCGAATCTGCATTTCATCGCCGGGATTCACGGCATGGGCCGGTTTGGCCCGGGTGCCGTTGATGTGGATTTTGCCGCCGCTAATCGCTTCCGCGGCGAGGGCGCGGGTTTTGAAGAAGCGCGCCGCCCACAACCATTTATCGAGCCGCACTTTGTCGTGGTCTGTCATGTCGGATATCGTAAATAATTAATAAGGATAATGAGTGTATCCCAAGATTGAGCTGTCGCCGCAACAACACATATGACATTGGATTGAATTTTAGTTGTTCCGTGCTGTCCGACAAAGTCATCATGGCTCTGTCACTTATCGCGGATCTTGATAGCAAGTAAAAATAAAACTTATCCACGATGCGGAAAAAGACTCTTTGTTTTTGTGCATGTCCACTATCACGCCTATACTGAGTGATAACCGCGCAGGACTCTACCTGAGCGGCATGGGATTCCAACCACGGGTCGATCGACTTATCGGAATCCTGTCTCAAGCATGGTCGCGCGGAACGACATCTTGTTCACTTTTCAGCTTAAGCTTTCTTGCCGTTCACGGCGAAAAATCAGCCAGTTTTTTTAGCGTTTAACGAGGTCATGGATGTACGAAAAATTTTACGGATTACAGGCAAAACCGTTTCGCCTCAGTCCGGAACCCCGCTGCTTTTTCACCAGCGCTACCCACAATAGCGCGTTGGCGTATCTGCGTTATGGCTTATATCAAGGTGAAGGTTTTATCGTGGTCACCGGGGCCGCCGGTACCGGGAAAACCACTCTGGTGCGTACGTTGTCTGGCAAAGTGGCCGGCCGCCAGAGAGTGGTCGGTGAATTGGTCAATACCCAATTGCAAGCCAACGATTTACTCCGCGCCATCGCCGGCGCATTCCAGCTTGCCCAGCGCGGTACCAAGTCTGATTTGATTAACCGGCTATACGGTTTTCTGCTGGGCCGCGCTCAAAAAGACCAACGGGTTTTATTAGTAGTGGACGAGGCGCACAATTTGCCGCCGAGTTCATTCGAAGAGCTGCGCATGCTTTCCAATTTCCAACATGGCGCGCGTTCTTTGTTGCAATGTATTTTGCTTGGCCAGCCGCCGTTGCGGGACGTGCTGGCGCATTCCGCCTTGCAGCAACGGGTGATTGCTACGCATCACCTCGAGCCGCTGCTGCCCGAGGAAACCCGCGGTTATATTCTTCATCGTCTGCGTTACGTGGGTTGGCGCGGTGATCCAAGTTTCAGCGGCGCGGCGATCGGATTGATACATGGATTAAGCCACGGTATTCCGCGGCGGATTAATGCGCTATGCGATCGATTGTTGCTGTTCGGCTGCCTGGAGGAACGGCATGAATTCGATGTGGCGGCCGTGGCGCGCGTGCACGCGGAATGGGTGACGGAAGCGGGTCTGGAGCATGATGCGGCCGATGCGGATGCGTGTATCGACGAGAATCTCGGTGCGTTGGGCGCGGCGCAAGCGGCTATGCCAAACGCCAGATCATCCGCGCCGTTTCAGGCTGATCAAGAAACTGTTTCATTGCCACCGCCGTCGGCGGCCGTGGCCGATGCAAGTGCGTCGTTCGCTCAATCGCCGGAGGGGGACGCACCGGATGGGCTGGGCGCGCCTCGTTCGTTCATGCGATCCTTGGTTGGAATGGCGGTGATAGTTGTAGTGGCCCTGCTGATTTGGGTATGGCCGATCAGCGGTATTCTGGATCGGCATGCGGTCGGTGCGCCGTTGTTGCCCGCGGTGACCGGATCCGTCGCGACGATGGACAGCGTACGCGTCGATCGGTTGCGGTCAGCGAATATTGCGATCGCGACGATCAACTTATGCGGTTGAACTGATCCAGGCTTGCGAGATATTAATGAATCGCCGCAACGGCGCGCGCCGCTTGACAGCCCCCAGGCCCGCGGGCAGACTTTCGATCATGTGCATTTATCTTCAACCGGCCGTTACCGTCATTGTCTCTCGCCCATGCCAGGCGCGAGTATGGCGTGCGATGAAGTGGCCGGGGAATATCTATTGCTAGTGCCGTAATTACAGTCAACGCAGTGCGATCCCAAGGCCACGGAACCCGCGTTCCGTGGCTTTTTTGTTTGTAGCGCCGCCGTCCTGGGAAGGAGTTATCGTGTCCGTGCCTGCCGCCTATTTGGGCCTTATTCTAATCTGGTCGACGACGCCGCTGGCGATCAAGTGGAGTGGACAGGATGTCGGCTTTTTATTCGGCGTCACCGGCCGCATGCTGCTCGGCGCCGTGGTGTGTCTCGCCTTGATCCGGCTGTTGCGGGTCGAGTTGCCCTGGCATCGCGCGGCGGTGCGTACTTATCTCGCGGCGGGTATCGGCATTTACGGTTCCATGCTCTGCGTCTATTGGGGCGCGCAATATATTCCTTCCGGTTTGATCGCGGTGTTGTTCGGGCTGACCCCGCTGGTGACCGGCGCCCTGGCGATGGCGTGGCTGGGCGAACGCAGCTTCACGCCCGGCAAACTCGCGGGCATCGCGGCGGGTTTGACGGGGCTGGTGATGATCTTCGGCGGCGGTAGTCAGCAGGGTCCGCTGGCGCTGCAAGGGATTTGCGCGGTGCTGGTGTCGGTGGTGTTGCATTCGATCAGCAGTGTGCGGGTCAAACTAATCGGTGCCGAAGTGCCGGCCTTGGCGGTGACCAGCGGTGGTTTATTGGTGGCGATGCCGCTGTATCTCGCGACTTGGTGGCTGGTCGACGGTGTCGTGCCGCGGGTGTTGCCGGCGCGCGTCGCCTTGTCGATAGTGTATCTCGGGGTAGTGGGATCGGTGATCGGTTTCGTCTTGTATTACTACGTGCTCAAGCGGCTCAGCGCGGGCCGGGTGGCCTTGATCACCCTGGTGACGCCGGTGACCGCCTTGCTGCTCGGCAATGTCCTCAATGACGAGCGGCCCGGCCTGGAAGTATGGGCGGGCACGGTGGTGATTTTACTGGGGTTGGTTTTATATCAGCGCGAAGCGCGGGTGCAAGACAACAAGCCGGTGGCATGAGCGGGCATCACACCGCTGAGATGGGTGTTGAGTGATACTTGCATCGTTATCGCGCGGCCTCGTTGTAAGCGGCGTGACAATGACTTTATACTCCGGGCATCTTTAATTTCGGAGCGCGCGCCTTGGTTAATCCTATTCCGCAACCGACTATCTTATCCTTCAACCCCGCCGTGCGTACCTTGATGGGCCCGGGTCCCTCGGATGTGCATCCGCGCATACTGGCGGCGATGGCGCGGCCCACCATCGGCCATCTCGATCCGCAGTTCGTCGATATGATGGACGAGATGAAGCTATTATTGCAGTATGCTTTTCAAACCCGCAACGCCCTCACCATTCCCGTCTCGGCGCCGGGCTCGGCGGGCATGGAGACCTGCTTCGTCAATCTGCTGGAGCCGGGCGACAAAGTCGTGGTCTGTCAAAACGGCGTGTTCGGCGGCCGCATGAAGGAAAACGTCGAGCGTTGCGGCGCGCTGCCCATCATGGTGGAAGACGCCTGGGGCGAACCGGCCGATCCGGAAAAATTGGAGGATGCACTCAAGTCTCACCCTGGCGTAAAAGCCGTGGCTTTCGTGCACGCCGAAACCTCTACCGGCGCGCGGTCGGATGTGCAACAACTGGTGGAGATCGCCCGCCGTTACGATTGCCTCACCATCGTCGATGCGGTGACCTCGCTGGGCGGCATTCCGCTCAAGGTCGATGAGTGGCAAGTGGACGCGATTTATTCCGGCACGCAGAAATGTTTGTCATGTACGCCTGGGCTGTCGCCGGTGAGTTTCAGCGAGCGGGCGGTGGCGCGCATCAAGGCGCGTAAAGCAAAAGTGCAAAGCTGGTTTTTGGATTTGAATCTGGTGATGGGTTATTGGGGCGCCAGCACCAAGCGTGCTTATCATCACACCGCGCCGATCAACGCACTGTACGGTTTGCATGAGGCCTTGGTGATGTTGCAGGAAGAGGGTTTGGAGGCGGCGTGGGCGCGCCACCACCGTCATCATCTCGCCCTGCGCGCCGGAGTGGAGGCATTGGGTTTACGTTTCGTGGTCAAGGAAGCCTATCGCCTGCCGCAGCTCAATGCGGTCACCGTGCCGGACGGCGTGGACGAGGCGGAGGTGCGCCGCCGTTTGTTGCGGGAATTCAATCTGGAAATCGGCGCCGGACTGGGCAGTCTCGCCGGCAAAGTGTGGCGCATTGGTCTGATGGGCCACGCCAGTACGCCGAAGAACGTCTTATTCTGTTTGGCGGCGCTGGAAAAAGTGCTGAGCGATCTCAAGGCGCCCATCGCCCGCGGCGTGGCGCTGGGCGCGGCGGGGACGGTATTGGCTGCCGGATGACGCGGTAGGTCACAAACTGACGGCGCGGGTCGGTTTTCGGTAGGCTAGTATGAGAACCGGTCCGCGAATCGGGGCGAATAGAGTTAACAGTTTGCGTAGGGTTGTTTAAGCTGATTTGTAATTGTTTGAATGATTGAGTGATATTTATGCTTGGCACATGGCCTGCAACACTTTAGGCAGAGAAGATGAATCACGCTGTCGCCGGCCAAGGCCGGTGAAGCAGCCGCGAGGAGTTCAGCCATGAGACAGATGATGACCTATGACGACCTCTCCGAGGTATCGGCAAGTTTCCGCGATACTGGGGGTGTAAGCGAAGAAAACCGGAGTCTGGGTTTCCGTCCGGCTTTTTTTAACCGCGATAACGGCCGCTTTCTCATGGCGTGCAACGCCGAGGGGACACCGGCGGCGGTACACCAGTTCGACGGCTTACCCGATGACTGGGTGGCGGGACGCGACCAGTCGGGCCGACCGGTGGCGGTGAAAGCGTCGGTGGTGGCCGGTTTCGTCCGAGGCGGTTGTTTCTACACCCGCGAACAGGCGGCGCAACTGGTGCAATGGGAATTAGATAAACTTGCCTGTTGAAGCCGGCGCGCACATGCCCGCTTAAGTCAATGCAGTGTACGCGGCACCGATAAAGTAAAGACCGGGATATCCGCGTCGAAGTGGTTACCATCGTCACCCACCATCTGATACGTACCGCGCATCGTGCCGACCGCCGTATCCAGCACCGCCCCGCTGGTATATTGAAAGGCCTCGCCCGGCCGCAGATAGGGTTGTTCCCCCACCACGCCTTGGCCGCGCACCTCCTGAGTTTTGCCGTTGGCGTCGGTAATGATCCAATGCCGGGAGATCAGTTTAGCCGGTACCCGTCCCAGATTTTGGATGCTGACGGTATAAGCGAAGACAAAGCGATTCTCCGCGGGAACCGATTGTTCCTCGACATAGAATGGTTCGACCAGGACTTTGATGCTATAGGAAGAATCGCTGTTCATACGGGCAGTTATCACCTTGAAGTGCGCTATTTTTAATAGAGGATGTGGATTAGCTGCGCAACTAGACAAAGTCTAGCACAGGCACTGTAACCTGTCCCGGCGAAGGGTTTATTTAGCGGCGACCTTGCGCACTTGGGCGAGATCGGTTTGGCCCTTGAACATCTTGGTGATGCCGTCCTGCATCAGGGTCCGCATGCCTTCTTTCATGGACAAGGCTTGTAGTTCCTCGGCTGTGCCCTTGTGATAAATGAGATCCTTAATGCCGCGGCTGGACACCAGCAATTCGTGGATACCGGTGCGCCCCCGATAACCGGTGCCGTCGCAGGCCGGGCAGCCGGGCGCTTTGTAAAGAGTGGCTTTGCTGGAATCGGGACAGATCTCGGCGAAATGCTCCTCGCCGTAATAACGGCGGATCAATGTCAGCTCATCGACGTCGGGTTGATAGGGTTTTTTGCATTTTTCGCATAAGGTACGCACCAGCCGCTGTGCCATTACGCCCAGAAACGCGTCGGAAAAACTGATGGGGTCGATGCCGAGGTCGAGCAGACGGGTGATGGTCTCCGCCGAGGAATTGGTGTGCAAAGTGGAGAATACCAAGTGGCCGGTGAGTGACGCCTCGACGCCGGCCTCGGCGGTTTCCTGGTCGCGCATCTCGCCGATCATGATGACGTCCGGATCGGCGCGCAGAAAGGAGCGCAGCGCAGCGGCGAAAGTGAGTCCCGCCTTTTTGTTCATTTGTACTTGCTGCAAACCGGGCTGGGTGATTTCCACCGGGTCTTCCGCGGTCCAGATTTTGCGCTCCGGTGTATTGATGTGCGCGAGGATGGCGTGCAGCGTGGTGGTCTTGCCCGAACCGGTCGGACCTACCACCAGAAAAATCCCGTGGGGATGTTCCACCAGGGCCTTGGTCTCGCGCAGCGTGCGTTCGGCGAAGTTGAGCTGATCGAGCGGCGGCGGTTTATTCGAGGCGAGGATACGCATCACCACCGATTCGCCGTTGACGGTGGGGATGGTGGCGACGCGCAACTCGATGGGTTTGCCTTTGATCTTCACCACGCACTTGCCGTCTTGTGGACGGCGGCGGTCCGAGATGTCCATGCCGGCGGTGATCTTGATGCGCGAGACCACGGCGCGGATATGGCTGGCCGGGATAGTGAGACTGCGCTGGCATTGACCGTCGATGCGGATGCGCACCGAAGACGGCACTTTGCCTTTGCCGGGTTCGATATGGATGTCGGAGGCGCGCGCGTTATAGGATTCACGAATCAGCTGATTCACCAGCTGAATGACGGTGGCCTCGTTTTCATCGACCGCATCCACCTCGTCATCGGAGATGCCCTCGATGCCTTCTTCATTGAGGCGGTCGACCAATTCGTTGATGTCGACCTTGCCGTCGAGGTTGAGCGGGGTTTCGCCGAGAAATTGCCGAATGTCTTCAGCCAGCGCGACCTTGAAGACGTAATTGCGGGCGCGCAATACGCGTTGGACTTCCATGATGCGGCGGTCGTCGGTGGGATCGTCGATCAACACCACCACTTCATTGCGGTCGCCTTGAATCGGCACCCAGCATTCTTTTTTGAGATAGGCTTCGTTGATGCCCTTCAGCAATTCCTTGGGTATTTCCACTTCCGGGTCGTAGCCCATGTACGGCACTTGATAATAGCGTTCCAGCGAAGCGCCGATTTCCGCGGCGCTGAGGTTGGCTTCGGTAAGCAGCAAGTGCGTGACCGACGTGCCTTCCCTGGGCGCGCGTTGCTTGAATTCATCGAGGCGCTGTTGGGTGAGTTTGTCCGATTGCACCAGATATTCGTACGGATCGCGGGTGCCGCCCAATTCGTAGCGGAACTGGTTGCCGAGGAAAAAACCCAATTTGATGGTGTTGCGCAATTCCGCGTCGGTAAACGCGCCGCCGCCGCGGCGATTGAGTACTTGGATCACCCCGAATAAGACGTCCTTGGATTTGATGGGCACCACGATCATCGACTGGGTACGGAACCCGCTTTTGAGATCGTAAGACTTGTCAAAACGTAAATTGGGGTGAATATTAGTCAGTTCTTCGGCGTTATAAACGTCGGTAATGCGCACCGGTTTTTGATTGAGTCCCACATAACCGGCGATGGACGAAGTGGAGAGCGCGACCCGAATTTCTTTGATTTCATTGCCGCTCTTGTATTTGGAAACCAAGGCCGGTTCGGTGCGCGAGCGCTGATAAACGGTGATGCGCTCGGCGTTGAGCAATGAAAGTAAATCTTCCTCGATTTCCGGCATCACATCGCGGAAATTGGCGGATTCCTGGATACGGTGAATGACCGCGTTGAGCCGGACTTGAAACTCGAGCTGGCGCTTGAGTTGTTCCGGATTGGGTTTTTTCTGTGCGTCGTTGCTTCCGTCAATCATGCTCATCGTCAGCCGTGTCCATATCGAATGCGAACGCGAATGGAGGGCGTCGCCGGCGGGATATCCCTCATACAGCTAAGCGCCCGCGCTATCGAGCTAGGCTAGGGTTTCGAAGCATGTCCCGTTGCTTAGGGCAGGAACGGAACATCCGTCATCACTCCCACGTTGGATATCGACTGGGGGGAAGAATGCTTGAACGCTGGGACCGGGGCGCGGGTTCGGTACGGATTGATTTACCAAAGGGGTCGGCCGAGGCGTAGCGGTGCGCGGGCGGGTACTCGCTTGGTGCGATTAATGCATTGAACGTACGGAAGTTTTTAATACTGGCGATGCCGGCTCGGTGTCAGGGTCGATAAGATGGCCTCGCGCTGGCCGCGAGTTAAACGAGTAGGACGAATATGTTTAAACAGATCATCACCCGGCTCCGCGAGGTTTATCAGCGGGCGATTTGGAGAACGGCGCTCGGTCGCTTGTCGTGGCCGCGGCGGACGGCCGTCAATGCCGTGCGTATCATTCAGGCCATTACCCTTGAGATGGCGAAAGGCGATCTTACCCTGCGCGCCATGAGTTTGGTGTACACCACTTTATTGTCCCTGGTGCCGCTCCTGGCGGTGAGCTTTTCGGTTTTGAAGGCATTCGGCGTTCACAACCAGGTGGAGCCTTTGCTGTTGAACGTGCTGTCACCACTCGGCGAAAAGGGGCCGGAGTTCACTCAGCGCATCATCGATTTCGTGGAAAACGTGGAAGTGGGCGTGCTGGGTTCACTGGGTTTGGCAATGCTGATCTACACCGTGGTGTCGCTGGTGCAGAAGATCGAGAGCGCCTTCAATTTCATTTGGCATATCGATCAGCCCCGGCGCCTGGTGCGGCGTTTCAGCGATTATATGAGCGTGATTTTGGTCGGGCCAGTACTGGTGTTTTCAGCCTTGGGTATCACCGCCGCGGTGATGGGTACGGACCTGGTGCAGCGGCTGGTGGCCGTCGAACCGATCGGTACGCTGGTGGCGATCGCCGGCGCGGTGCTGCCTTATGTGCTGGTTTGCGCCGCCTTCACTTTTATTTACCTCTTCATTCCCAATACTAAGGTGAATTTTTCCGCGGCCTTCACCGGCGGTTTGATCGCCGGCGTATTATGGGAAACCGGCGGCTGGCTGTTCGCGGCTTTCGTGGCGTCTTCGACCCAATACACCGCCATCTATTCCGGTTTCGCCATACTCATCACGTTCATGATCTGGCTTTATCTCAGCTGGTTGATCGTGTTGTTGGGCGCGCAGATCGCCTATTACCAGCAGCATCCGGCCTTCTTGAACACCCGCCACGATAAGCAGCCGCTCAGCAATCAGGAGCGGGAGCGCCTGGCGATACTGCTCATGCTGATGATCGGGTATAACTATTATTACAATCGCGGACCGTGGACATTGGAGCGTCTGGCGCAGATCTTGAGCATCGCGCCGCGGTCCTTGCAATATCCGCTGGGTATTTTGGAAAGACAGGGTTTCATCAGCCGGACCGGCGATGCGCCGCCCGGTTATTATCCGGCGCGGGACATCGAAACCATCAGTCTCCGTGAAGTGTTGGCGGCGGTCCGCCATGGCGACGATTCCGCCGAGGCGGCCTGGAATGATCGTGCTGAACTTGAACAGATAGCGACGGTGATGCGGCGAGTCGACGCAGCGATCGGTGAGGCGTTGGCCGAACAAACCATTAAGGATTTGCTGCGCGCCCAGCCGCGGTCTCAAAATAATGAGGCATGGCCGGCGCCATCGGATCAACGTTCCGGTCACGGCGCCGTTATGAAATGAAGCGATCCGGCGCGGCGGAGGTCGGTAGTGGTGAGTAGTGGGGCGGAGTAACAAATGAGTGACGTGAATCAGGAGGCGCTGCCGGCGGGCGCCCATGTGGAGATTTATACCTGGCGTTATTGTTCGTATTGCATGGCCGCGAAACGCCTGCTGCGGAACAAAGGCGTGGCCTTTGTCGAATATGCCATCGACGGCGACGACGAGGCGCGCGACGCGATGGCGCAACGCGCCGGCGGGAGGTTCACCGTGCCGCAGATATTCATCAACGGCCGGGCCATCGGCGGCTATGCGGATCTCCAACGGCTGGAAAACGCGGGTCAGCTCGACGGTTTGCTGGGCGTGCCGCCCGCTGTGTCCGAGCCTTGACTAATACGCCGTGGCGCCGATCACCCTCCGGGCCGGACAGTCTATTCGGCGCGATGCGCTACAATGACGCGCATCTGAGGAAGGGTTAATCATGAAGGTCACGATTTATCACAACCCGCGCTGCGGCAAGTCGCGCGAGACCTTGGCCTTGTTGCGCGAACAAGGCATCGAGCCGGTCATCGTCGACTATCTCAATGTGCCGCCCGATGCCGCCGCGCTGAAAAAGTTATTGGCAGCGTTGCAACTCAAGCCTCGACAATTGCTGCGCACTAAGGAAAAAATTTACAAGTCGCTGGGTTTGGACAATCCGACGTTGAGCGATGCCGGGCTGATCAAGGCCATGGTGGAACACCCGCTGCTCATCGAGCGGCCGATCGTGGTGGCGGGCGGTAAAGCGGTGTTGGGGCGTCCGCCCGAAAATGTGCTCGATATTATCTGAGACCGACAGGCAGACAGGAGCGATGGTGAATAATTTAAAAAAACTTTCCATGCTGTTGTGTTCGACGGCGCTGGTTTTCGCCACGGCGGCGCGCGGCGATGATTCGGCGGCCTATTTCGGAATCAAGGCCGGGGCGCTGATGCCGAACGTCGATGAGTTGGAGGAGGCTTATATCGGCGGCCTCACGGTAGGTTACGGCCGCGCTTTCGCGATCGAGGCGGAGCTCACCACCACCTTGTTTCCCGGCGAGACCGCACTGTCCGATGTGGAATGGGATATGACCACCTTGGCTTTGTACGGGGTGTATCGCAGTTCCGCCAAGGTTTATTTTAAATTGAAAGCGGGTGCTCTCCATGAGCAAGTGACCTTCAACGCCGCGGGGGTGAATTTGCAGAATAAAGAAAACGGCGTCAGCGCGGGACTGGGGATGGGTTACCGGGTTGATAATCAAACCCGCGTCGAAGTGGAATACACGATAGTGGACGAGGATATTTCGATGTTCACGCTGGGATATCTGTTTTAAGGGCGTTCGTTTTCAAGAAGCGACGTTCGCCGCCAAGCACGCCAAGAAAATTTCTGGCGTTGTAAGCGCGGTTGAGAGTTCGGGTGATTAACAAAGGTGTCAGGACGTAAGCCTGATTCGGCGCTGGGATGCGGCAGAGCAGTGGCAATTTAAACGTCAGCATCAAACAGCGAGGCAATATGTTTTTCATGAAGTTGAGCGGCGGGCGTCCCGCGCGGGGTTTAAGGTTGGGCGTGATGATCTGGTGCGTCATGTGCGGAGCGAATAACCCTGTCTTCGCTTCCACGCCGGTGGCGGCGCGCGCTCCGGGCGGAGTGCAGTCTTCCACGCCGGTGGCGCAACGACTGGTTTATATCGAGAGTTTGCTGCGATCGCAGACCGGTTTGCGATTGACCGCCTCAGCCGATCCCGAAGTAAAGCAATTGCTGTCGCAATTGCGTGCCCGCTTGGCCAAAGCTAAGACGGCGGCGCAGGCCGGCGATACCGCGCAGGCCGAGCAGTGGTCGCGGGAAGTCATGGCGCTGCTGATGGAGGCCTCGCGGCGCTTGCCCAGCGATGACGAAGACGACCGCCGCGCCGAACAACTGCGTTATCAGACCTTGCGGCAAGGCATCGAGGTGTTCCAGCAGGCGCATCAACGCAACTCGAGCCGTTTGAGCGCCGAGGAAGGCAAGACCGCGGTAGTGGGTTTCGATACCGATACGGTGGCGGGCTGGGTACGCGACGGCGATCGCGCCGCGCTGGGCGGCGACTACGTGACCGCCAACGCCTTTTTGATTAATGCCCAGCAGGCGATCACCGGCGCCTTGCGCGGCATGCTCAATCACCGCACTCTCGTCCATGAATTAAAAATCGATACCGCCGAGGGCGAGTACCACTATGAGCTGCAGCGTTATCAGGGCTACGCGGATTTGATTCCCGTCGCCATCGACATGCGTTCGCCGCCGCCGCAAACCATTTCCGAAATGCTGGCCTTGATGGACAAGGCGCAATGGATGGTGCAACAAGCCGGGCTCACCGCCAAGCAGGGAGATTATCCGGTCGCGATTCGTATGGTCCTCGACGCCACCGACGCGGTGCGCACGGCCTTGCGCGGCGCCGGAGTGGATATGTAACGGATGGCCGTATTCCGATGCGCAAGGTGAACAGGCGAAGACGCCAGGGCCGTGAATGCTGGGCGTGAAGGCCTGGTGGCGGCGGCGCGCCTTGCGTGATCCCGGTTTTACGGCCGAACAGTGGGCGGCGGCGGTGCGGAGCGTGGGCTTGCTGGAAGAGTGGCCGGCCGCTGCGCTGGCCCGGTTGCGTGAGCAGGCGGTGTTTTTTCTGCGTGCCAAACGCTTCGCCGCCGCCGGTGGCGGTGAAATCAGCGATGAGCTGCGCCTGCTCATCGCCGTTCAAGCCTGCGTGCCCATACTCCATTTGGATATCGATTATTACACCGGTTGGCGGGAAGTGATCGTGTATCCCGATACCTTCGTCACCCGCCATCAGGAGATGGACGAGGCCGGGGTAGTGCACAGTTGGCGGCAGGTTTCGGCCGGCGAGGCTTGGACCCGCGGCCCGTTGATATTATCGCGGGCCGATGTCGAGGAATCCGCGCCGCAGCGCGACGGCTACAACGTGGTCATCCACGAAATGGCCCACAAGCTCGATATGCTCAACGGTGATGCCAACGGGTTTCCTCCGCTGCACCGCGAGATGCGCGTACAGGATTGGGCGCAAGCGTGGTCCGCGGCGTACCACGCCTTTTGCGAACAAGTGGACCGCGACGACGCGGTGATACTCGATCCCTACGGCGCGGAAGATCCCGCGGAATTTTTTGCGGTGATGACCGAAGCGTTCTTCGAAACGCCCGCCGTGGTGGCGGAATGCTTTCCCTCGCTTTATCCGCAACTCGCGGGCTTTTATCGTTACGATCCTCGGTGGACCGTTTAAGCTCCGCGTAAAAAAAAGCGCTGCCCGGTTAGGGCAGCGCGATCGCTCAAGGAGGGATGAACGAAGACGCTCTACAGTTGGTTCAGGATACCCTTCGCGGTCAGGGAAACCGTGGGTGGGACGGGTATCCAGGAAGGTCCGCCGGGGGACGGGGAGCCCTCCGCCGGATACTTACAAGATAGCAAGCGATATGCCAATAAATATCTATCCATTAAATATCAATAGCTTGTTTAAAAAATAATCGCCCCCGCCCCGAAAAAAAGGGTTTTCCCTTATCAAAGAGTCGCCCCTGAGAGACGTACCTGCCCAACTAGATATTAATATATTGAATTATATAATAAAAATATCGTCTCCGAAGAGAGACGGCACTAGGCGCTAAGAAATGAAGCGGACTGAAAGAAACCCCTTACGCGGCCGATAAGTAATGTAAATATTACCTTTGGTTTGAAAGGATGACAGTCGGAGTACCTATGGGAGAGCGTGACAAGGTAGTGAATATCGGTGCGCGAAGTCCGCGGGAGAGCGGGGTTTCCCAGGAACGGGCATTGCTGCTGCGCTGCCGGCAAATCGCCGAGAACACCCTGCGGGAATCGATCAAAGAGGTGTTCGACAAAACCGATGATCTCCTGTTCGACCGCAGCAATCAGCAGGGCGAGGCGGATGGCGGCGCTGCCCGCTATTTCGATGCGCTGCGCGAATTACGGATCAAGCGCCAGGCCATAGCCCAGGCTTTTCTCGACGGTGCGCTGCGGGAACACGACCATCGTTTGCGTCGCGCGTTGGTGACGGCGGCGGGTAAGCCTGGCGGCCGTACGCCGCAGAGCGGCGGCTTGTCTCTGATCGGCGAAAAAGAACTGGAAGAATCACTGGCCGTCGAAGGAATGGTCGGCAAGGCTCAGGAACGATTCAGCAATGGCCTGTACGGGCTTAGTCAACGGTATACCTTGCTGGCGGAGGGCGTCACCTTTGAAGGGGAGACCCATCCGCTGGCGCCCGACGCGATTTGTCACGCGTTTCGCGACGCGCTGGGCGGCATTGAACTCGGCGTCGAGATCAAGTTGATTATCTATAAGCTCTTCGAAAAACACGCGGCGAAAAACTTCGGCGAACTCTACGACAAGCTCAACGGCGTGCTGGCCGATGCCGGGATATTGCCGCAGCTCAAGTCCGCGGTGCCGGTGCGTTCGAACGCCGCCGCGGAACGTCCCCACGCCGCCGAAGAAGCGACGGGCATGGCCGCCGGTAACAGCTTGCTGCCGGTACCCGTTTCTTCCCTGCCGGGGATGATGGGCGGCGAGGCGGGAGGCGACGGCGCGGACGTCTACCATACCCTGCAACGCTTGATGAATCTCAAAAAATACGGCGGCGCGACGGCGGTGGGCGGCGGGTCAATGCCGGGCGGCGCGGCCGGCACCGGCCACGGCATTGCTGGTAGCGGCGGCGGTAGTGCGCTCCCGGCAGCGCCGGTGGCGGCCGCGGTGTTGATCGAAGGGTTGTCTTTATTGCAGCAGCTGCCGCCTCCGCCGCCGGAGATGACGGCGGGCCACGCCGCCATCGCTTATATCAAATCGAGTTTATTGGAGCGGATCGGCGATTCGGCGCTGGGCAAGACCATCGATCCGGTCACCGACAACACCATCGACGTCATCGGGATGATCTTCGAGTTCATACTCGACGAGACCAGTATTCCGGAGTCGGTGAAGCGTTTGCTCAATCAACTGCAAATTCCCATACTCAAAGTCGCCATCGTCGACAAGGAATTCTTCGCCAACAAACAACACCCCGCTCGCCGCTTGTTGAACAGCCTGGGTCACGCCAGCATCGGTTGGAACGACAAAGAGCCGCTTACACAACAGCGCCGTTTCGAGAAGATGGAATACTTGGTCGGCCGGGTACTGAAAGAGTATCAAACCGATCCCAGTGTATTCGCCGAGCTGCTCGCCGATTTCACCGCTTTTCTGACCGTCGAGGTGGACGATGAGGAACCGGTGCAGGAAGAATCGCCGCGGACTGCGATGGCCGAAGAACTGATCGTTCCCGAAAAACGCGCTTTTGAAACCGTCGAGCTACGTTTGGATGGGGTCGAAGCGCCGCGCCTGGTACGCGATTTTTTGCGCAACACCTGGCGGCGGGCTTTGGAACAAGTGGCCGCCGACGAAGACGCCGAAGGCGATTCGTGGCGGCGTCGCGTCCAATTGATGGACGATTTATTGTGGAGCGTGGAACCCAAGCCCAGCGGCGATGAGCGGCGGCGCATGGTGGCCTTGTTGCCGCGGTTATTGAGCGGGCTGCAAGACGGCATGAGCGCCGTCGGTTGCCAGCCGGCGGAGATGGATGCGGTGCTCAACGGTTTGCAGCCCATCCACATGGCTTGTTTGCGCGGCGAGGCGCCGCCGCCCGACGTCGGTGTAGCGGCCCCGGCGCTGCCGGACCGTGCACCGGCCTCCCAGGACGTGACGGACATGATCCGTTCCATCCAGCAAGCCATGGCTCCGGTTGACGATAAAGATGCGGCCGCCGATCTGGCACGGCCGGCGCATGGTGATGAATTCAGGTCCGCGCCGGCCACGCTGGAGGAGTCGCCATTCGAGTTCGCGGAAGAGCTGGTTGAAGACGAGTTTACCGAGCAGGCCCGGACGATGGCCGTGAGTACTTGGCTGGAGTTCGTCCAGGGCGATAAACGGCGCCGCGGCAAACTGGGCTGGAAGAGCGTGGTGCTCGGCCAATATGTATTCGTCGATCGCCGCTACAAAGTGGTGGTGGAACATAATCTCGCCGAATTAGCCGCCGACTTGCGCGCGGGACGCGCGCGCATAGTGGAAAAGATCGGAATGTTCGATCGCGCGCTCGACGCCGTGATGCAGAGCTTGATGAGCGGGGCCGGCGTCCGCTGAACCGCTACGCGACGCCGTTTGCCCACGATGGAGGAGTCGGTTATCTTGATTTTTTGGCGCGGCCACGCGGCCGGGGACGAGGCACGAGGAGAGGGACGCGGCATGACGATAAAACGGACGCGCGGCGGATGGCCGCTAATGGCGATGCTGTTCGGTGCCGTGTGTCTGCTGGGCGGCCGGCCGGGATGGACGGAGGCAATGCCCGCCTGCATCAAACCGGGCGAATGGCTGCGGATGGAGGACGGCAAACCCGTCGCCAACGATGTGCTGTTGAAACAGCTCAGCCAGCGGCGGATCGTGCTGCTGGGCGAGCATCACACCAATGCCGATCACCACCGCTGGCAATTGCAAATGCTCGCCGGCCTGTTCGCCTTGCAACCCGCGCTGGCGATCGGGCTGGAAATGTTTCCCCGCGAAGCGCAACCGGTGCTCGACCGCTGGGTGGCCGGCGAATTGACCGAAAAGGAATTCCTGCAACAAACCCATTGGCAAAGCGGCTGGCGTTTCGATGCCGGCCTTTATCTGCCCATTTTTCATTTCGCCCGCATCAATCGTATCCCGATGCACGCCATCAACGTCAATCCCGTCTTGCTGGGCGAGGTGCGCGCCAAAGGGTGGGCCGCCATCGATGCCGCGGCGCGGCAAGGTATCAGCGATCCCGCGCCGGCCAGCCGCGACTATCTGGAAATGCTGGCGAACAGTTTCGCCGCCCACCGTCCCCAAGCTTCGCACGGCGGGCCGCCCGGCGAGTTGAAAGACGAGGACAAGCAGGCGTTCCAACGTTTCGTCGAGGGCCAACTGCTGTGGGACCGCGCCATGGCCGAGGCGCTCGCCGCGGTGGCCAAACGTCAGCACGCGCCTTTAGTGGTGGGATTGATGGGTACCGGCCACATGGTCTACGACTTCGGCGTGCCGCATCAGCTGACGGAATTGGGGATGGCCGACACGGCCTCTCTCATTCCTTGGGACGAGCAAATCGCTTGCGAGGAAATGGTGCCCGGTTTCGCTTACGCGGTGTTCGGTTTGGCGCCGGACACCGCGGAGCAAGAACCGGATAAGCCGAGATTGGGCGTGTTTCTGGAGCCCATCGAAGGCGGTGTCAAAGTGGTGAAACTCATCGAACGCAGCGTGGCCGAGGCCAGCGGTGTCAAGGAAGGCGACCGCATCGTGGAAATCGCCGGCCATCGTGTCGCGGAAGTGGACGACGTCATCGCCAAGGTGCAGGCCATGCTCCCCGGCGCTTGGCTGCCGCTCACCGTGCTACGCGGCGATCAGCGCAAGGAATTGGTGGCGAAGTTTCCGCCGCGGCCGTAAGCACGCCGAGCAAATCGGGTCGCGGACCCGCATCGATAAAAATATATACCGTCGTTTGAACCTTCGTGCCGGCGTGGACCGATAGCCACGGGCCGATTCGCAACCCGCATTTCGGGATGTCGGCCCGCGCGGGTGACGCTGTTTCCCTTTCTCTTCAGGGGGAAGGTTTGGGGGGCAATCCTATCCGCCGCCGGCGACGATCCGATTGCGCAGCCGGCCGATGCCTTCCACCTCGCACTCCACCACATCGCCCGCCCGCAAAAACTGCGGCGGGGTGCGGGCGAAACCGACCCCGGCCGGCGTGCCGGTGGCGATGATGTCGCCGGGTTCCAGGCTCATGCCCCGCGACAACACCGCGATGGTTTCGGCGATGGAAAATATTTGCCGCCGGGTATTGGCCGCCTGTTTCAACTCGCCGTTGACCCAGCAACGCAGGTCGAGTTGCTGGGGGTCGGCGATCTCGTCGGCGGTGACGATCCACGGTCCCATCGGACAGGCACCATCCAGGCTTTTGCCGAGAAAATATTGCTTGTGGCGGAATTGCAGGTCGCGGGCCGACAGGTCGTTGATCACCGTGTAGCCGAAGACATGCTCGAGCGCGCGTTCGGCGGCGATGCCCCGGCCGCCGCGGCCGATGATCACCGCCAGTTCCACTTCCCAATCCAGTTGCGTGGTCACCGCCTCGTCCAGCGTGATATCGGCCGTAGGCCCGGTGACGCTGGTGACGGCCTTGGTGAACACCACCGGATGTTCGGGCAACACGAGTTCGCGGCCGTGGGCGGCGAGGGACTCCGCGGCGTGGTCGGCGTAATTCAAACCCAGGCATATGATGTTTTTGCGCGGGCGCGGGATGGGCGCCAACAGCGTCAGCTCGCTGAGCGGCACCCGGTGCGGCGGCGGACTCGCGACCACCTCGGCGGCGAAACGCCGCCAGTACGGCGGGCCGGCCGCTATCAGACCGAGCATGTCATCGGCCGCCGTCCCATCCCGGGCGGGCAGGACGGCGGTCTCGCCCTCCACCGCGCCTATGTGGATTTGTCCGCGATAGTCGCAGGTGATTAAGCGCATCGCCGGATACCCCGTCCTTCGTGATGATGGCGGTGAGTATGGCAGAGGCGCGCACGGCGGCCCAGGCCGCGGCGAGTTATACCTGTTTCCGTGAGGTTGAAAGGCCGCCGTGCTTGCCCGATCATCGTATCCCGCCGCTCTGGTATATACTTCGAGTTTCACTAATCCATATAGCCAGTCCCGCCGGTTCCACGGACCGGACGGCACCGAATCTTTTTCACTGCAATGCGGAGACACTCATGAGCCAGAAACCGCAGGTCAGCGGCCTACGCCGTTACGATGCCCGGGCCGAGCCCGTCACGCCGCAGGAACAGGCCTTGGCGCCCCTGGTGCGCGAGCTGCTGGTGGGGCTGGGTGAAAATCCCGAGCGCGACGGCCTCAAACGCACGCCGGAACGCATCGCCGCCGCCTTGAGTTTTCTCACCAGCGGTTACGGCCAGACCGTGCAGGACGTGGTGCAGGGCGCGCTGTTCGTCGACGATTGCAACGAGATGGTGATCGTCAAGGACGTCGAATTTTATTCCCAGTGCGAACACCACATGCTGCCGTTTTTCGGACGGGTGCACGTGGGGTATGTG